>CAJGCI010000066.1 GCA_904501855.1 Oscillospiraceae bacterium | reverse complement strand
CAGATGCACCAGTTTGTCGATATGGATGCTCTCTGCCCCGGAATCCTGCGGCCCTCGTGCCGGCAGAAATTCCAGCGCCCCCATCCCCCGGTTGCCGGTATAACAAAGCCGTTCTACCGGGTCGAATGATTCCGGACTTCTTCCCTGCCGGACCAGCCAGGCATTGATGACTGCATTGCCGAATTTATCCGGAATGCTGTCGGACAGCAGTCCGGGCAGGCCATGAAAGCTCTGTCGCGACAGTTGCGGAAACCGATACACCTGCCGGGAAAGCGGCATCGCAATGGGTGCGACCTCAATTCCGGATGAAAGGAAATCCGAATCATATTCGAACGACCCGAGTCCGTCTGTCTCATCAAAGACGACCGTCCCGATCCTTGTTCCCCACAACATCACTTCCGCTGCGGTCACTGTTCATCGCCCCACTTCCATCCGGAATCGGCTTCAGGTTTTGTATTGGTACGGCTTCTGACACGTTCCGGCTGCTTTCCGTATTTCACGATCTGGCTGGGTCGGATCCCCTGTTCGGGGATCATGATTTCCAGACTCTGCAGTTGACCCAGTTCACGGAGAACTTCAATAACGGTAGAAAAGGAGACATCCTTTCCATTCTCAAGATTGCTGATCGTTTTCTGTGAGAGATTGGTGCGCTCTGCCATTTCTTTTTGCGTTGTCTGCGCTGCGATTCGTGCCGCTTTGATCCGACTGCCCAGTTCCTTCAGCACTTCATTTGTCGATGAATAAAAGGTTATCTTCAAGATGATCACCCCGTCATAGCATGTTTTGTATCGCCGACCATTTCTTTCGTCAAAGCCAGTATACAACAGCAGAATTTAAAATGCAATATTTTACGTGTTAAATGCATAATCAAATATAAGAGGTAATATTTTACGTGTTAAAACGTATTGACAGCACTATACAGAAACTGCCCGGACCGAAACCGGCCGGGCAGTTTTTTGTGCTGATTGGGGATTAGAAGGTATTGGCTCGCAGCCACTCATAGGCCTTGTAAACTTCCTCCGTGGCATCCGTTCCGTCCTTCAGCAGGATGGTCTCACGGGGCAGATCGTCGGCAAAGTTCCGATGGCTCTCCTCCATGATGGCATTTTTCAGATAGTTGTTGTCATCGGAGAATCCCGGATCCGGCTGCAGCTGCACCATGTTGTAGGCTTCCATGATGGCGGACACGGGTACTCCGTGCAGGACCGCTCCCTCGAACCGGGACAGATCGGCACCCACGGGACCTGCGTTTTTGTAGACTTCCACCACATCATGCAGAGCCTTCTTCTCCTCTTCCGTAAGAGGCTCCAGGGTCTGTACGGTACGGATGTTGTCCTTTACCTGTTCCAGTGTGGACATGCCGGAGAGGTTGCAGATGACGCCCTCAAAGCTTCCGGCATACCGGATGGCCCAGGAGGCGATGGATGCTTCGGGATCCATCTTCCGGAGCATGTCCGCTGCCTCCTCCGGCATCATGGCCAGACCGCCGCCCTTTACCGGCTCCATGAAGACGGCCTGTTTGCCGTGCTTCCGGATCACCTCATAGGCGTCCATGGCCTGCACCAGCTGGCTCTCACAGTCGATGTAGTTGAATGGGATCTGCACGAACTCCACTTCCGGATGCTCCGCAAGGACCCGGTCCAGGAGCTTGGCGGAGGAGTGGAAGGAAAAACCAAGATGGCGGATCTTTCCGTCCTCCAGCCACTTTTTCGCGTGGTCGAACAGGTGGCAGGTCTTCACCACGCCGCCCTTGCCGTCCACGCCGTCGTAGTACACGGTCTGGATGTTGTGCAGCAGATAGTAGTCGATGGTCTCCACACCGAGATTTCTTCTCTGCTCTTCGAAGATGGTCTCGATCTGTCCTTCCTCCTGCAGAATAAAGGTGGGAAATTTGGTGGCCACGGTGAAGGAGTCCCGTGGATGGCGTTCCACCACGGCCTTTCGCACGGCCTCTTCACTTTTTCCGTTGTGATACACGTAGCTGGTATCGAAATAGGTATAGCCCGCTTCCATGAAGGCATCCACCATGGCGTTGAGCTGTTCGTAATCAAAATCGGTGGGATCTCCGTTTTTCACGGGAAGACGCATCATCCCGAATCCCAGTCTGCTTTTGAGCATCGTTCTTCCTCCTTGTGCTTTTCGTCCGGTCTCAGTAGGTGGAGGCCCGGGAGGAGGTCAGTTTCCATGTCCCCTCTTCCCGCCGCAGGGTGAAATCTCCCCGCAGCCGCCACAAGTGTTTTCCGCCGCCGTATACCGCCGCCAGCACCCGGCTGCACCCTGTCATCTCCGCGGTGTCTCCGTGAAGCGTGACGTCGATGCGCTCATGCTCCGCCGTGAAGTAGCGGAAGGTGCCGTCTGCCAGTCCCAGGAGGAATTCTTCCTTCGTCTGGGACACGCCCGTCATATGCCGGAGGGTGTAGTCCTCCGCCATGAGCTGACGCAGTGCATGGGCATCCCCGGCGATCATTCCCTGCCAGTAGTCCCGATAGACCTGGCGGATCCGTTCCATTTCATCCATATGTTATTCTTTCTGCTCTTTTGGGTCAAGATACCGGATGACCTTGGCGGGGACTCCTCCCACCACGGCATAGTCCGGCACGTCCTTCGTGACCACGGCCCCCGCGGCAACCACGGCGTACTCCCCGATGGTGACTCCCGGGCAGATGGTGACGTTCATGCCGATCCAGGCGTTCTTCTTCACCAGCACCTTGCCGTAGGTGTAGATGCGGTGGCGCTCATTCATATCGTGGTTGATGGTGGCAATGCGCAGTCCCGGAGCGGCCATGGAGCCGTCTTCGAACTCGATGCCGCCGGAGGCGGAGAGGATGGCGGAGTGGTTGATGAACACGCCCTTGCCGAACTTCACCCGGTTGCCGAAATCGCAGATGAAGGGAGTGAGGATGCGCACGTCGTCCAGCTTCCGGCCGAACAGCTCCTCCAGATCCTCCACGTAGCTGGGATCGTCCGGCATCTTGGCGTTGGCCCTGGCGCACAGTACCCGTGCCCGCATCATCTCGTCCACTGCCTCTTTGAAGTAGGGCTCCTGCACGTCCGTGGGGCCTCCCTGCTCCATCAGTTCATATACATATCCGAGTTTGTATTCCATGATCACGCCTCCAGTCCGTTGTCCTTCAGCCAGCGGCGAACCTCGCTGCCGGACTGGGCGGCGCGGCTGCCGGTGACGGAAAGGCCGCGTCGTACTTCCGCGCCGGAGAGCATCTTCTTCAGATCCCGCTCGCTGGAACCCATGCCGCTGCCCTCATTGGTGCACAGTGGCAGGACGGTCTTGCCGGTGAAATCGAAGTGATCCAGGAAAGTGCGCACCGCCATGGGCATGGTGCCCCAGTAGTTGGGGTAGGCCAGCACGATGGTGTCGTACTCCGCAATGCTCTCCGGGATGGCTTTCAATGCCGGACGGGCATCATTGCGAAGGTCTTCCTTGGCCTGGTCGATGCAGGTCATATAAACGGGAGAGTAGGGCTCTGCCATCTCGATCTTAAAGGTATCGGCGTCGATCATATCCTTCATGAGATCGCATACGATCTCCGTGTTTCCCACGCTGACATAGCGCATGGCGCCGCCGAAGTAGTTCTCGTCTGCTCTGGAATAAAAAGCGATCAGTGTTCTGGACATGGTGTGTTCCTCCTGGTTATTCGTCCGATTGGTGGTTTCGGTTTCTCTTTCTGTCCCTATTATCGCTCCACGCTATTGTAAAGTCCAATCGAAATACTGTATACTTGATTTAATTATTAAATAATTCGGAGGCGGTATCATGACCACCAAACAAATCGATTACTGCATTGAGCTGGCCCATACCCTGAATTTCAGCCGGGCGGCGGAGAACCTGTTCGTCAGCCAGCCCACCTTCTCCTATCAGATCCGTCTGCTGGAGGAGGAGATCGGATTCACCCTCTTCGAGCGCAGCGGAAAAGGCGCCTCCCTCACCCCGGCGGGGGCCCAGTTCATCGGTTTCCTCACCGGCATGCGTGAGGATCTGAAGCGGGCCGTGGAGCAGGGACAGAACTTCAGCGCCCGGTACCGGGACAGCATCTCCGTCGTCATGATGGTGCGCCAGGCGGTATATTTTCTGCCGGAGGCCATCCGTCAGTTTTCGGAGCGGTGTCCGGAGATCCAGATCCAGCCGGTGTTCCAGTACGAAAACAGCATGGAGACCTTTCTTTCCCATCAGGCGGACATCGTCTTTGCCCTGAAGGAACAGACGGCGCAGGTCCCGGGGATCCGGGTGCATGACCTGTTTGACAGCCGCATCTATCTCATCGCCCGGCGGGACGATCCTCTGGCAGAGAAGGATCTCATCCGGCAGGAGGATCTCTACGGCCGGACCCTGATGGTGGGAGGCGGTTCTCCCCCGGCGCTGCGCAGTGTGCAGCACCGCCTCATGGAGACGGGACGGATCGATTATTTCAACAGTCCCGATCACGACACCACTCTGACTCACGTGGCGGCGGAAAAAGGCATCTGTCTGGCCCCGGGATTTCTGAACGATCACAGCGGACAGTTCGCCTGGATCCCCTACGACTGCGAGGAGCATTTCTCCTGTGTGCTGTGTTCCCACCGGGAGGATGCCCGACCGGAGGTGACAGAGTTCATTTCTCTTCTGCAGGAGCTGTATACCGATGCTGTGGCCTTCCCGAAATGATGGAAACAATTGCCAAACGAAAAAGATTTCTGATAGAATCAACCCATCCAACGGAGAGAAACTCCAGATCATTCAAATGGAGGTGTATGATGAAAACACACAACAGAAGATGGATCGTCCTGCTGCTTGCCGCAGCCATGATCCTGTGCTGCTTTGTCAGCGGATGCGGAAAGGCCGAGCCGGAGAGTTCATCCGATGTCATCGAGTCCGATGACGCTTCGGATTTCGTCCTCCTCAGCGAGGCGGTGCCGGACGCCATTCTGGAGATCCGGTACTATTCCACCTACAACTTCGTGGGCGACCGCATCGAGGGATACGAGGAGCCGGTGGCTCTTCTGACCAAAGAAGCTGCCGCTGCACTGAAGGAAGTGAGCGACGAACTGATGCAGAAGGGCTACCGTCTGAAGATCTACGACGCCTACCGTCCCCAGGAGGCGGTGACGAACTTCGTGGAATGGGCAAAGGACACGGATGACACCCGGATGAAGGAATATTTCTATCCGGATCTGGAGAAGGACGTCCTGTTCCCCCAGGGCTATATCGCGGAACACTCCGGACACAGCCGCGGCAGCACCGTAGATCTGACGCTGTTCGACATGCGCACGGAAAAGGAAGTGGACATGGGCGGCACCTTTGATTTCTTCGGGGAACTGTCTCATCCCGACTATACCGGGATCACCGAAGAGCAGTATGCCAACCGCATGATCCTGCGGGATGCCATGATGGCCCACGGCTTCAAACCGCTGGAGGAGGAATGGTGGCACTTCACTCTGGAAGATGAGCCCTATACCGACACCTACTTCACCTTCCCGGTAAACAGCGAGTCCGTGGCCTGAACCACGGACCAAAAAAGAGAGATGACCCGATCTGGTGGTCATCTCTCTTTTTTTGCATATTCGGTTTCATTTCCAGCGGAAATTCTCTTTTCCCGCTCCGATCTCGAAGTGATACCGGACGATGCCCAGATCACAGGCGGCATAGGGGCCGATCCCTTTCCGGAGGGACACGGTATCCCCCTCCCGGTGCAGGGTGAACTTCTGCTGATTGGTGGCGGTGGGAGCCAGCAGTGCCGCCTCCACGCCGTTACGGAACCATTCCGGAGAATCTTCCGTCATATTGGAAACGGCCTCCGCCGTTTTGGACTTCCGGGGCTTTCCCTCATGTTCACCGTAACCGATGGCGATGACGATCCCCAGTTTCTCTCCCGGTCCCACCACGTAGGCGTCCGGGATCTTTTTGAAGGTGAGGGCCACCCAGCAGGTGTTGAGGCCCAGCATCTGGGCTTTGAGCACGATGCGCTCTCCGTAGTAGCCGCATTTTTCCATCAGATCCCCGTCCTTGGGACCGATCATGGCCAGATAGTTCCGCACACCGGTGAAGCTGCCGTAGTGGGCCAGGGTGCTGTCAAAGGCACGGGGCTCGTCCCGCACCAGCTGGATATGGAGTCCCGCCTCCCGGTTACAGGCGGCGATCTCCTCCTCCAGGACCTTCAGCACCTCCCCTTCGATGGGACGGTCGGTATAGTTCCGGACGGAATGACGCGCCCGGATGGCTTCCATAAGATCCATAGTCGCTCCTCCTTTATTAACGCCGGCGCATCATGGCGCGGTCCGGCATCTTGATATCCACGGAAAACAGGATCTTCAGCACCCAGATGAGCACCAGAAGCACCGCGATGGGGATGACACAGGAAGTGATGATGAGGGCTGCGATCTGATCCACCAGCCGGTTCAAAAGGTCCTTCCCTGCCTCGATCTTCTCGCTTACTGCTCCAGTCACGGTATCCGCGGCGTCACTGGCGGTCTGGGCGATGTTCTCCGCGGTGTCGGTGATGAATCCGGTGATCACGGACACGATGTCCTGCGCGGTCTCCGGCTTCTTGCTCTCCTCCGGGACCGGGGTGGTCTCCGCGGGGAGATACTCCTCCGCCACCTGTTCCGTCTCCGCTTCGGAGGGCGCCAGGATGTTCTTCTCCACGGCCTGGGAGAGCTTTACGCTGAAGGGCACCACCAGCAGGAGCACCAGCCCGAAGATGAGCAGTTTCTCCCCGGCCCGCTGCATGCGGTCGCCCAGTTTCCATATGCCCAGGATAATGCACAGAAGCGCAAAGGGTATGAGGAACTTCAGCGCCGCGGTGCCTGCCACTGCCGCCAGGAACTTTTCAAAATAGATGGCGGTGAGGATGACGGTGAAGTAGCCGGACAGCCGGGCCAGTTCCTCGGCGATGGGGGTGCCGGCGTCTCCCGGCAGCGCGGTGATGGCCACGCTGGAGGCCGCGGAGGCCGCTGCCAGTTCCAGCACCTCCGTGCGCTTGTCCGTAAGATAGGTCGCGGAAGAGGTATCGTTGTTCATCGCCCGGGGCGACAGGATGAAGCCCAGAACCATGGACAGGATGATGAGTCCCGCGCATATAATGACGCGGATCTTCGTACTGTTTTCCATAACAGACACTCCTTATCCGATAAAGAGGTCGCCCTCTTTTTCTTTTCTGTGGCCATTATAACACATCCCCTTCCGGTCAAAAATCCCTCTTTCCGGCTGTTTTTGCCCGGAAAGGCGCTCCGGACCGCATTCCCATTAATGTTACTGCGGTTTTCAACTTGAAAAAAATGGAAAACATGCTATGATATAGTTTACCATAATATGCTTTATGACTCTTAAGATTTATTAAGAATATACTGAAAGATGAAAGAATTGGAAGGAGCCCCCCATGAAAGAAAACATCTCTACTCCGATCTTCCCTTCCGTGGAACGGCCGTGGCTGCGACACTATTCCCCCGAGGCCGTGAGCATGGAGATCCCGGAACGGACCCTGTTCCGGTATATCGAAGAGAAGAACAAGGATTATCCCGACAGTGTGGTCTACCGCTATTACGGCAACGCCATCACCTACGGAACGCTGTTTCAGGAGATCCGGCGTGCCGCCCGCGCGCTGAAAAAGGCCGGCGTGAAGGCCGGTGATCTGGTGACCATCCAGTCCATGCACACCCCGGAGACCATCTATCTCTATTACGCCGTCAGCTATCTCGGTGCAGTGGCCAACATGGTCTATGTCACGCTGCCGCCCGCGGAGGTCCGGCAGGGTCAGGCAATGACGGGGTCCCGGGTATACTTCATCATGGACAAGGCCGTGCAGGCGGTCATGGCCGCCGGACTTCCGAAAGACGTCACCGTCGTGACCCTTCCCGTCTCCGACTCCATGGCGGAACCGGTGCGCACCGGATACCGGGCACAGAACCCCGTCCCGGAAAATCCCTATCCCACCTACGCGCAGTTTGTGGAAGCGGCGGAAGACGAGCCCCTTCCGGAGGCGGCCGTGGATGCCCACGCTCCTGCCGTCATCGTCTACACCAGCGGCACCACCGGAGAGCCCAAGGGCGTGGTGCTGTCCTCCCACAACATCAACGCCATGGTGGAGCAGTACACCCACTGTGAGATGCTGTTTCACCGGGGTGAGACCTATCTGGACATCCTCCCCACGTTTCTGGCCTACGGCACCGGCATGCTGCAGCTTGCCGCTTCCATGGGAATTGAGTCCACTCTTTGGCTCTCCATGGATCCCGTGGAGATCGGCGGGGAATTCAACCGTCTGAAACCCAACCACTTTGCCGGCGCCGCCAGCATGGTGGAAGAGATCATAAAGCAGACCACCGGAGACCTGTCCGGTCTGGTGAACTTCACCGGCGGCGGGGAATCCCTGTCCCCGGAGCGGGAAGCGGAACTCAATCAGTTCCTGAAGGAACACAACGCACCGGAATATGTGAAATTCTGCAGCGGATACGGCATGAGCGAAGTGGCTTCCAGCACCTGTGCCAACAGCAACAAGCTGTACAAAAAAGACAGCCTCGGCCTTCCTCTTCCCAAGACCAATGTCAAGATCGTGGATGAGGACTCCGGCGAGGAACTGCCTCTGGGCGAAGTGGGCGAGATCTGCTTCTGCACTCCCTGTGCCATGCTGGGCTATTACAAGAATGAGGAAGCCACCCGGGAAATGATCGAAGTGGATGAAAACGGAGACCGCTGGGTCCACACGGGAGACCTGGGATGCATGGATGAAGACGGGTTCCTGTTTTTCAAAGGAAAGCTGAAACGCATCTACATCTGCATCACCCCCGAAAACGGAGCCATGAAATTCTTCCCCGCACGGGTGGAGGATCTCGTCAACACCGATCCCGGCGTGGAGCGCTGCGGCGTCATCGCGCTGCCCCATCCGAACCGTGGCCACGTTCCTGCAGTGTTCCTGACCCGCGCAGAGGGATCTTCCGAATCCGACGAGGATCTGATCGCGCGCGTCCGGTCCCTGATCGCGGACAATCTTCCGGATTATTATGAACCGGAATTCATCCGGATCATCGGTATCATGCCCCGCACTGCCAGCGGCAAAGTGGATTATGTCCAGCTGGAGAAGGAAGCGGCCGAATAATCAAAGAAACAAACGGGACTGGCCGTCACGAAATGTGACGGCCAGTCCTTTTTGTTTTCTGTCGTTATATTTTATTTTCCGGTTTCCTCCTCCGACAGCCGGGCGCCGTCGGCACCGATGGTGACCACCTTCAGCGGAATGTCCTTGCCGGACTCCGCCAGGGCATTGTACACCGCGTATTCCAGTCCTCCGCAGCAGGGTACGAACATCCTTGCCACGGTGATGGAGCGGATCTCGTTCTCCTTCAGGATCTGCGTCAGTTTTTCCGACAGATCGTGCTCATGCTGTTTGGGGCATCCGATGACGGTGGTGCGTCCCGCCACGAAATCCCGGTGGAAGTTGCCGTAGGCGTAGGCCGTGCAGTCCGCGGCGATGAGCAGGTCGCAGTTGTGGAACACGGGAGAGGAACTGCTCACCAGAAACAGCTGCACCGGCCAGTTGTCCAAGGCATTGGGGGCCTCCCCCTCCGCCGCCTGCAGGGTCTTTTCCGTCTTTTTCCGTTTGGCTTCCAGCACCGCCTGTTCGTCGTATCCCGGTGCTTCCCGCATCTCGAAGGAGATGGCGTTCATGGGACACGCCGGCAGACAGTCTCCCAGACCGTCGCAGAAGTGTTCCCGCATCAGTTTCGCTTTCCCGTCCACGATATCGATGGCGCCCTCATGGCAGGCATCGGCGCACAGGCCGCAGCCGTTGCAGCGCTCTTCGTCAATGACGATGATCTTTCTCAGCATAGTATCTCTTCCTTCCTCCCGGCCCGTTCCGCCGGAGCAGCATTCTTATTGACGCTGTCATTGTATCAGACGGGATTGCTCCTGTATGTGGTCATGACCACATTTTTATCGTTTTTTTCGTCCGTTCCCCGACTATTTACGCGCCCGCAGGATCTCCCGGTGGATCATGGACAGACGGGAGGACACGTTGATGAGCGTCAGCGGCAGCACGAACATATCGAAGGCGGTGATGAGGAAATCCGTGAGGAT
>CAJGCI010000065.1 GCA_904501855.1 Oscillospiraceae bacterium | reverse complement strand
GGGCTTGTTATGGGCTGTTCTTACTGCCAGTTGGTGGCTTTGCCGTCCCAGGTCAGGATGCCTTTGGCACCACCGGAGATGTTGCCGTCCTTGTCGATGTCGAAGTCGGCGTCCAGAGTACCGTTGCCGAATGCGCTCTTCAGCTTGGCGTTGTAGTGGACACTGCCGTCCTCGTGCGGCTCATAGATGCCGGTCTCGAACGGATAGTGGATGTTTTTGATGATCTTTACGATGGCTTCGCCCTTGATGGTCATGGCTTCGTCATCGCGGTCGATGTTGAAGGTGCCGGGATGAGAACCCATAAAGTGTACGGTGCAAGGATGTTCAAAATGTTTGATTGCCATGATGTTACCCCTTTTTATAATGATTTCGCCGGCGTGAGCAGCCGGTGTTTTAAGACCTGTTAATACTTTACCAATATTTTCTGCCGGTGTCAACGAAAGAGGCGCGGAATAGTACCTGTCAGGACGCTTCCGTACGGCATATGCGAAAAAAGTCTCCCTGGAGAACAGGGAGACTTTAAGGATACTGCGGTTCCGGAAGAGGAAGTCAGCATAAGGCAGAGAGCAGATGCATCTGCCGGAACCGGCAGGAGAGAGGAACGGATCAGTTTTCGTTACGGAGATTTGTCCACATCCCGGTAACGCATACACATCATCAGACCATAGTTCAGATGTTCACGCATCGCATGTTCTGCCATCTCCGGAGAACCGGATTCGATGGCCTGGTAAATGTTCATGTGCTGCCGTGAGATCACTTTCAGACTGCTTTCACCGCTGAGCTGCTGGATATAGGCCTGGCTCCGGATCGAATAGTACCGGCTCTGCTTTTCGATGGTATTGAACATGGATTCCAGTGCCGGGTTCCCGCAGGACTTTACGATGAACTTATGAAAATTGTGATCGATCAGGGCATACTTCTGGAAATAGTTCTTCTCGAAAGAATAATAGTACATATTGGCCAGCGCCTTCAGTTTGGCAAGGTCCACATCAAAGTTGTACTGTGCGCACCGGTAGGCAGCTCGGCATTCTATGGCGGTGCGCGCCTCAAACAGATCACTGAGAGAAATGTCAAACATCGTTTCGGTGCTGGAAATGGTATAGAGCCCCTTTTTCCCGGGACGTGTGCACAGCAGACCGGACTCCCTGAGCCGCAGGATGGCATCTTCCACGGGCGTGCGGCTTATCTTAAACTGTTCGGCGATCTGTGTGGAACTGATGCGGGTTCCGGGGGGAATGGTACAGGTGATGATGGCGTTTTCCAGTACTTCATAGACGATGGCATGCAGCTTTTTGAACGGATTGCTCTTCTGATAGTGCGCGATCGTTTCCGGATTAAAAATACTTTCCTGAAGCTCTTCCGGCATGATAATCCCCTCCTTAGGCAGATGAGGCAAGAAAAACGGATGGTGATTCTTGCTTGTCGTTTGAGAGCCGACTTGGGGGAACGCTCGGCAATCAATGGATATGGTTCGTCTTTAGCTTATCATGACACTTTTTTGGACGCAATACACAAAAAACCATGCTTATTTTCAGCAACCCAAAAGGGAAACCGCGAGGCATCCTTTCTGATTTTACAATACCAAAACAGGAAATCCGTTTCAAAAAAGGAACGGGGATGAGTCTGCGGCCTGAATAGTGTACTAAAAAAAGAACCGAATCCGTTCACAAACTGGATTCGGTTTATTTTTTGACGCTGAAAAAACGAAAAAATTATACTTAAATTAGGGAAAACTATGGACAAAAATGCAAAAATGTTCATTTTTTTCGTATTTTTGATCATGATTACGGAGGAGAAGGAAATGAACTTGAGAGAGCAGTATGCAGATCGGTTTATCTCCATGGAGGAGGCGGCATCACTTGTCAAGCCCGGCGCCATCGTCTGCGGCAGCATGGGCATCGGAGTGCCCTATCAGCTGCTGGATGCCATAACCAAAGGGACGAAGGAGGGGTTCACGCTGTATCTTGCCATGGTGGCGAACCCGATCAAGGCATATATCCCGCCGTACAACGAAAAAATAACGGTTAAGAACTGGTTCCTCGGTCCGGTGGAACGACTGAGCATGCGGTTCAAGCCCAATCTTTTTTATCAGCCGATCCATCTGTCGGATATGTCCTTTGACCGCATCCATAACCACAAGCCGGATGTGATCATCCTTCAGGTGACCGGACCGGATGAGAACGGGATGCTCAGTCAGGGCGTGTGCCCGCTGCCTGCCGATGTGATCACGGATGACATGCTGGTGATCGCCCAGATCAATGACCGCGTGCCTTTCGTGCCCGGCGAAGGGACGATGATCCCCGCCGACCGTGTGGACTACTATACGGAGGCATCCGCGGACCTTTATCCCCTGAAGTCATCCACGCCGGGTGAGGTGGAAGAGAAGATCGCGGGATATATCTGCGAACGGGTGGAGGACGGTTCCTGCATCCAGCTGGGGATCGGAAACCTCGGCACTGCGGTAGGGACGTTTCTGAGAGACAAGAAACATCTGGGCATCCATACGGAGATGTTCGTGGAGGCCATGGTCGACCTGATCGAATGCGGCGCCGTAGACAACAGCCGGAAAAAACTGTATCCCGGAAAGACCGTCTTCGGTTTTGCCGCCGGACCGCAGCGCCTCTATGACTTTATGAACAACCGGAAGGATCTGCTTTCCCGGGCGTTTGCCTATGTGAACGATCCCAGAGTGATCTGCCAGAACGACAAGGTGGTATCCATCAACGCGGCCATGGAGGTGGATCTCACCGGCCAGATCTGCGCCGAGAGTATCGGGCAGCGCCAGTACTCCGGCACCGGCGGACAGTATGACTTCGTAAAGGGAGCGCACTGGTCGGAAGGCGGCCAGTCCTTTATCGCCATGCCGTCCACACGGACGGACAAGGAAGGAAATCTTCATTCGAAAATCAGTCTGACGCTGCCTCTGGGAGCCAGTGTCACCACACTGCGGTCGGATGTGCAGTACGTGGTCACGGAGTTCGGACTGGCGGATATTCAGAACCAGCCCATCGATGAGCGTGCGAAACGGCTCATCGCCATCGCCCATCCGGACTTCCGGGAGGAACTGACTTCCCAGGCGAAGAAGGCGGGACTGATGCTCTGAGAACATCACCGGACAGGAAAAAACGAAACGAATCGATCGCCGGCCGCTGAGGCACAGAGGGCCGTGCAGTCGGGAAATAAAAAAGAACCATGGAGGAAAAGGGGGAGTTAACCAATGAAAATCGCAATGATCGGTTCCGGAGCAGCGGGCAGCGTATTTGCTTCCTATCTGCGGAAGGGCGGTGCGGATATCACGCTGGTGGATCCGTATCGGGAACACATGGAGAAAGTGGCGAAGGATGGAATGACCTTCGTGATCTATCCGGATGAGACATATCATCTTACCGGTTTCAAGACGGCACTGAATGCCGACGATATCGGCATCATGGATGTGGTCATCTTCATGACGAAAGCCACACAGGCCAAGGACGCACTGAAAACGGCAGAGCCCTGTATCGGCGAAAACACCGTTCTGGTCTCTCTGATGAACGGCCTTGGCAACGAAGACATCCTTCTTGCCAAAGCGGATCCGCAGCATGTCATGTACGGATCCGGTGTCATCGGAACGGCACTGGACGGCCCGGGAAAATGCATCTCGTCTCCCATCGACGGTGTACAGATGAATTTCGGTGCCGTGGAAAACGGACCGGCCACCGATGCGGTGGGAAAACATCTGGAAAAATGCTTTAACGACGGCGGATGCTATGCGGTCTTTCAGGAGGATGTCAAGCCGCTGGTATGGCGCAAGGCCATCGTCAACAGCGTGTTTAACCCGCTGAGTGCGCTGACCCGTCTGAAAGTCAAGGATATCCTGGCAAATCCGCACGGCATGGCGACGGTGGTGGGGATCATTTCGGAAGCGATCAAAGTGGCAAACGCAGACGGTGTTCCATTTACTGTTCCGAGTTTTGTCAAGGAACTTCAGAGCGAAGCATCCGAAGGAATCACGGACTACTTCCCGTCCATGGCACAGGACATGCTCATGTTCCGGCGCCAGACGGAGATCGATGTGCTCAACGGAGCCATCGTAAAACGGGGAAAGAAGTACGGCATCCCATGCCCGACCTGTGACCTGATCACCAAACTCGTGACCATCATGCAGGCAAATTACGACAAACAGTATGAGGACGACAAATAACAGAATACAGAAATAAACAGAGGTGAATGAAACACATGAACAAACCACAAGTGCAGGAGAACTCCTGCAAGACCTGCGGATACTGTGTGCATTTCTGCCCCAAAAAGGTCATGAAATTCAGCGATACCCGCAACAAAAAAGGCCACTTCTATCCGGTCGTTGATCTGGAAAACTGTATCGGATGCGGAACATGCGCACTGGTGTGTCCGGAAGCGGCGATCTATCTGGTGAAGGAGGGATAAGGCATGGCAAAACAGTTTATGAAAGGCAATGAAGCCTTAGGGGAAGCGGCTGTCCGTGCCGGTGTCCGTTTCTTCTCAGGCTATCCCATCACTCCGCAGTCCGAACTTCCGGAATATCTTTCCTGGAGACTGGATGAAGTCGGTGGGACATTCGTACAGGGCGAAAGTGAAGTGGCAGCGATCAATATGGTCTACGGTGCCGCCGCCACCGGCGTGCTGGCAATGACCGGATCTTCCAGCCCCGGTATCTCCCTGAAATCCGAAGGAATATCCTATCTTGCAGCGTGCAATCTGCCGGCCATCATCGTCAATATGCAGCGCGGCGGTCCGGGCCTGGGCTCCATTCAGCCGGCGCAGCAGGATTACTGGCAGGCGACCAAAGCATCCGGACACGGAGGCTTTAAGATGATCGTTCTGGCACCGAATACCATCCAGGAAGCGGTGGATCTCATGCAGATCGCTCCCGATCTTGCCTACCGGGACCGCAACCCGGTCCTGTTCCTGATGGACGGCTGCCTGGGGACCATGTATGAGGAAGTGGAACTTCCGGAATTCCGTGAGCTGCCGGAGTCCCCGTGCACATCCTGGTCCATCGGCTATAACGGCGAGCAGCGCAACGGCCGTCTGCTGACACCGATCCTTCCGGAACCCGGGCTGGAGAAAAAGAACATCTCCGACTGGGCCCGTGTCAAGAGATGGGAAGAAGAGGACGTCCGTGTCGAGGAGTATCTGGTGGAAGACGCCGAATGGATCATCGTTTCCTACGGGATCTCTTCCCGCGTGGCGAAGGAATGCATCAACCGGCTCCGGGAGGAAGGCGTCAAGATCGGCATGATCCGACCCATCACCCTGTTCCCGTTCCCCAAGAAATCCATCGACCGGCTGGACTACAGCCGGGTGAAGGGGATCATCGACATTGAGATGTCCATTCCGTCACAGATGCGTGAGGACATCGAGCTTCAGGTGGCACGCCGCTGCCCGGTCTACGAATACGGCCGCAGCGGAGGCATCCTTCTGGATGATGAGACCACGCTGGAAAACATCAAGAAAATTATCGGAGGTGAACAGTAATGGCAGGAGAGATCGTCTATAAGAAACCAAGTTGTCTGTTACCCCTTGCCAACGGATTCTGCCCCGGCTGCATGCATGCGCTGGCAACAAAACTGATAGCCGAGGCGATCGATGATCTGGACATCGCCGATCACGTCATCAACGTCCTTCCCGTCGGCTGTTCCACGATGAACAGCCTCTACTGGAAGCTGGATATGATCACAGCCGCGCACGGCCGCGCTCCCGCAGTCGCCACCGGCATCAAGCGGTGCCGCCCGGACTGCATGGTATTTGCCTATCAGGGTGACGGCGACCTGGGGTCCATCGGCCTTTCCGAGATCCTCATGGCGGCGAACCGCGGCGAACACATCACGATCTTCTTTGCGAACAACGCCACCTATGGCATGACCGGCGGACAGATGGCACCGACTACACTGATCGGCCAGAAATCCACCACCTGTATCTACGGACGCGATCCCGATACCATGGGATACCCGCTGAAAATGTGCGAGCTGATCAAGGAGATGGAAGCTCCGGTCTACGTGGCGCGTTTTGCACTGAACAGCCCTGCCAATATCCGCAAGGCCAAAGCCGGCATCAAGAAGGCGATGGAAAATCAGGCGAAAGGATATGGATTCTCCTTTGTCGAGCTGCTGACGAACTGCCCGACCAACTGGCATATGAGTCCGATCAAGACCCTTGATTTCATCGAGCAGCAGACCAGCAAGTATTTCCCGCTGGGCGTGTATGTGGATAAAACACCGAAGGAGGAGAAGTAATATGAAATTTTCGTTGCTGATCTCCGGCGCAGGCGGACAGGGCGTCATGTCCATCGGCATCATGCTGGCCAGCACTGCGGTAGCAGATGACAAGCATGCTACCTTCATGCCTCTTTACGGACCGGAACAGCGCGGCGGAAGCGCCAAGTGTACTGTCATCATCTCCGATGAGGAGATCGTCTCCCCGCTGCCGAAGCAGACTGACGGGCTGATCGCGATGAATGACAGTTCTTTCCGCAAATTCAGCAAGGAACTTCGTCCGGGCGGACTTCTGGTTCGCAACACCAACCTGGTCGTTACCCCCAACAAACGGGATGACGTCCGCGTGCTGGATGTGCCGGCGGACGATCTTGCCCATGAGATGGATGCGGACAAGGCATCGAACATCATCCTGGTCGGAGCAATGCTGGGATTCTCCGGCATGATGGATCCCGATGTGTTTATGAAGAGCCTGGAAAACAAATTTGCCAAAAAAGGGGAAGCGGTCGTGGAAATGAACCGCAAGGCACTCTACCGTGGCTACGAACTGGGCAAAGCGGCAAAAGAACAGGAATAGAGCAGCATCTGCTGCAGATAAAAGGAGGATATGACTATGGCGAAATACACATTTGAGACGACTACTGTCGGCGAGATGGTCGACAATCCCAAGATTCGCGCACTGGTGGAAGAGATGTCTCCCGATCTGCTGGAGCATCCTCTGCTGGAGGCAGGCCGTGACTTCACCGTGGAAGATGCATTTCCCTATTTCGCGGACATGGTGACCGACGAAGCGGTCGAGCTCTTCAAAAAGAAACTGGAAGAGATCGAAGATTAATCTCCCGAATCAGGGGAAGCGGCAGAGGTGAACTGGTTCTGGACGGAGCTCCCAGCGCTCCGTTCAGAATCACGGAACTCTGCAGCTCTTCCCCGCGGGGGAAAGAATGATTTTAAAAAGCAAGATGTCTGACCCGGGAAAATGACCATGGAACGTATAGACGTTGTACGGTGCAACGGCGATGCGTCTTGCTTCGTTTATTGACAGAGAGGAAAAAGAAAATGAAGAAGCTACTGAGATTGCTCCTCAGCCTCTGCCTGATCGCGACCTGTATTTTCGGCCTTCTTTCCGCCTATGCCGGTGTCCAGGATGTCCTGAATATCAAGGCATACAAGGAAGACGATCTGGCCAGAGCTCAGGAAGGACTGGAGCAGGCCAGAGACGGCATTGCCCAGCTGAAAGAGAACGAACAGACCTATCTGGATGGTGCCAACACCTATACGGAAGGTCTGGCGGCTTACGCAGACGGACAGGCTCAGCTTGCTGCCGGAGCCGCTCAGCTCCAGGACGGAGAAGCGCAGCTTGCTGCCGGCAAACAGCAGATTGCGGATAATACGGAAGCGTACAACAGGGGGAAGGCTCTGCTGGAGCAGATCGATCCGCTCATGCCCTATGTACAGCAGTACATCCAGTGGCGTGACTCCGGTCTTGCATCCGCACCCGGCTTCTCCACCTTCCAGGAATGGTTTGTCAGCGTCGTCGCTCCGATCATCGGCAGCATCGGTCTGGAAGTTCCCTCCGATGTTTCCGACTTTCCCGGCTGGTTCAATGCCTATGTGGAAGACGGCCATGCACAGCTGAAACAGTATGAAGACGGTCTGGTACAGATCGAAGAAGGCGAAGCACAGCTGGCGCAGGGCTACGCGGATTATGCGGACGGCCAGGCACAGCTGGCAGACGGCGCCGCCCGGCTGGCGGACGGAGACCGGCAGCTTTCCGTGTATGAGCAAGGTGAACTCCAGCTCCTGGACGGAATGAATGAGTTCCTGGACAGCATGGGAGAAGCGGCCCGCAGGAAAGGTGAAGTGGTCGTCCCCAGCCTGATGGAACTGCTGGGAGGAGAATTCCAGCCGTATGTCCTCAACGAAGACGGAAGCATAAAGACGGTGCGCGGATTTCAACACGTGGATCTGGATTCCTGCTCCAGACTGTGTGATGAGGCGGATCATTATCTGGATCTGCAGGGAGTGCAGACTCCGAAGGAACTGTATTCCAGAATCGCCACGAACCTCTGCCTGGCACTGGGCAGCCTCTTTGGTCTCGTGGCGGGGATCCTGGGCATCCTGAGTATTATCAGGCCCGGAAGGAAGACCGGTCTTGTGTGGGGCGCAGTCGCCGCATGCTTTGCCGTCGCCGGCAACATCATCGGTCTCCTGTTCAAATACCATAACCTCCTGCTCAGTCCCCGCGATGCGGACAAAGTGTACACGTATCACGGAGACCAGCAGATGTGGGCGCTGATCCTTCTCGCAGTTGCAGCCATCCTGTTCTGTATCATGGCAAAGATGGTGAAAAACTGCGCAAAGAAAAGAGCACAGAAAACGGAAGAACCGATCCCTGCGCCCGAAAAGAAGGCGGAGGCTCCCGCCGCCCCCGCGGCGGCACCCGCGGTCCCTTCGGGAACGGAAGCCGCCGGATTCGTGCCGCGGTTTGATTTTGACAAGACGATCCTGAAGGACGCACTGGAAGATCCGGATTTCGTTGAGACGCTGACGGCACGGTTCCCCACGGTGCTGGAGAACCCGGCGATTAAATTTGTCCAGACCAAAACCCTTCAGGAAGTGTTCGACTTCATTCCTGTGAAAAAGGTCTCACAGGAAGCAAAGGACGAATGCAAGGCCGCCATACTGGCCATTCCCGCCAGGAAAGCGGTGGAACAGGCGGGCACTGCTGGATTCCGGCCCCGGTTTGATTTTGAAACGACCATCCTGAAGGATGCCCTGGAGGATCCGGATTTTGTGGATACCCTCGTATCACATTTCCCGACAGTCCTCGAGAATCCTGCCATAAAATTCGTGCAGAACAAAACACTTCAGGAAGTGTTTGACTTCATTCCCAAGAGCAAGGTGCCCCTGGAAGCGAAAGAGGCCTGCAAAAAAGCGCTTCTTGAGATCCCGGCCAAAGACTGACACACATACACGGAGGAGGACCGGCATGCCCTCAGATCCCGTCCTCCTCCACCTTCCCGAAAGGAGAGAGAACGTTGCAATCCCTTGAAGAAGTGAAAAAGCGGATCGAAAAAAGCCCTTTTGACAAGTGGCTCGGGTTAAATGCCGTCGAGTACTCCAAAGGGTACTGTGTGATCGAGGCTGACATCCGGGAAGAAGAGACCAACATCCGGGATATCGCGCACGGGGGGATCCTTTTCTCCCTGTGCGATGCTGCAGCCACGTTCGCTTCTGCGTACGGGATCGATTACGGATGTGTTACTCAATCGGCAACCATCTATTTCTTCCGCCCGGCTTTCCCCGGGAAGATCCGCGTGGAAGGACGGCTCGTTCACAGAAGCAAGAATATCGCCTATGCGGATGCCTGTATCCTCGACGAATCCGGAAAAACGCTTGTCGAATGCAAATTTGAGCACTTCTTTGACGAGAGATTCACCCTTCCTGACTGATGGATCGATTGCGTAAAAAAGACAGAAAAGGTCTCCCTTTTATTGATACGTGACAAGTCTTTCATGTACATCTCTTAAAATGATTCATTTTCAGGAAGGTGAATAGACAGCTTCCATGTTGTTCCCTCTGGAGCGATATGGAAGCTGTTGTACTTGAACGGGTCATGGTCCCGGCCCCGCCGGCGGCAGCGCATCGCATGCCGTACGCTGACGCGGAGCGAATGACGGGAACGGACCGTTCGGAAAGGAGAAAAGAAATGGATATCACTTTTTTTGGAACGACGACGCTCCTGTTTGATGACGGGGTCGATCAGGTGCTCTTTGACGGACACTTTACCCGGCCGTCCCTGCTGAGGCTGGCGCTGGGTACTCTGGAGACCGATACCGGCATGGCAGACCGCCTGATGCGAACGTATCCGATGGAGCGGCTCCGCGCCGTCTTCGT
>CAJGCI010000064.1 GCA_904501855.1 Oscillospiraceae bacterium | reverse complement strand
GGACTACTGTCCTGACGATCCGGATCTTCAGGAGATCATCCACGTGTCCCATGTCTGTCACAAGCGGGTGACGCTCTATTACGACATGGCCACGGAACACCTGCTGCTGGTGAAACGGCCGCCCACTGTGAAGAAGAACCAACAATAAAATTAAAAAGAGTGAAAAACTTGTATAATTGCATTAAATCAAATGCAAAAATAAAAGAATCGATCATAATTGCTTGACAATAAAGAATAATGAGCGTATAAATGACACGTAAAGGCAAGGGCGTCTTGGAGAAATCCGAGACGCCTTTTTCGTTTTGCCGGAAAGAATGTGGAATGATTCGGCACTGTGCCGCAGAGAAACTTTGCGGCGGGCAGTGGTGCATCGGATCGGAAGGAGACTGTTATGGACAAGAAAAATGTACCGGAACTATTCGGATCACTGGTCTTTGATGACCGTGTGATGCGAGCGAGACTGTCTGCCGAGGTGTATGCCTCTCTTCGTAAGACCATCGATGAGAACGTACGCCTGAATAACGATGTTGCCGAAGCCGTAGCCGCAGAGATGCGGGATTGGGCTGTTGAACATGGCGCCACTCATTTTACACATTGGTTCCAGCCGCTAACTGGCGTTACAGCGGAGAAACATGACAGTTTCATCAGCCCCTCTCCGGACGGAGGCGTGATTATGGAGTTTTCCGGCAAGGAACTGATCAAAGGTGAACCGGATGCATCTTCTTTCCCGTCCGGCGGTATCCGGGCTACGTTCGAAGCCCGTGGATATACCGCCTGGGATCCGACGTCCTATGCCTTTATTAAAGATCACACCCTGTGCATCCCCACGGCATTCTGTTCCTATTCCGGGGAGGCACTGGATAAGAAAACACCGCTTCTGCGGTCCATGCAGGCACTGAACCGTCAGGCCAAGAGGATCCTGAAGCTCTTCGGTACCGATGCGGAATACGTCCGTACCAGCGTGGGACCGGAGCAGGAGTATTTCCTCATCGATGAGGAGATGTATGAAAAACGACCGGACCTGGTGTATACCGGACGGACCCTTTTCGGGGCCATGCCGCCCAAGGGACAGGAACTGGATGACCACTATTTCGGCGTCATCAAGCCCCGTGTTACGGAATTTATGGAAGACCTGAACGATGAACTGTGGAAGCTGGGGATCCTGGCCAAGACGGAACACAACGAGGTGGCACCGGCCCAGCACGAGCTGGCTCCCATCTACACCACCACCAACGTTGCCACGGACAACAACCAGCTCACCATGGAGATCATGCAGAAAGTCGCCCGCCGCCACGGCTTGGTGTGTCTGCTGCATGAAAAGCCCTTTGCCGGTGTCAACGGATCCGGCAAACACAACAACTGGTCCATCGCCACGGATAAGGGCGTGAATCTGCTGTCTCCGGGAGAGACTCCCTATGAAAACGCACAGTTCCTTCTGTTCCTCTGCGCGATACTGCAGGCAGTGGACGATTATCAGGATCTTTTGCGTCTGTCCGTTGCCACCGCCGGCAACGACCATCGTCTGGGAGCGAACGAAGCACCTCCCGCCATCATCTCCGTCTTTCTGGGAGATGAGCTGACGGCCATTCTGAATGCCATCAAGACGGACACTCCCTATGAGGGAAAGGAAAAAGTGGTGATGAAGCTGGGCGTGCATGCACTGCCCCGCTTCTCCAGAGATACCACGGACCGGAACCGAACATCTCCTTTTGCATTTACCGGAAACAAATTCGAGTTCCGGTCTCTGGGATCTTCCAACAGCATCGCCTGCTGCAACATGATGCTCAACGCCGCTGTGGCGGAGAGTCTGAGCCAGTATGCCGACCGGCTGGAAGCAGCACAGGATTTCGAGGCAGAGCTGCATGATCTTATCAAGGAAGTCATCGCTGCCCATGAACGCATTCTCTTTGACGGCAACGGATACGGGGAGGAATGGGTGAAGGAAGCCACGGAAGTGCGCGGCCTGTCCAACCTGAAGACCACCGCGGATGCCATGCCCCATCTGCTGGACGAGAAGAACGCTAAGATGCTCATCGAGCACAAGGTGTTTACGAAGACGGAACTGGAATCCCGCTGCGAGATCATGCTGGAGAACTATGTGAAGACCGTCAACATCGAAGGACATACCATGGTGGATATGGTGCGCAGGAACTATCTGCCGGCCATCGAGGACTATCTGTTCAGCATCGCTCAGGCCACCGCCATGATGCAGAAAGTCTCCAAGAACGTCAAATGCCAATTTGAGATCTCCACCATCGAACGTCTCTCCGAACTGACGGACAAGATCCTGGAACGTGTGGAGGATCTGGAAGCTGCGCTGCAGACCCTCAAGCAGTGTGACGATATCACCGAGAGTTCCTGCCTGGTGCGGGACGAAGTGATTCCGAAGATGGAGCATCTGCGGATCTATGTGGATGAAGCCGAAATGCGTACCGGGGAGAATTACTGGCCGTTCCCCAGCTACGGCAAGCTGCTGTTCAGCGTCCACTGAGCCAATAAAAAAAGAGAAAGTTCATTCCACAACGGTGTGGTATACGACACCGGGAGGAATGGACTTTTTTTGTTGATGATACAGGAAGGAAGTACGATACTATGGAAGAAATACTGCGGGCAGTGAGCGGAGAGGTGTTCTCCGTATGGTTTCTGATCGGAGCGGCATTCGTTTTCTGGATGCAGGCTGGATTCGCCATGTGCGAAGCGGGATTCACCAGGGCCAAGAACGCGGGAAACATCATCATGAAGAACCTGATGGATTTCTGCATCGGTACGGTGATGTGGTTCCTGCTGGGGGCATCCCTGATGCTGGGAGATAATGTGCTGGGAGGATTCTCAGGCTCGCTGTCTTTTGACGTGTTTACCGGATATTCCGGCTTTGATTATTCCGCCTTTGTGTTCAATTTGGTGTTCTGTGCCACTACCGCCACCATCGTTTCCGGCGCCATGGCGGAACGGACGAAATTCATCAGCTACTGCGTCTATTCCGCGGTGATCTCTGCGGTGATCTATCCCATCGAGGCTCACTGGACCTGGGGTGGGGGATTCCTGGCACAGATGGGATTCCACGATTTCGCAGGCTCCAACTGCATCCACATGGTCGGTGGGATCAGTGCTCTCATCGGAGCATGGATGCTGGGGCCGCGCATCGGTAAATTTGACCGGAATACAAAGGGGAAGGTGACGAAAGTCAATGCATTTCCGGGCCATAACCTGATTATCGCCGCACTGGGCGTGTTTATCCTGTGGCTGGGATGGTATGGATTCAATGGGGCTGCTGCAACGGATGTTCCCAGCCTGGGTTCCATCTTTCTCACCACTACCGTTTCACCGGCAGTAGCCACAGTGGTGTGTATGCTCTTCACCTGGTTCTGTTACGGAAAACCGGATGTCTCCATGTGCCTCAACGCGTCTCTGGCGGGGCTGGTGGCTATCACCGCACCCTGCGATGTCACGGACTGCACCGGTGCCGCGGTCATCGGTGCGGTGGCGGGACTTCTGGTGGTAGGCGGCATTGCTCTTACCGACCATGTCCTTCATGTGGATGATCCCGTAGGTGCCGTGGCCGTTCATATGGTCAACGGAATCTGGGGCACACTGGCAGTAGGACTTTTTGCCACCGATACTGCACCGGGATTTGCCGCGGCGAACATCGGAAAGGGCCTGTTTTACGGCGGCGGCACCGGTCAGCTGGTTCTTCAGTTGGAGGGCCTGGGCGTAACGGCATTGTGGACAGTGGTAACCATCAGCATCGTGTTCTTCCTCATTGAAAAGACGATGGGCCTCCGGGTTACGGAAGAGGAGGAGATCCAGGGCCTGGATGCTACGGAACACGGACTTCCTTCCGCCTACGCAGGCTTTGCCATCCTGGATATCTCCAACACCATGACCATGGACATCAACGAGAACACGAATCTGGGCATCTCCAGTTTCGACATGGCCTCCGAGACCATGCACAATGCCGCGGTCCCGGTTGTGAAACAGGAAGTGCCGGCGCAGATCCCGGAACTGAACACAGGAATCTGGAAAGTGGTGATCATCTGTAAGCTGTCCCGCTACGACAAGCTGAAAAAGACACTGAACGAACTGGGCATCACTGGCATGACGGTGACCCAGGTCATGGGATGCGGGATCGAGAAGGGCGCCGGGGAGCGCTACCGCGGTGTCGAGATCGATGCCACCCTGCTGCCCAAAATCAAGCTGGAAGTGGTGGTGAGTGCCATCCCGGTGGACGATGTCATCCGCTCTGCCAAGAAAGCCCTTTACACCGGTCACATCGGAGACGGAAAGATCTTCGTCTATCCCGTGACAAGAGTGGTGAAGATCCGTACCGGCGAGGAGGACTTTGCGGCGCTACAAGATGTGGAATAAAAAACGGATTTCATTTCTGTACTTTTGTACTCCTTTTGCTTTTGGAAACCGTTTTGATAAGTGCACAAACCGCGGTGGGGAGACCTGCTGCTGTTTGTGCATTTCTCAGCTCTATTCTTTCTTGATTTTCCGGCGGAACAGGACTACAATAATCCTAGGTTCGAGGACGAACCGTTATTACAGGAAGCAATGGCGCTTCCGGCTCAACGCCGGAAGTGCCTTTTTTTGTTGTTTTCGACAGAAAAAGGAGAGTGAAGGGCTGTGCTGCGAAAGCTCATTCTGGAAGACGGCAGCGAATACCTGGGCGAGGGGTTCGGCGCAAACAGAGACGTGGTCAGTGAGATCGTGTTCAATACTTCCATGGCGGGATACCAGGAGATCCTGTCCGATCCCTCCTACACGGACCAGGCCGTCGTCATGTCCTATCCGCTCATGGGCAACTACGGCATCGCGGAGGAGGATTTTGAAAGCCGCATCATCGCTCCCGATGCCTTCGTCGTCCGGGATCTGAACCGGGATCCCTCCAACTTCCGGTCCGTTCAGACCCTGGAGGAGCTGCTGGAGGATGCCGGAGTGCCGGGGATCACGGGAGTGGATACGAGAAAGCTGGTACGCAGCATCCGGGATCTGGGTTCCCGCCGCTGCCTCCTTACCGGAGCGGACACCGCTCTGGACGTGGGGCTGGACATCATCCGGCGGACACCGGTGCCCCGCGATTCCGTCCGGCGCCGCAGCTGCAAGAAACGCTGGTACAGCCGCACCTCCAATCCACGCTATAACGTGACGGCCATCGACTGCGGCATGAAGGGGAATATCGTACGGATGCTCAACGAACATAAATGCAACGTCACCATCGTGCCTTTTGACACGTCGGCGGAGGAGATCCTGGCACTGAAGCCCGACGGCGTGTTCATCTCCAACGGCCCCGGAGACCCGGAGGACGTACCGGAAGTGATCGAAACGCTGAAGGTGCTGCGGGGGAAAGTCCCCATGTTCGGCATCTGTCTGGGCCATCAGCTCCTGGCACTGTCCTACGGCGGGCAGACCTACAAACTGAAGTTCGGACACCGGGGCGGCAATCATCCGGTGCGGGATCTCACCACCGGAAAGATCGAGATCACCAGCCAGAACCACAGCTATGCGGTGAGAGAGGAGTCCCTGGAGGGCACCGGTCTTGCCGTGACTCATGTGAACGTGCTGGATGATACCGTGGAGGGGATGGAACAGCGGGACGATCTCGTCTTCTCCGTTCAGTATCACCCGGAGAGCTGTCCCGGACCGCAGGACAGCCGTTATCTCTTCCGGCGGTTTACGCAGAACATGGATCTGGGAAAGGGGGAGTGAGCCATGCCGAAACGAAATGACATCCATAAAGTACTGGTCATCGGCTCCGGCCCCATCGTCATCGGACAGGCGGCGGAATTCGACTACGCCGGCACCCAGGCGTGCCTGGCGCTGAAGGAGGAAGGATACGAAGTGATCCTGGCAAACT
Organism: Oscillospiraceae bacterium; assembly: GCA_904501855.1. Classification (GTDB taxonomy): domain Bacteria; phylum Bacillota; class Clostridia; order Oscillospirales; family Oscillospiraceae; genus UBA2922. Next base: position 4,271 of record CAJGCI010000064.1, on the reverse strand, counting down.
CCAACCCCGCCACCATCATGACCGATCACGCCATCGCGGACAAAGTGTATATGGAGCCCCTGCCCCTGGAGTATCTGGCACGGATCTGCCGCTATGAACGCCCGGACGCCATCATCCCCGGGCTGGGAGGACAGACGGGACTGAACCTGGCCATGCAGCTGGAGGAGAAGGGCGTGCTGAAGGAGTGCGAGATCGAGATGCTGGGCACCGACGCCGCCAGCATCCGGCGGGCGGAGGACCGGGAACTGTTCAAGGAACTGTGTGAGGAACTGGGAGAACCGGTGGTGCCCTCCTGCATCACCACCTCCGTGGAGGAGGGGTTCCGGGCGGCAGAGGAGATCGGTTATCCCGTGATCCTGCGTCCCGCCTTTACCCTGGGAGGCACCGGCGGCGGTTTTGCCGACAACGATGAGGAGATGGAGGAGCGGATGAAACATGCCCTCAGTCAGTCTCCCGTTCATCAGGTCCTGGTGGAAAAGAGCATCAAGGGCTACAAGGAGATCGAATACGAAGTGATGCGGGACGGAAACGACACCGCCATCACCGTCTGCAATATGGAAAACATGGACCCGGTGGGGATCCACACGGGAGACTCCATCGTGGTGGCGCCTTCCCAGACACTCACCAACCGGGAATACCACATGCTCCGGGACAGCGCCCTGCGCATCATCCGGGCGCTGAAGGTACGGGGCGGATGCAATGTGCAGTTTGCCCTGGATCCGGAATCCTTCCGGTACTACGTCATCGAAGTCAATCCGAGAGTATCCCGGTCTTCGGCGCTGGCATCCAAGGCCAGCGGCTATCCCATCGCCCGGGTCTCCGCGAAGATCGCCGTGGGCATGGATCTGGACGAGATCCGTCTGGCCAATACCCCGGCCTGCTTTGAGCCGGCTCTGGACTATGTGGTGACGAAGATGCCGCGCTTTCCCTTTGACAAATTCACGCTGGCCTCCAATGTCCTCGGGACCCAGATGAAGGCCACGGGGGAGACCATGAGCATCGGCCGCACCATGGAAGAGAGCCTTCTGAAGGCCATCCGTTCCCTGGAGGACGGCAAGAACCACATCCATCTATCCAAATTCGACGTGGCCAGCCTGTCGGACAGACCGGAACCGGAAAACCGGAAGGAAGCCATGGAGAAGCTCCTTACCTATATCGAAGACGGCACCGACGACCGCATCTACGCCATCTCCGAACTGCTGTGGCTGGGTGCCGATCCCCAGGTGATCTGCTCCCGCACCGGCATCGACCTGTTCTTCCTGGACAAGATCCGGAACATCGTGGAGTTTGAAAAGACCCTGGAGTCGGCGGTGCAGGAACAGAACGGGGACGTGTCCCGTGCCCTTACGAGAGACCTGTTGCTCCGGGCCAAACGCATGGGCTTTTCCGATTCCTACATCGCGGAACTTGCCCGCTGTCCGGAGGAGGAGATCTTCCGGCTGCGGAAGGAGTATCGGCTGGCTCCGGTGTACAAGATGATCGACACCTGTGCCAGCGAGTTTGACAGCTATGTGCCCTATTTCTACTCCACTTACGAGGAGGAGAACGAATCGGTGGTCTCCCCGAAGGAGAAGATCCTGGTGCTGGGCTCCGGCCCCATCCGCATCGGACAGGGGGTGGAGTTCGACTACTCCACGGTGCACGCGGTAAAGACCATAAGGGACATGGGTTACGAAGCCATCGTCATCAACAACAACCCGGAGACGGTGTCCACCGACTACACCACCGCGGACAAACTGTACTTTGAGCCTCTCACGGTGGAGGACATCCTTAATATCGTGGATCTGGAACAGCCTCTGGGAGTCATCGCCACGCTGGGGGGACAGACCGCCGTGAACCTGGCGGAGCCTCTGGAACGGCGGGGCGTGAAGATCCTGGGAACGGATCCCGCCGCCATTTTCCGGGCGGAGGACCGGGACGCCTTCGAGCAGGTCCTGGAGGAACTGGACATCCCGCACCCCAAAGGGGTGGCGGTGACCAACATCCCCGACGGCATCCGGGCAGCGGGGGAGATCGGCTATCCCGTTCTGGTCCGTCCCAGCTTCGTGCTGGGAGGCCGTGCCATGGAGATCGTGGCCAACGAGGGGATGCTGGAACACTATCTGAAGAATGCGGTGGAAGTGGATACGGACCGCCCGGTACTGGTGGACAAGTACATCGTGGGCAGGGAAGTGGAAGTGGATGCCATCTGCGACGGCACCGATGTCTTCCTGCCGGGGATCATGGAGCTGGTGGAACGCACCGGCGTCCACTCCGGAGACAGCATGAGCGTGTACCCGCCCTTCTCCATCTCGCAGCACGCGAAGGAGACCATCTGGGAATATACGAAGAAGCTGGGACTGGGCATCGGGATCCGGGGTCTGTACAACATCCAGTTCATCGTGGACCGAAACGACGACGTGTCCATCATCGAAGTCAATCCACGGGCCTCCCGCAGCGTGCCCTTCCTGTCCAAATCTGCCGGCGTGCCGCTGGTGGATATCGCCACAAAGGTGATGCTGGGACATTCTCTCACCGCCCAGGGCATCGCAGCGGGAGTGCTTCCGGAAAAGGACTTCTGGTATGTGAAGGCACCGGCCTTCTCCTTCGAGAAGCTCAACGGCATGGATGCCTATCTGTCCCCGGAGATGAAATCCACCGGGGAGGCCATCGGCTATGACAAGAGCCTGAAACAGGCCCTGTACAAGGCACTGCAGGCATCCGGCATCAAGATGAAACAGTACGGAACGGTCATCGTCACTCTGGCGGACGAGGACAAGGAGGAGGCGCTGCCCCTGGTGCGTCGGTTTTATGAACTGGGCTTCAACATCGAAGCCACGGTAGGCACCGGTACCTTCCTGAAGGAGCACGGCGTGCGCACCCGTATCCGGGGAAAGATCAGTGAAGGAAGCGATGAGATCCTGCAGGTGATCCGGGCGGGATATGTCAGCTACATCCTCAACACCCGTGCCATCCTCTCCGGGATCCACTACGATGACGGCGTGGCTATCCGCCAGTGCGCCATCGCCAACGGGGTGACCATGTTCACCTCTCTGGATACCGTGAGGATCCTTCTGGACGTGCTGGAAGACCGCACGCCCCGTATTTCCGTAATATAATGAACGTACACCGGACCCTTTCCGGAACGTCCGCGGAAGGGCCCGGTGAAAAGAAATTTTAAATACCTATTGACATAGTAGGTGAATGGTAGTATGATTGCCACAACAAAACTAAGCGAAAGGAGACGCGGAACATGAAAAAACTCGGTAAGCACAATGACTGCATGTGTTGGCGAATGCTGTACTCCCGGGCACCTCAAACGGCCGGGACGTTGTCATGCCGATGTCTGCGTCTCGAACTATAAGAACGGATCTTTTTCCGATCCGGTCTGCTTAAGATGAATGCCGATGCCCGGGAGCGAACAGTACCACGCACCCCGGGCATTTTTTCACGGGCAGGCATCGGAGAAGAGATAAAGATTCAGATTAAAGGAGATTACAACCATGTCGAACTATCGTTTTGAGACCCTGCAGCTTCACGTAGGACAGGAACAGGCCGATCCCGCCACCGATTCCAGAGCCGTTCCCATTTACCAGACCACATCCTATGTTTTTCATAACAGCCAGCACGCCGCCGACCGCTTCGGTCTTGCGGATCCCGGCAACATCTACGGCCGTCTGACCAACTCCACTCAGGACGTTCTGGAGAAGAGAGTGGCGGCCCTGGAGGGCGGCAGTGCCGCACTGGCTCTTGCCTCCGGCGCCGCGGCCATCACCTACACCATCGAGGCTCTGGCGGCCAACGGCGGTCATGTGGTGGCACAGAAGACCATCTACGGCGGCAGCTACAACCTGCTGTCCCATACCCTTCCTCAGTACGGCATCACCACCACCTTCGTGGATGCCCACGATCTTGAGGAACTGGAGGGCGCCATTCAGGAGAACACCCGGGCGGTGTATCTGGAGACTCTTGGCAACCCCAACAGCGACATTCCCGATATCGACGCCGTCGCGGAGATCGCCCACCGGCACAATCTTCCGCTGGTGGTGGACAACACCTTCGGCACCCCGTATCTCATCCGGCCCATCGAGCACGGTGCGGATATCGTGGTGCACTCCGCCACCAAGTTCCTGGGAGGTCACGGCACCACCCTGGGCGGCATCATCGTGGAGTCCGGCGACTTCGACTGGAAGTCCACCGGCAACTATCCGCAGATCTCGGATGCCAACCCCAGCTATCACGGCGTATCCTTCCAGGACGCGGTGGGGCCGGCGGCATTCGTCACCTACATC
>CAJGCI010000063.1 GCA_904501855.1 Oscillospiraceae bacterium | reverse complement strand
ATCCATTAAAATCCCGGCCGGTTTTCCGACCGGGATTTTTTATAAGACTGATATGAGACTGGATAAGTATTTAAATGATATTTTGAATCTCGGAAGGAAGGATCTTCACAGGATCATTAAAGCCGGACGTATCACCGTCAACGGGGAAGTGCAGACTTCTCCGGATCATAAAATATCTGAGGATTCCGATGTGGTGTGCATGGACGGGGAAAATATCATGTATCGCAAATATTTTTATTACATGATGAATAAACCGGATGGTTACGTTACTGCAATGGAAGACCGTCGTCAGGCGACGATTGCGGATCTGCTCCCGAAGGCTGTGCTGGATCAGAATGTGTTTCCTGTTGGACGTCTGGATAAAGATACCACTGGCCTGATCTTTCTGACCAATGACGGACAGTTTGCCCATCGTATGATCTCTCCCAAATATTCTGTGGAGAAGGTCTATCATGTGGGGTTTCAGGGAGACCTCCGGGATGATGCGGAAATTCTTTTTCAGCAGGGAATCCATCTGGATGACGGCACGGTATGTCTTCCGGCAAAACTGGAACGGGATGACGAAAAGAAATGCATTGTGACCGTGACGGAGGGGAAATATCATCAGGTGAAACGCATGATTGCCGCGGTTGGTGGCACGGTGATTTCTCTGCATCGGCAGGAAATCGGTGGTATTTCATTGGATCCGACCCTTGACAGGGGAGAAATACGTCAATTGACTGACAATGAATTGTGCATTCTGATGACATTATTTTAACTAAAAAAATTGAACGAATTTCGCGTGTTTTTCACGCATAAATGCAAAGACTTTAAAAAATTAACAAAAACAAACGTTCTTTCTATTGAAAAACGCACAAAAACACGATATTATTATTGTGATTTATTATCCATTTATTTATTCAGTTTAATGACAACCCGGGAGGTATCTTATGTCTAGCAGAATTTTTCAGAGTGTAATATCACAGATGAAAGAAGCAACAAACAGATGTATCGGGGTTATCGATAATCAAGGTTTCGTGGTGGCGTGCAGTGAACTGTCCATGATCGGCTCCCGGCTGAAGGATTTTCAGGTCTCGGATCATGAATTGGAAAAGGTCACGGTATCCGACGTACGCACCTATAAACTGATCGGCATTAACGGCAATAAGTTCGATTACGCGGTTTTCGTGGAAGGAACGGATGAGCTTGCTCAGAGCGGATGTGTTCTGGCGGCAGTAGCCTTTAATGAGGCAAAAACGAATTATGAAGAGAAGCATAACAAGGCTGCATTCGTGAAGAATATCATTTCGGATAATATTCTTCCCGGCGACGTTTATGTGCGCGCAAAGGAGCTCCACTTCGTGACGGAGGTTCCCCGCGCTGTATTTCTTGTACGTCAGTACGATCATCCGGAAATCGTTTCTGTGGAAGTCATTCAGAATATGTTCCCGGATAAGCAGCATGATTTTGTCCTCTCTGTGAGCGAGACCGATATCGTTGTAATCAAGGAGCTTTCTGCGAACGATGACAGTGAAGAGATCCTGGCAATGGCCCACTCCATTGAGAAATCTCTTCGTGATCAGCTTCAGGTCCACTGTGTCGTTGGCGTCAGTACGGTTGCCAAGCATCTGAGAGAACTTGCGGACCGTTATAAGGAAGCGCAGGTCGCCATTGATGTCGGCCGGGTATTTGAGACCGAAAAGACCGTGATCAGTTATGAGAATCTTGGTCTGGGACGTATTATCTATCAGCTTCCCACTACTCTTTGCGAGATGTTCCTGCAGGAAGTCTTCAAGAAGAATCCCATCGAGTCTCTGGATGAAGATACTCTTGAGACCATCAACAAGTTCTTTGAAAACAATCTGAATGTTTCCGAAACATCCAGAAAACTGTATGTACACAGAAATACTCTGGTCTATCGTCTTGAGAAGATCAAAAAACTGACGGGTCTTGATCTGAGAGAGTTTGATCACGCAATCGTGTTCAAGGTTGCAATGATGGTCAAAAAATATCTGGATTCTCTCAGTGCAGCCGGAACCAATCGTTTAAAAGGCTGATCATACTCGTCTAGGAGGATATCCTTACATGGTTGAAATGAAAGATGTCAGCATGGTATATCAGAGCAGCCAGACGGAAGCTCTGTATCATGTTAACGTTACAATAAATGAAGGGGAATTCGTTTTTCTGGTCGGACCTTCCGGTTCCGGCAAAACGACCATTACGAAACTTCTCACCGGTGAGATCCAGCCCACTGAGGGATCCATCATCGTCAATGGCTTCGATATGGGACAGCTTAAGAAGAACAAAGTTCCCAAGATGCGCCGTACGATCGGTGTGGTATTCCAGGATTTCCGCCTGATTCCGCATATGAACGTATATGACAATGTGGCTTTTGCCATGCGTGTGGTAGGTGCTCCGGAGAAAAACATCCAGGAACGCGTGCCCAAGATGCTGGAACTTGTCGGACTGGAGGGCAATGAGAAACGTCTGCCGGAGGAAATGTCCGGCGGCGAACAGCAGAGAATCGGTATCGCCAGAGCTCTGGTGAACAATCCCCGCATGATCATTGCAGACGAACCTACCGGCAACCTGGATCCTGTCCGCTCATTGGAACTGATGCTGATCCTTGAAAAGATCAACAATGAAATGGGCACGACGATCCTTGTTGTTACACATGAAAAGGAACTGGTGAATGCGTTTTCCAAACGTGTTATCTCCATCGAGGATGGACGTGTCATCAGTGACGGAATGGACGGGTATTACGGCTATGATCAGTAAAACAGGTTATTTAATACGGGAAGGTTTCCGTGGTATCTTTACACACAAATTCATGTCCTTTGCCACAGTGGCGGTAATCGTTGCATGTCTGATCATTATCGGAAGTCTCGGCGTTGTCTCCGTGAACATCAGTTCTCTGATTCATAATCTCGAACAGGAGAATGAGGTCGTCGCTTTTGTGGAAGAGAATCTCTCCGATGAAGAGGCCAGGGGACTGGAAGCCTCCATTTCCGGCATTGAAAACATCGCATCGGTGGAATATGTGACGAAAGAGACTGCCATGGATAATTTCATGAAGGACTATGACTCCGTCCTCATGGAAGGAATCGATTCTTCGGTATTCCGCAACCGGTATGTCGTTCATCTCAATGATATTTCCAAAATGCTGGAGACACGAGATGCTCTCGCTGCGATCCCCGGGATCGCCAAGGTCAATGCGCACATTGATTACGCAAACGGCTTTATTACGGTAAGAAACATCGTTACTGTTATTTCTCTGGTTCTTGTTGCTGTTCTGGTGCTGGTTTCATTTTTCATCATGTCCAATACGATCAAACTGGCTACCTACAGCCGACAGGATGAGATCGCCATCATGCGAATGGTCGGTGCGACCAATGGATTTATCCGTCTTCCCTTTGTTGTGGAAGGACTGGTACTTGGCATCCTTGGCGCTCTGATCGCGTTTTTCGCGGAATGGGGTCTTTATGAGCTCGTCACCGGCAAGGTGATGGAGACCATCGCCGGAACCTTTGTCAAGGTAGTTCCGTTTAGTGAGCTGGCAGTGCCCGTGCTGCTGATCTTTCTTGCCATCGGTGTCGTTATCGGCGGAGTCGGCGGCGTCAACGCCATTCGTAATTATCTGAAGGTTTAAGACTATGAGCAATAAAACAAGACAGATCATATGCATCGTTCTAGCACTTTGTTTTATCATCATGCTGGTTATTGCAGTACTTCCGATCGGATGATAAACGCGGGCGAATGACTTTTTGATTACATTCTACCGGGCAGTCTTCGAGACTGCCCGGCAAATTGCGTATTTTGGGAGGCGGACCTCAAATGGATCAACAGAAAACCGTTATCCGTAGAAGACGCCGGGGAATGAGACCCTGGGCAGTGATTCTGCTCTGCATCCTCTGTGCCGCGATCGCGGCTGCTGCAACACTGTTTTATACGTATGGACAGTTTGGCGGCAGAAAGGAATTCAAGGATGCCAAGCGCTATCTTGAAGTGCAGAATGCTGTGACAAAGAACTATATCGGTGACTATAAGGCCGGCGATCTGAAAAATGCGGCAGCATCCGCAATGATCGATAGCCTGGGAGACCGGTGGAGCTACTATATGACAGCCGATGAGTATAAATCTTATAAACTTCATTCTGCCAACCAGTATGAAGGCATCGGTGTTACCATCGACAAGGATGACGAGACCGGTGGATTCCGTATCCGGTCGGTGCAGGAAAACACACCTGCTTCTGCTGCAAAGCTTCGGGAAGGCCAGATCATCATCGCTGTGGATGATGAAGACGTGACCGATCTTACCGTGGACGGTATCCGGGAGCTGGTCTCCTCCAAGATCGATTCCAAGATCAATCTTCTCGTTCTGGACGATGGAGACAAAGTCACGTATAAACTGGACTGCTCCGTTATCTACAACAATCCGGTTTCGTACGAGCTTACCAGTGATCTTGTGGGTTATATCCGCATCACCAATTTTGATGCGGGAAGCGGAGACGCGACGATCGCTGCTATCGACAACCTTGTGACGCAGGGCGCGACTTCTCTGATCTTTGATGTCCGTGACAATCCGGGCGGTATGCTTTCCGAACTGATCAAGGTCATGGACTATGTCCTTCCGGCCGGCGAGATCTTCGTTTCCGTTGACAGCTCCGGCAAGGAGACCGTCAAGAAATCGGACAATGTCTGCCTGCAGATGGTCATGTCCGTACTGATTAATGAGAATTCCTTCAGTGCGGCGGAGTACTTTGCGGCTGCGCTTCAGGAATACGGCTGGGCCACGATCGTCGGTGCACCTACTACAGGCAAAGCCCGCAGTCAGACAACTATTGAATTGAGCGACGGCAGTGCGGTCCATATCTCCAATCACAAGTATCTGACACCGAAGCGTGTGGATCTCTCCGACTCCAAGGGAGTCAATCCGGATGTGGTCGTCAATGATGCAGCAATGGATCCGGATGGACTGCTTCGCAGCGATAAGGCCGTTCAGGCGGCAGTAGACGCCATGAACGGTTACTCCTCGGCCAATTCTTCCGCGGAAGAAGAAAGCACCGAAGAAGAACAGCAGAGTGCCTGAAACCGGTTATTGACACATAAAAATTAAAGAACTATAATTCTTTAACTAACTAAGAAATAAAGGAATTATCAATATATCAAAGGAGAACAGAACAAATGGCAGATATCAGCAGATATAAGATGAGTCAGGAGCGTCTGGACGACTTAAAAAAAGAGCTGGAGTATTGTGAGACTGTTCGGGAGAAAGAAGTTTCCGAACTGATCAAGGAAGCCCGCAGCTTCGGTGATTTAAGTGAAAACAGCGAATATGATGAAGCGAAGACCGAACAGGGCAAGCTTTATTCCAGAATCGCTGAACTGAAAGACCTGATTGAGAATGCTGAAATAGTGGAAAAACAGGCAGCTCCGGGACATAACGGAGTCAATCTCGGCAGCCGTGTTACCATTCTCGATATGGACGAGAATGAAGAGGAAGTCTATGAGATCGTCGGTTCCCAGGAAGCGAATCCCCTGAAAGGACGCATTTCGGATGACTCTCCCATCGGGCAGGCACTGTTTGGACACACTGCCGGTGATACCATTGAACTGGAAACCGAAATGGGTGTGCTGAAGTTCAAGGTCATCGAAGTAGCTAATAATTAAGACGGGAGAGTTTCCATGAGCAAAGAGAACAAGCCGGAAGTGAATAAGCAGGAACAGACTCAGACCCTGTCTGAGATCCTTCAGGTCCGTCGTGATAAACTGAAATACTTTCAGGATGAAGGCCGGGATCCATTCAAGCAGACCCGTTTTGATCGTACCGCATGGTCTGCCGAGATTAAAAACTCCTATGAGGAATTTGAGAATAAGGATGTAAAAGTCTGCGGCCGTATTATGGCAAAACGCGGTATGGGAAAAGCAATCTTCTGTCATATCAAGGATGACCGGGGACAGATTCAGCTTTATATCCGCTCCGATGCAGTTTCGGAACAGGAGTTTAAGGATTTCCGCAAATATGATATCGGCGATATCATTGGCGTGGAAGGATATGTCTTTAAAACAAAGACAGAAGAGATCACGGTTCATGTATCCAAGGTTGTTCTTCTGAGCAAATCTCTCAGACCGCTTCCGGAAAAATTCCATGGAATGACGAATATCGAGCTGAAATACCGTCAGCGTTATGTGGATCTGATCATGTCCGACGAGAGCCGCCGCAATTTTGAGATCCGTTCGAAGTTCATCAGTTATATCCGCAAGTATCTTGATAACCGGGGATACATGGAGGTCGAGACTCCAGTTCTCAACAGCATTTCCGGCGGTGCCACCGCACGTCCCTTTATCACACATCATAATACTCTGGATATCGATATGTTCCTTCGTATCGCCACGGAACTGAACCTGAAGCGTCTTATTGTCGGCGGTATCGAGCGTGTGTATGAGATCGGCCGTATCTTCCGCAATGAAGGAATGGATACGAAGCACAATCCGGAGTTTACCACGGTTGAACTGTATGAAGCATACGGAGACATGTATACCATGATGGATATCTTTGAGGATATCCTCTCCGGCGCTGCCAATGAGATCCTCGGCACCTATGAAGTGGAGTGGCAGGGTGAAACCATCGATCTGTCTCCCGGCTGGAAGAGAATGACGATGGCAGAAGCAGTCAAGGAATATGTCGGCATCGACTTCATGGCCATTTCCGACGACGCGGAAGCCGTTCAGGCTGCGAAGAATGCCGGTATCGATCTGGATGGAAAAGATCCGACCTGGGGCAATGCACTGTATGAATCCTTTGACCAGAAAGTAGAAGAGAAGCTGGTGCAGCCGACCTTCATTACTTCTCATCCGGTGGATGTTTCTCCGCTGGCAAAGAAAAATCCTGAGGATCCCCGTATCACCGAGCGTTTTGAACTGTTCATCTGCCATAGTGAGATGGGCAATGCCTTTTCTGAGCTGAATGACCCCATCGATCAGCTGGAACGTTTCCAGAAGCAGATGGAAATGAGAGAAAAGGGCGACGAAGAAGCGGGCATGATGGATGAGGACTACATCAATGCCATGGAATACGGCATGCCTCCCATCGGCGGTCTGGGCATCGGCATCGACCGATGCGTCATGCTGCTTTCAGGTTGCAATTCCATTCGTGATGTTATCCTGTTCCCGACCATGAAACCGATTAATGATTAATGAATCGAAAGCAGAACATTTTGGAACTCTCTGAAATGTTCTGTTTTTTTACAGTGAGATGTTTTGGAGCTTTGAATTGGAAGAGTTGAAACAAAAGTACAGTCAATTCCAGATCGAACTTATCGAACAGTTTGTGAGAAGCGGGTTTCCCAGAGAGTTCGGAGAAGTAGTAGCAGGTCAGCTTCATTCAGAAAAGGTTCTGTACCGCATGAAGCAATATCTGAGACAGGCGGAACCCACCAGCATGGAGGAAGTCGCGGATGAACTACTTTCTGTCATGGCGGAAGTGAATAACTGGAAAGAAAAAAAGGTGAATGAGTATTATAACGGCAGATTAAATGAACTGCTGCAGTATGGATTGGAGGACGATGACGGCAATGAAACAGAGAAATTATGACGTAACTGCACTGGGAGAGTTGCTGATTGACTTTACGGAGAACGGCTCATCCGATCAGGGCAATCCTGTGTTTGAGGCAAATCCCGGCGGTGCGCCGTGCAATGTGTTATCCATGCTTGCCCGTCTTGGTAAGAAAGTCTCATTCATCGGCAAGGTCGGCAATGATATGTTCGGTCATCAGCTCAAGCAGGCGGCGACAGAGCAGGGAATCGATACTGACGGTATGAAGATGGATGATGAGGTCCATACTACACTGGCATTTGTTCATACCATGGAAGACGGCGACCGGGATTTTTCGTTCTACCGCAAACCGGGTGCCGATATCAATCTGACGGCGGAAGAAATCGATGAAGACAGGATCCGTGACAGCAGGATCTTTCATTTCGGGACCCTGTCGTTAACAGACGAACCCGCCCGGTCAGCTACTCGTCAGGCTCTGAACTATGCCGAGATGGCCGGATGTATTCGTTCTTTTGACCCGAATCTCCGTCCGCCACTATGGAACGATCTCGAAGATGCGAAAGTACAGGTCGCCTGGGGGCTTGAGCACTGCGATGTGCTGAAGATCTCCGATAATGAGATCCAGTGGTTTACAGGGGTGGAGGATTTTGACGAGGGAATCCGGATCCTGTTTGATACCTATCCTCAGATACAGCTGATCTGTCTATCCATGGGTAAAGATGGAAGCTGTGCTTATATTGGCAGTGAAAAGGTATTTGCGGAAGCATTCGTCAATCCGGATACAATTGAAACTACCGGTGCCGGCGATACGTTCTGCGCCTGTGTTCTGAATTATCTTCTGGACCATGATCTGGATTCTATGACAAGGGAGCAGTTAGGGGAGATGCTGTGTTTTGCCAATGCGGCGGCGTCTCTTGTCACCACGAAAAAGGGTGCCCTCCGCGTCATGCCGACGCAGCATCAGGTCGAGGAATATTTGCGGAATTATCAGAAATGAGTTCCGTTTTCAAAGACAACATTTACCACCGCTTCAATCCGACGAAGCGGTGGTTTTCTGATTTAAAAATGAAAATATCGGTTCTTAGCGGTTCTAAAGAAAATCCCTGATTTTGCAACGGATAGTCATCAAAGGAATCAAGGTATTTTTTTCCATGCATGATTTAGTACAATTAGCTAACTCCATATTGGTGAAAACAGGGAAAAAGGTTTGGAAAACTGCCCGCTACATTGAATTATTTGAAGTATTATGTTAAATTTTGAACAAGAATGGTTACTTTTTGCAGAGCAATTCAGCGCAAAGACCAAATACTGAAAATGGAGGTAAAAGAGTGAGAAAAAGAATCACACAAGTTTTGGCTCTGGCCATGATTCTTTCGTTAGTGTGTGTTTTCCTCGTAGCATGCGGAGGCTCCTCCGATTCTGATGCATCCAGTGGTTCCGGTGATGGAATTACCATCTTCAACTCCAAGATGGAAATCCAGGATCAGATGCTTCAGATGGCGGAACGGTATACTGCTGAGACCGGTGTTCCGGTGGAAGTATACTATTCCAATGATACAGTTTCCGCTCACCTTGCGACTCGGTATGCATCCAACAATCCCTATACCTTGTCCATGGTGGATGCTAAGGACATCTACTCTCTGGCGGAAGAGCATGCGCTTGATCTCAGCGACCAGCAATGGGTCAATGATACCACGCATGCTATCAGTGTTGGTGGTAAGGTCTATGGCTTTCCGGTCTGTGTCGAGGCCCGCGGCATTATCTATAATGCCGATGCTATCGAAAAGATTATCGGCAAACCCTTTGTACCATCCGATTATGCCACACTGGATTCATTCAAAGAGCTGATCGAGCAGCTCAAAGCTGGCGGCATGGAATCTCCCACCGGTGTAATGAAAGAGGACTGGTCTCTGGCCGCCCACTACCTTGCACAGGTCTATGAAGAGCGGGAAGATCCCGATGCATTTGTCCGCGCATTGAGCGAAGATACCACGAAACTGATTGATGATCCGAAATTCAATTCACTGATGGATACATTCGATGTCCTGATGAATAACAGCTATGCCAAAGCAAGTGCAATTTCTGCGGAGCGAGAAGTAACCGAACAGAAACTGGCTGAAGGTGAAATTGCATTCCTGTTTGGCGGAAACTGGGACTGGTCGGTAATCAGTGCCTATGATTATACCGAACATATGGGCATCATGCCTATTCCTCAGAACACGGATGACGGAACGAATACCAAGCTGGTAGGCGGAGGATCGAAGTATTTCTTCATCGATTCTTCCAGCAATACCTCGGACCAGCAGAAGCAGCAGGCGAAGGATTTCCTGAACTGGCTCGTCTACAATCAGGACGGACAGTCTTTCGTTGTTAACGACTGTGCACTGGTCCCGGCATTCTCCAACATCACCCTGGCGGTATCGGATCCTCTCGGAGCATCTGTAAAAGTTTATGCAGATGCTGACGCAATGGTACCAAACTACAATTATCTTCCGGACGATCACTATGCAATCCTTGGCGCACAGTTCCAGAAATATCTGGCCGGTAAAGATGACCGTGAGGGATTTGCAAAACAGGTACAGACCTACTGGAAGACAAAGACACTGACCGCCCACTCATAACGTATAGGAGAGTAATATGGAAAGAAACACAATGTCGTATAAGGCAAGACAGTTCTTAATGTTTGCCGGCCCGGCACTGAT
>CAJGCI010000062.1 GCA_904501855.1 Oscillospiraceae bacterium | reverse complement strand
CCCCAGACGGGCGTAGGAGTTCTCTACGGGGTTTAAAAACAGGGTCATGTCCCGGACCCGCGAGAGGATACCCGCCACCATGGGAGGAATGGTGTCCTCAATGTCCGGACAGGAACCGGAGAGGTTGATGTGCATGCCGCTTCCGTCCCGGTTGATCAGCGGCCGGGGAGAGAAATCGGCGGTGAGACCGTACTGCTGCGCGATGGTCTTCACCACGGCCTTGAAGGTGACGGCATTGTCTGCCGCGGTGAGAGCGGGGGCGTAGCGGAAGTCGATCTCGTTCTGTCCCGGTCCGCTCTCATGGTGGGAAGCTTCCGGATGGATCCCCATCTGCTCCAGTGTCAGGCAGATCTCCCGGCGCACATTTTCCCCCTTGTCTTCCGCCGCGATATCCATGTAGCCGGCGGTGTCGATGGGCTCCAGGGTCGATTCACCGTTTTCGTCCTGTTTGAACAGATAGAACTCGATCTCCGTACCCAGCTGGAAAGAGATGCCTCTGGCCGCACTTTCCTCCACGGTCTTTTTCAGCAGCGCCCGGGTATCTCCGTCAAACACCGAACCGTCGGGGTTGGAGATGTCACAGAACATGTGAGCCACTCCGCCTCTCTGGGGACGCCAGGGGAGCTGGGAGAGGGTACCGGGATCGGGATGCAGGAGCAGATCCGACCGTACGGACATTCCGAATCCGTCGATGGCGGAACCGTCGATAGCAATGCCGTATTCAAAGGCCCGGGGCAGCTCACTGGCCATGACGGCGATGTTCCGCTGCCGCCCGAAGACATCGCAGAAGGCCAGACGGACAAATTTGATGTCCTCCTCCCGCACGTAGTCCATGACATCTTTCGGGGTGTATTTCATTGGGAAAGACTCCTCTCTGATGTTCCGGAATGATGCCGGTGACCGGTCTCCGGAACCTGATTTGCAGAAAAATTAAAATAAATGCATAAAAACTAGATAATGAGCAAAATGCATCGAAACAAAAACAAATTATGTTTAAATTATAACATGTGCATCGATACTGTCAACTACAATGTGAGCAATTATATGCCCTGACGGAAGGCTTTTTTTTTACACCTTGACGAATTGACAAAGGCTTTCAAAAAGCGGTATCCTATAAGAAAATGAAGACGCCGACGTCTCAGGGAGGGCCTCTCCCTGTCCGCCGGTGTCTTTTTTTATTGTATTTAGGACCCGGAAGGGATCAAAGAGCCGCCCGGCATGGCCGCCAGTTGCCGTCCCGGGCGTGTCCGGAAAGAGAGGAACAGGAACATGATGACGAACCAACAGTGGCTGCGATACGGGACCATCGACCAGCGGGATGCCTGCGGCATCGGAGCGGTGGTGGATATCCGCGGCAGAAAGAGCCATCAGACCGTGGATGACGCCCTGAAGATCGTGGAGAGACTGGAACACCGCACCGGCAAGGATGCCATCGGGCAGACGGGAGACGGCGTAGGGATCCTTCTTCAGATCTGCCATGGCTTCTTTTCCAGGGCCGCCGCCGATCTGGAGATCTCCCTGGGAGATGCCGGGGATTACGCGGTAGGCATGTTCTTCTTTCCCACGGAATCCCTGAAACGCCGCCAGGCCAAGAAGATGCTGGAGGTCATCCTGCAGAAAGAGGGGATGGAGCTTCTGGGATGGAGGGACGTTCCCATCTGTCCGGAGATCCTTGGCCCCACGGCACTGGCATGCATGCCCACCATCCAGCAGTGCTTCATCCGCCGCCCGGCGGAGACGTTAACCGGACTGGAATTCGACCGGAGGCTGTACATGGCGCGGCGGGAGTTCGAACAGTCCAACGACAACACCTATGTGGTGAGCATGTCCAGCCGCACCATCGTCTATAAGGGACTGTTCCTGGTGGGACAGCTGCGGCGGTTCTATCCGGACCTGCAGTCGGAGGAATACACCTCCGCCATCGCCATGGTGCACTCCCGTTTTTCCACCAACACCACGCCCAGCTGGGAACGTGCCCATCCCAACCGCTTCATCCTGCACAACGGGGAGATCAACACCATCCGCGGCAACGTGGACCGGATGCTGGCCCGTGAGGAGACCATGTCCGCTCCCGCACTGCGGGGGAACATGGACCGGGTCTTTCCCGTGGTGAATGCGGAGGGTTCGGATTCCGCCATGCTGGACAATACCATTGAATTTCTGGTGATGAACGGAGTGGATCTGCCGCTGGCCATGATGCTCTGCATTCCGGAGCCCTGGAAAAACGACAAGACCATCAGCATGAAAAAGAGAGACTTCTACCGCTACTACGCCACCATGATGGAGCCGTGGGACGGCCCGGCGGCCATCTTGTTCTCCGACGGCGAACAGGTGGGAGCGGTGCTGGACCGCAACGGCCTGCGGCCCTCCCGGTACTATCTTACCGATGACGGACGCCTGATCCTGTCCTCCGAGGTGGGCGTGCTGGATCTGGAGGAAAAACACATCGTGAAGAAGGACCGTCTCCGTCCAGGAAGGATGCTCCTCATCGACACGGTGAAGGGGAAGATCCTGGAGGACGATGAGATCAAGGAATACTATGCCTCCCGCCAGCCATACGGCGAGTGGCTGGATCAGAATCTGGTGCAGCTGCATGATCTTCCCATCCCCAACGCCCAGGTGCCCTCCCATTCCCAGGAGGAGAGGGACCGGCTGTACCGGGCGTTCGGCTATACCCACGAGCAGGTGAAAGACGCCATCATCCCCATGGCCCGCACCGGGCATGAGGCCACCGCCTCCATGGGCCTGGATGTGCCTCTGGCGGTGCTGTCCAAACGGTATCCGCCCCTGTTCGACTACTTCAAGCAGCAGTTCGCCCAGGTGACGAACCCGCCCATCGATGCGCTGCGGGAGGAGTGCATCACGGATACCACGGTGTACGCCGGCCGCGACGGCAACCTCCTGGAGGAAAAGGCGGAGAACTGCCGGGTGCTGCAGATCAACAACCCCATCCTGACGCGGCTGGATCTCATGAAGATCCAGAACATGAAACAGGACGGCTTCCATGTGGAGACCGTGTCTCTGCTTTATTACAAGAACACACCTCTGGAGCGTGCCGTGGACCGGCTGTATGTCGCCTGCGACAAGGCCTACAAACAGGGGGCCAACATCATCATCCTCTCCGACCGAGGAGTGGATGAGAACCACGTGGCCATTCCCTCCGTGCTGGCTCTGTCCGCCATCGAGCAGTATCTGGTGCGTACGAAAAAGCGCACCGCCATCTCCATCATCCTGGAGAGCGCGGATCCCCGGGACGTGCATCACTTCGCACTCCTGCTGGGCTACGGCGCCCGGGCCATCTGCCCGTATCTGGCCCACGAATGCATCGAGGAGTGCGTTGAACTGGGCCTTCTGGACAAGGACAGCCATACCGCCATCGACGACTACAACCACGCCGTGCTGCGGGGCATCGTGAAGATCGCCTCCAAGATGGGCGTCTCCACCATCCAGTCCTATCAGTCGGCACAGATCTTTGAGGCAGTGGGCATCCGTCAGGATGTCATCGACAAGTACTTTACCCACACCGTGAGCAAGGTGGGAGGCATCGGCCTGGAGGAGATCGGACAGGCGGTGGAATACCACCACAACCATGCCTTCGATCCTCTGGATCTGGAAGTGGATACCTCTCTGGACAGTGTGGGATTCCATAAGATGCGGGAAGGGGAGCGCAGCGAGGAGCATCTGTACGATGCCCGTACCATCGTGACGCTTCAGGAGGCCTGCCGGGAAGGGGATTTCGAGAAATTCCTCTCCTATGCCCGCCGCATCGACGAGGAGCGGGCACCCCAGACCCTGCGGGGTCTGCTGGATTTCGACTATCCCGAAGACGGGGGCATCCCCCTGGAGGAAGTGGAACCGGCGGAGAGTATCGTCAAACGGTTCAAGACCGGCGCCATGTCCTACGGCTCCATCTCTCAGGAAGCCCATGAATGCCTGGCTGTCGCCATGAACCGTCTGGGCGGAAAATCCAACTCCGGCGAAGGTGGGGAAGTGCCGGAACGACTGGGAACGGAACGTAACAGCGCCATTAAGCAGGTGGCCTCGGGACGCTTCGGTGTCACCAGCGAGTATCTGTGCTCCGCCAGGGAGATCCAGATCAAGATGGCCCAGGGAGCAAAGCCCGGTGAGGGCGGACATCTGCCGGGACAGAAAGTGTATCCCTGGATCGCCAGGACCCGCTACTCCACCACAGGCGTCAGCCTCATCTCGCCGCCGCCTCATCATGATATCTACTCCATCGAGGATCTGGCACAGCTGATCTTCGATCTGAAAAACGCCAACCGGGATGCCAGGATCTCCGTCAAGCTGGTCAGCGAGGCCGGCGTCGGCACCATCGCCTCCGGTGTGGCCAAGGCCGGTGCCCAGGTAGTGCTGGTCTCGGGTTACAACGGCGGCACCGGTGCGGCGCCCCGCAGCTCCATCCATGACGCGGGACTGCCCTGGGAACTGGGTCTCAGTGAGGCCCACCGCACCCTCATTGAGAATGGGCTGCGGGAACGGGTCATCCTGGAGACCGACGGAAAGCTCCTCACCGGCCGGGACGTGGCCATCGCCGCGGTACTGGGAGCGGAGGAGTTCGGATTTGCCACGGCACCTCTCGTGACCATGGGCTGCGTCATGATGCGCGCCTGCAATCTGGATACCTGTCCCGTAGGCGTGGCCACCCAGAATCCGGACCTGCGGTGCCGCTTCAGGGGAAAACCGGAATATGTCATGAACTTCATGCTCTTCATCGCCGAACAGCTGCGCACCATCATGGCCCGTCTGGGCGTTCGCAGCGTGGAGGAACTGGTGGGATGCAAATCGGTGCTGAAGCGCCGGGAGGATCTGCCCCAGTCCCTTATGGACCGGGTGTGTCTCGACACCATCCTGGGCCACGGCAACGACCGTCCGGTGCACTTCAATCCGGAAGCCGTCTACGATTTCAAGCTGGAGAATACGAAGGACCTGCAGGTGCTGCTGCCGGAATTCCGGAAGAGCATCAAATCCGGAAAGCCCAAGACCGTGAAGGTCCGGGTCTCCAGTGTGGACCGCACCTTCGGCACCATCGTGGGTTCGGAGATCACCAAGCAGAAAGGCACCCTGCCCGATGACACACTGAACGTAGAAGCGGAAGGGGGCGGAGGACAGTCCTTCGGCGCCTTTATCCCGCAGGGGATGACCATCCGTCTCACGGGAGACTGCAACGACTATTTCGGCAAGGGCCTGTCGGGAGGACGCCTCATCGTCCGGCCACCGGAGGATTCTCCGACAGATCCCGGTGAGAACATCATCATCGGCAACGTGGCCCTCTACGGTGCCACGAAGGGCGAAGCCTTCATCAGCGGCATCGCCGGGGAACGGTTCTGCGTACGCAACTCCGGCGCCCGTGCCGTGGTGGAAGGCGTAGGGGACCACGGCTGCGAGTATATGACCGGCGGATGCGTCGTGGTGCTGGGCTCCACGGGCAAGAACTTTGCCGCGGGCATGTCCGGCGGCGTGGCCTACGTGCTGGATGAAAAGCATGAACTGTATCTCAAACTCAACAAGGAGTACGTCACCATGACCGAGGTGACGAGCAAATACGATATTGCGGAACTGAAGGACATGATCCAGTGCCACGTGAAGGAGACCGGGTCTCCCCGGGGCACGGAGATCCTGGAGCACTGGGAGGAGAAGATCCCCCTGTTCAAGAAGATCATGCCAAACGACTACAGCCGGATGCTGGCGGCCATCGGCCGCTGGGAGGAGAAGGGCCTGACCCGTTCCCAGGCGGAACTGGAAGCCTTCAACGAGATCCGCAGAGAAGAGGTGGGATAAATGGGAAAGACTACAGGATTTTTGGATTATGTCCGGACGGACCGGCCCTGCGCCGATGTCCGGGAACGGGTGGAGGATTTCCGGGAATTCAAGGGAAGCCTGCCCATGGATCAGAGACGGGAACAGGGCGGCCGCTGCATGAACTGCGGCGTTCCGTTCTGCCAGTCGGAGTACGGATGCCCGCTGCACAATCTCATCCCCGAATGGAATGACGAGATCTTTGCCGGGAACATGAATCATGCCCTGTCGAGACTTCTGAAGACCAACAACTTCCCGGAGTTTACCGGGAGAGTCTGTCCGGCACTGTGCGAGAACGCCTGTGTGTGCGGACTAAACGGGGATCCCGTCACCGTAAGGGACAACGAGTTGGCCATCATCGAAAGGGCCTGGGATCACGGACTGATGACGCCCCGGCTTCCCGCGCTGCGGACGGACCGTCATGTGGCGGTCATCGGATCCGGACCTTCGGGTCTTGCAGTGGCAGACCAGCTGTGCCGCCGCGGCCACCGGGTCACTGTCTTTGAACGGGATGACCGTCCGGGAGGACTCCTCATGTACGGCATCCCCAATATGAAACTGGATAAATCCGTCATCCAGCGGCGAATCGAGAAGATGACGGCGGAAGGAGTGACCTTCTGCTGCGGCCGTCAGCTTGGTGAGGATCTCACCGGTGAGGAACTGAAGAGGGAATTCGACGCGGTGGTGCTCTGCTGCGGCGCCCGGAAGCCCCGTGAACTGGGAGTGGATACGGATGGCGTGCAGGGAGTCCTGCCGGCACTGGAGTATCTCACCGCCTCCACGAAGGCGGTCCTCGCCGGAGAGCAGAGCCTCCGCAGCGCAAAGGGCAGACAGGTCATCGTGGTGGGCAACGGCGACACCGCCACCGATTGTGTGGGAACCGCCCTCCGTCATGGCTGTGCCTCCGTGACCCAGCTGGTACGGAAACCCCGGCCGGCGGATACACCACGGGTGTGGCCGTACCGGGCCACCGCGGAAAAGGTGGACTACGGTCAGGAGGAATCCCGGGTCCTGCAGGGAAGAGATCCGAGACGGTACGGCACCACCGTTCAGTCCCTGAATACCGATGAGAATGGAAATCTCATCAGTGTCACCGTAAAGACCGGAGAGGAAACCGAGACTCTTCCGGCCGACCTCCTCATCATGGCACTTGGTTTTTCCGGTGCCGAGGAGGACACCGCCGCGGCCATGGGACTTTCCCTGGACGGGAAGGGACATCTTGGTTCGGCGGAGTTTCAGACGGAAGACCCTCAGGTATTTGCCTGCGGCGACATGCGCCGGGGGGCCTCTCTCGTGGTGTGGGCCATCGCCGAAGGACGGGCCTGCGCACGAGCGGTGGATGAGTACCTGGAAGGGTATACCAATATGTAACATACGAAGGAAGGAGGAATACCCATGAAGGCGTTTGACCGGATCCGTTCCGGCTTTCCGGAACTGGACGGAGTGCTGGATAACATCCGTCTGGGAGACAATGTGGTCTGGCAGGTATCCAACCTGGAGGAATACAAGCTTTTTGCCCAGGCCTTTGCCCGGCAGTGCATTGAGGAGAAACTCAATCTGATCTATGTGCGCTTCTCCGGCCATGAGCCCATCCTGGAACCCATGGAGGGCCTGCGCATCATTCCCGTGGAACTGACCCACCGGTTCGAGACCTTCACTATCGATGTGCACCGCATCATCGAACAGGAGGGACGGGAGGCGTTTTATGTCTTTGACTGCCTGTCGGAGCTGGAGGAAGCCTGGGCTACGGACCTGATGATGGGGAACTTCTTCCATCTCACGTGCCCCTATCTGTTCTCCCTGGATACGGTGGCCTATTTTCCGGTGCTGCGGGGAAGGCATTCCTTTGCCGCCATCGAGCAGATCCGGGACACCACCCAGCTGCTGCTGGATGTGCTGCCGGACCGGCATGCACCGGACACCCTTTATGTCCGTCCGGTGAAGGTGTGGGAGCGTTCTTCCTCCACCATGTTCCATCCCCATGAGTTCCACCCGTCGGAAGGATCCTTCCGGGTGCTGAATGAAGGGGTGGAGGTCAGTCTGTTCTACCGGGCACTGGATGAGAGCTCCATGAGCACCCAGAACCAGCACATCGACAGCTGGGAGCGGTTTTTCCAGATGACGGAGATGAAGTATCTCAGCGGTCTGGACGTCTCGGAGGAGTGCAGCCGCATCTGTGATATCATGCTCACCCGGGACGAGCGGCTGCGGCCTCTCATCAAGGAGCATTTTCAGCCCCTGGACTATTTTGCCATTCATAAGCGGATGATCGGCACCGGCATGATCGGCGGCAAGGCCTGCGGCATGCTCCTGGCGCGGAAGCTCATCGAAAACCTGCGTCCGGACATCTATGCCCGTATCGAGCCCCACGACTCCTTCTATATCGGGTCCGATGTGTTCTACGCTTATATCGTGGATAACGGATTCTGGGATCTGAAGATCCGGCAGAAGACGGAGGAAGGCTATTTTACACTGGCCGATCAGATCGCCTCGGAGATCATGGTGGGTGATTTCTCTCCCACTATCGAGGCGGAATTCCGCAAGATCCTGGAGTATTACGGAAACGCTCCCATTATCGTCCGTTCCAGTTCCATCCTGGAAGACGGCTTCGGAAACGCCTTCGCGGGCAAATACGAATCCGTGTTCTGCGGCAGCGAGGGGACGCTGGAGGAGAGACTGGTGGAATTCGAGCGGGCCATCCGCACCGTATACGCCAGTACCGTGGGCATGAGCGCCCTGGATTACCGGAAACGCCGCGGACTGGAGGATCTGGACGAACAGATGTCCATCCTGGTGCAGCGTGTCTCCGGTTCCCGGCACTCCGGCTTCCTGGCCCCTACCTGTGCCGGCGTGGGCTATTCCATCAGTCCCTACCGTCTTGGCGTGGAACACCCGGAGGAGGGGATGCTGCGTCTGGTGGCGGGACTGGGTACCGCCGCTGTGGACCGTCAGGCGGATTCCTATCCCCGTATCGTGTCCCTGGACATGCCACTGAAGACCATGTACACCACCGACGCCGACCGACATCAGTATTCCCAGCGCCTCATCGACGGTATCGGCAGCGGACCGAAACCGCTGCAGCGCTATTCCGCGGACAAGATTCAGGATCAGCTGCCGGAATATCTCATCCGTGCCCTGTACTCCCATGACCGGGATGCGGAACGGGATTTCCGGGACCGTGGACTGTATGAGAGCATCTACTATCTGTCCTGTGAGGGCATGGTGCGAAACGAGCAGCTCATGGAGGATATGAAGGGGATCCTGCGTGTTCTGCAGACCGCCTACGACTATCCCGTGGACATCGAATACACCATCAACCTCTCTCCCCGGGGAGAGTACCTGATCGCTCTGCTGCAGTGCCGTCCGCTGCAGCTGACCCAGGAGGGAGACCCGGTGTCGATACCGACATTCGGTTCCGATGCCGTGACCTATCTGGAGACGAAAGGCGTCTCCATGGGCTTCTCCCGCAAATTCGCCGTGGACCGCATCGTGTATATCGATGCCATCGCCTATTATCAGATGGCATACCGGGATAAGTACCGGGTCAGAGACGCTCTGTCCGCCATCAACTGGGCCTGCCGGGAAAAGAACAAGAATCTGGTGCTTCTCACTCCGGGACGCATCTGCACTTCCTCACCGGAACTGGGAGTCCCGTCGGTGTTCTCGGATATCAGTGAATTCAATGCCATCGTGGAGGTTTCCGAGAGCCGGGCCGGGTATATTCCGGAACTGAGCTACGGAAGCCATATCTTCCAGGACCTGGTGGAGGCTGGGATCCTGTATTCCGCCGTATTTGAAGGGGGGAGCACCCTGGCCTTCGATCCGGAGGCTCTGAAGCTGGAACGGAACCGGCTGGGGGACTACTGTCCTGACGATCCGGATCTTCAGGAGATCATCCACGTGTCCCATGTCTGTCACAAGCGGGTGACGCTCTATTACGACATGGCCACGGAACACCTGCTGCTGGTGAAGCGCCCTCCCACTGTGAAGAAGAACCAACAATAAAATTAAAAAGAGTGAAAAACTTGTATAAATGCATTAAATCAAATGCAAAAATAAAAGATATAAAGAAAATTGCTTGACAATAAAGAATAATGAGCGTATAAATGACACGTAAAGGCAAGGGCGTCTTGGAGAAATCCGAGACGCCTTTTTCGTTTTGCCGGAAAGAATGTGAAATGATTCGGCACTGTGCCGCAGAAAGTCTTTGCGGCGGGCAGTGGTGCATCGGATCGGAAGGAGACTGTTATGGACAAGAAAAATGTACCGGAACTATTCGGATCGCTGGTCTTTGATGACCGTGTGATGCGAGCGAGACTGTCTGCCGAGGTGTATGCCTCTCTTCGTAAGACCATCGATGAGAATGTACGCCTGAATAACGATGTTGCCGAAGCCGTTGCCGCGGAGATGCGGGATTGGGCTGTTGAACATGGCGCCACTCATTTTACACATTGGTTCCAGCCGCTAACTGGCGTTACAGCGGAGAAACATGACAGTTTCATCAGCCCCTCTCCGGACGGAGGCGTGATT
>CAJGCI010000061.1 GCA_904501855.1 Oscillospiraceae bacterium | reverse complement strand
GAAGGAGATTACTATTATGAAACAGGGAATTCATCCGAATTACGAGCAGACTACGATTCGCTGCGCTTGCGGTGCTGTTTATCACACCGGCTCTACCAAGAAGGACATCACCATTGAGATTTGCTCCAAATGCCATCCTTTCTACACTGGCAAGCAGAAACTGGTAGATACCAGCGGACGTGTTGATAAGTTCAACAGAAAATACGGCCTCAACTAAGAACAGTAAAAAAGGATCGTCTTTCAGGATGATCCTTTTTTTTAATCCGCAGCCAGCCCTTCCGGACTGGCTCTTTTATCAGAGAAAAACAGGTGAGAAGCATCGAAACTACGGAAAAACAGCTAGAAAAGGCAGTGCTTGCCGGACTTGCGGCATCCAGCATGGACGAAAAGGACCGCTCCTGCGAGGAGACCATGGAAGAACTGGAGGAACTGGTCAAGACCGCCGGGGCAGAGCCGGTAGGCATGCTGCTGCAGAACCGACCGACACCGGATCCGGGAACGTTTCTTGGAGACGGCAAAGTAGAGGAACTGCGGGAATTTGCCGAAAACAATCAGTGTGATCTTGCGGTGTTTGACAATGAGCTCTCTCCGTCGCAGATGCGGGTTCTGGAAGAACGGCTGGGGATCCGCGTGCTGGACCGCACCGGACTGATCCTGGATATTTTCGCCCAGCGGGCAAGAACCCGGGAAGGTCAGCTGCAGGTGGAGCTTGCACAGTATCATTATCTGCTTCCGAGGTTGACCGGCATGTGGACACATCTGGTTCGGCAGACTGCCGGAGGTGGCAAATCCCCGGTGGGTACCAGAGGACCCGGTGAGACACAGTTGGAGACGGACCGACGCCATATCCGACGAAAGATTCAGAAGCTGGAGGAAGAACTGGAAGATGTGCGCAAGATCCGCGCCAACCAGCGCAGGAGCAGGGAAAAGAACAATACACCTGTAGTCTGTCTCGTGGGATATACCAATGCGGGAAAATCCACGCTGCTAAACAAACTGACCGGAGCGGAGATCCCTGCCAACGACCGGCTGTTTGACACACTGGATACTACGACTCGGAAACGGAAAATCGGCCCGTCGCAGGAGATCATGATCTCGGACACGGTTGGATTCATCCGCCATCTGCCCACGACACTTGTGGAGGCATTCAAGGCCACACTGGAAGAACTGGAATTTGCGGATGTCATCATCAATGTCATCGATATTTCCAATCCCGACTGGCCGGATCAGGCGGAGGTCGTGGAAGATCTCCTGCGGCAGCTTCAGGTGGAGAAGACTCCGTGCATACGTGCTTTTAATAAATGCGATAAATATATGGGGATCCTTCCCCATGGTGAGGATACGGTGTGTATTTCGGCGAAGACCGGAGAAGGCATCGATCAGCTGATCGACGCAGTCCGGCAGCAGTTGGAACGCAACTCCGTAACCGTGACGCTGAAGATCCCGTATTCGGATGCCGGTGTTGTAGAACAGATCAGCGCAGTCACCGCAATCCAGGAGACCACATACGAAAACGACGGGATATATATCAAGACCGTCATTGATCGGGACCGTGTCCGTCAGTTCAAGCAGTACATTCCAGGATTTACGGAACCCAAAGAAGAGTGGGAGCTTTAATTATGGATGAATACTATATTCCCTCCGGACCGGGGGAATCGGAATATGAAGAAAAACGATCCCGGTTTCTCGGACATCTAAGACCGGTGGAAACAGAGGAAGACGCCCGTCAGTTCATCACGGAGATGAAGAAGAAATATCACGATGCCCGGCACAACTGCTGGTGCTATCGGATCCGGGGCGGCGCGGTGCGGTATTCCGATGATGCGGAACCACAGGGAACAGCCGGACTTCCAATGCTGGAGATCCTTCAGAGAGAAGGCATAGAAAACGCGGTGTGTGTAGTGACCCGATACTTTGGCGGGGTCCTGCTTGGCACCGGGGGTCTGCTCCGGGCGTACCAGAAAGCGGCCAAGGGAGCGGTGGAAGACGCGGGGATTTCCGTCGTCCGGGCATGGACCAGAATGAACATAGTCTGTGAATACTCCGACTATGAGAAGATCCGCTCGGAACTGGAGCAGCAGGATGCGGTGATCAGCGATACCGAGTACGGAGAGAAAGTGACCCTTACGGTGCTGGTCACTCAGGGGCAGGGAGCTCTTGTCACGGAAAAACTGCAGGACAGAACCGCCGGAAAATGTGTTTGCACGGAAGAAGGCACCGTGAATCAGGCGATACCCACCTGATTTTTGCCATAAAGTCGGAGAACAAGTGAATATGGTTGGGAAAAGGTTGACTTTGCGAGTATAATACTATTGAGAAAGTATCTCTTCGTATAAGTCAACTTTCCTTTTCGTGGGAGGTGTGTCATGAATAATCTGCGGCAGATCCGGGAACAGACCGAGCATCAGATCATCGGGCCGTATGGCGTGCTGTCGGAAAACAGCAAGGGCAGACGGACTCCGGAGGAAGAAGATCCGATCCGTACCTGTTTCCAGCGGGACGTGGATCGAATCACCCACTCAAAATCGTTTCGCCGCCTGAAACATAAAACGCAGGTCTTTTTAAGTCCGGAAGGCGATCATTACCGTACCCGCCTGACCCACACGCTGGAAGTTGCCCGTATTGCCAGGACCGTGGCCAGAGCTCTGCAGCTCAATGAAGATCTCACCGAGGCTATTGCGCTGGGACATGACATTGGGCATACCCCCTTCGGACATGCGGGTGAGCGGGCACTGAATGAGATCTATCCCGGAGGGTTCAAGCATTATGAGCAGAGCCTGAGGGTCGTGGATATATTGGAAAGAGACGGCCGCGGACTGAATCTGTGTGAGGAGACCCGTATCGGAATCCTGAATCACACCTATGGTTCTCCGGAAGACAGCCGGGAAGCGACCGTGGTCCGGCTTGCAGACCGCATCGCTTATGTGAATCACGATCTTGACGATGCGCTCCGGGCAGGGATCCTTCATGAGGAAGACATACCGGGAGTTATTCGGGAGAAATGCGGCGAGCGGAATTCCCAGCGCATCAACTCCATTGTGACGGATCTGATCCGAAACAGCATGGAAGGAAACATAGGGCTTTCTCCTGAGATGCAGGATGTGTTCGATGTATTCCACAACTTCATGTTTTCCGATGTTTACCGCAATCCCATTGCCAAAGGCGAGGAAAACAAGGTCAAAGGAATCCTGGAATGCATCTATGAACACTATGTCTGTGCACCGGAGGAGATGCCGGAAGAATGCCAGAAGGTAGCAGAGGCGGAAGGAGTAGAGCGAGCCGCATGTGACTATGTGGCGGGGATGACGGATTATTATGCGCTGGAGAGCTTCAGTCGCTTTTTCATTCCATCCGCGTGGCACGTAAAATAAAAGCGAAATATCAGACATTATATAAAAAAGGAGGGAGATAATATGCGGTTTTCGGACAGCTTCATTCAGGAAGTCAGCGAACGCAACGATATTGTTGATGTCGTTTCCGGATATGTCTCTCTCACAAAACGGTCCGGTGCGAACATGTTCGGGCTGTGTCCGTTTCACTCAGAAAAGACCCCGTCATTCTCCGTCAATCCCGGCCGCCAGATGTATCATTGCTTCGGCTGCGGAAAAGGCGGCGGAGTCATCAACTTCATGATGGAGATCGAAAACCTGAGTTTTCCGGAAGCAGTGGAGACATTGGCGAAACGGGTCAACATGCCGCTGCCGGCAGAGGAACAGAGTCCCGAGGGAAAAAAGAGGGCAAGAATGCTGGCACTCAACAAGGAAGCGGCACGGTTTTTCTACAACCAACTGAAAACAGACGTCGGGAAGCCTGCGCTTCGATACATGGAATCGCGAAAGATGGAAGCCCAAACGGTTAAGAAGTTCGGCCTGGGCTATGCGCCGGACACCTGGGACAGTCTTCGCAACGCAATGAAAGAACTGGGGTTCAACGACTTTGAGATGCATGATGCCGGCTTGGTCAAAAAAGGCCGCAACGGAGGCTTTTACGATGCCTTCCGGAACCGGCTTATGTTCCCGATCTTTGATGCCAAGGGAAATGTGATCGGGTTTTCCGGCCGAATCCTCGGAGACGGAGAGCCGAAGTATCTAAACAGTCCGGAAACTCTGGTGTTCAATAAATCCAGGAACCTGTTCGGACTGAATCTTGCGAAAAGATCCAAAGCGGGATACATCATTCTGGTGGAAGGAAACGTAGATGTGTTTGCGCTGCATCAGGCGGGATTTGATTCTGCCGTGGCGTCCTTAGGCACGTCCCTCACCAGTGAACAGGCGCGGGTGCTGTCCAACTATACCAAAGAGATCATCATTGCCTACGACAATGATGGAGCCGGACAGAAAGCGGCACAGCGTGCGATAAAGATCCTGGAGCAGCTGGATCTTGTGGTCCGCGTCCTTCAGATGGAAGGTGCGAAAGACCCGGATGAGTTTCTCAAGATCAAAGGGAAGGATGCGTTCCAGAATCTGCTGGACCGATCGGAAGGACAGATCGACTACCGGATGAAAAAGATCATGGAACAGTACGATCTGAATGAACCGGATCAGAAGGTGGCGTTCCTGAATGATGCCACCGACATGCTGTCCGATCTTCCCAACCGGATGGCAAGTGAGGTCTATGCCGGGCGGCTGGCTGCCGAGACCGGGATCAGCAAAGATGTGCTGATGAACGAAGTGGAACAGAAAAGGAAGCGAAAACAGAGAAGCTTCCGGCGCAGGGAAGAAAACAACATGCATCCGGAGCGGAACGCTCAGCCGGCGAAACGGGAATTCCGGTACGAAGATGTCCGGTCGGCAAAGGCCGAGGAGGGCATTCTCCGTCTGATCACCCGGGATTCCTCGGTCCTGACGTATCCCATGCAGCCGGCAGGGGAGGAATTCTCCTCCGCAGAGCTCCGCACGATATTTGAGGCCATGAAATCCATCGTGGCGGAAGGTCGGGATATTACCACCGCCAGCTTGAGCGGCACGCTGAGTCCCGATCAGATGAGTCTGCTTTCATCCATTGACAATAAGCCGGAGTCCATGCAGAACCTGGAAAAGGCATGGAACGACTACACGAACATCATCAAAGAACAGTACGAAATCAGAAGTTCCGGCGAGGACCTTCTCGCATTGCGGGAACGAATCAAGAAAAAAGGGGACAAGTGAACTATGGCAGATACGAAAGCGAAAAGTGCAAAGACCCAGGAACCCGCAGAAAAGAGCAAACAAGACCTGATACTGGAAGAACTCATTAAAAAAGGAAAGAAATCCGGCGCGCTTACCCCGGAAGACCTTACCGTCCTGGAAACGCTGGGCATCTCGGAAGAGGAGCAGGAAAAGTTTTATCAGAAACTGGAAGAGAGCAATATCAGCATCGAGATTACCGATGATGCTCTGCCCGATCTGAGCGAAGAAGCGCTTCCCGAGGCCGAAGACATCAAACAGGTGGAAGAGGTTACGGAGAAGGAACTGCAGGAGACCGAAGATTTTGCCGATCAGCTGTCCACGGACGATCCCGTCCGCATGTATCTGAAAGAGATAGGTAAAGTGCCTCTGCTGACTGCGGAGGAGGAGCAGGATCTGGCAAAAAGAATGACGGAAGGCGATGAAGAAGCCAGAAAGAAGCTTACCGAAGCAAACCTCCGTCTGGTGGTATCCATTGCAAAGCGCTATGTCGGCCGGGGAATGCTGTTCCTTGACCTGATCCAGGAAGGAAACCTGGGCCTGATCCGAGCGGTGGAAAAGTTCGATTATACCAAAGGATATAAGTTTTCCACCTATGCTACATGGTGGATCCGGCAGGCCATCACCCGTGCCATTGCAGACCAGGCCAGAACCATCCGAATCCCGGTCCATATGGTGGAGACCATCAACAAGGTGATCCGTGTGTCCCGGCAGCTGCTTCAGGAACTGGGACACGATCCCAGCGCAGAAGAGATCGCTCAGGCAATGGATCTTCCTCCGGAAAAGGTCCGCGAGATCCTGAAAGTGGCTCAGGAACCGGTGTCACTGGAAACTCCTATCGGCGAGGAAGAGGACTCCCATCTGGGAGACTTCATACCTGACGAAGAAGCTTCCGCACCCTCCGAAGTTGCCAGCCTGTCCCTGCTTCGTGAACAGCTGTTTGATGTCATGGATACGCTGACACCGCGGGAAAAGAAAGTCCTGGAGCTGCGGTTCGGGCTTACCGACGGCCGCACCCGCACCCTGGAGGAAGTGGGGCGCGAGTTCGGCGTTACCCGTGAGCGTATCCGACAGATTGAAGCCAAGGCACTGCGGAAACTGCGCCATCCAAGCCGCAGCAAGAAACTGAGAGATTTTCTCAACTGAGTGCTACATATATAATAAATAACAGCAGCGATCCCCGGAATCTGGTGTCTTAGAAACACGACAGACAGGTTCCGGGGATCCTGTGCATTCTGACCCGAAAAGAATTATGAACAATCTACGAAATCGCAAGAAAAATTATTGACTTGGCAATCCCGAAGTGTTATATTAGCACTCGAAGAATAAGAGTGCCAGCAAGCGAGGCACAAGAGTGCCAAACTAAACTGGAAACCCAGGAGATACAAGATGGAGCTGAGTGAACGCAAAAAAACCATACTGACTTCTGTGGTAGAAGAGTACATCCGTACAGCAGAACCGGTTGGAAGCAAAACGATTGCGGAAATATCGGATCTGAATTGTTCGACGGCGACGATTCGAAACGAACTGGCGGAACTGGTTTCCATGGGATATCTGGAACAGCCCCACACTTCGGCCGGACGAGTGCCAACGCCTATGGGCTACCGGATCTATGTCAATGAACTCATGGAACGGCAGAAGATATCTCTGGAAGAGAGCGAAAGCATCAATCGGGAACTGAATTCCAAGATGATGCAGCTGGACAATGCGATGGCAGATATCGGAAAGCTGGCTTCCCAGCTGACGAATTATCCGGTGCTGACGATTTCCGCAGCAGCTCCGGCAACGATCTCCCGGTTTGATATCATCTACGTAGATGCCAACACGTTTATCATCGTCGTGATGCTGACGAACAACACGGTGAAGAACAAACTGGTGCATCTTCCCGTCTCAGTGACGAGAGATACCATTCAGAGACTTAGCAGTCTGTTTAATGCGAACTTTACCGGAATCACGGAAGAGCAGGTCACCCCGCAGCTGATCTCCAACACGGAGCGCGCATCCGGAGAGACGCTGGGACTGACCCGAGTTATCGTCTCCTTTGTGATCGAGGTTTTGGGAGAATCCGGAACACCGGAGGCTTACATCACCGGTGAAAACCGGCTTTTGAGCCAACCGGAATACCGGGATCCGGACAAGGCACATCAGCTGATGAGCTATCTGTCCAACGGAGGATATATCCTTCCGGGAGAGGCAGATCTCATGGCCGGGGACGAAGTAAAGGTCCTCATCGGTCCGGAAAACGTAGCGGAAGAGCTGAAAGACTCCAGCGTCATTGTGGCCAGCTATGATGCCGGCGATAACATGAGAGGACTTATCGGAGTTGTCGGCCCCACCAGAATGGATTATTCTTCCGTAGCAGCAAAACTGAAAATGCTTGCCGACGGACTGTCCCGACGGTTCGGCGGAGGAGAGGCTCCTCCACCAGGCTTGAATAATAAACTAATCATAAAGGAGGATCGGGATTAATCTATGAGCAAAGCTAAGAATGATCACCTTGAAGAAGAAAACAAGGAAGCAGAAGTAGCTTCTGAAGAAATAAAAGAAGAAACGGCAGAAACCACCGAAGCGAAACCAGAAGAAGCCGCGGAGAAACCCAAGGCGAAGAAGAGCTCGAAGAAATCGGACAATTCCAAAAAGAGCACAAAGAAACAGGAAGAACCTAAAGAAGAGGACACCGAGAAGAAACCGTCTGCTGAGCAGCAGGTCAAAGAAGCAAATGACAAATATCTGAGACTGATGGCCGAGTATGACAACTATCGGAAAAGAAGTCAGAAAGAACGGGAAGCACTTTACGGAGACATCAAGGCCGATGTTCTGAACAAGTTCCTTCCGGTCTATGATAATCTGGTCCGTGCACTGGATCAGCCGACAGAAGATGAAGCGTACCGCAAGGGCGTGGAAATGATCATGGCACAGTTTAACAAGACCATGGAAAATCTCGGAGTCACCGAAATCGAGAGCGTGGGACAACCGTTTGATCCCAATCTGCACAATGCAGTGATGCATGTGGAAGATGAAACAAAAGGCGAGAATGAGATCGTGGAAGTATTCCAGAAGGGTTTCAAACTCGGAGACAAAGTTATCCGCTTTGCAATGGTCAAAGTTGCAAATTAATCATTCGTAAATAAATCATCTATATATATTTGGAGGAAACAAAATTATGGGTAAAATCATTGGCATCGACCTTGGAACCACCAACAGCTGCGTATCCGTTATGGAAGGCGGCGAAGCTGTTGTTATTGCAAACGCAGAAGGCGCACGCACCACTCCGTCCGTTGTCGCATTTTCAAAAGAAGGCGAAAGAATGGTCGGGCAGGTTGCAAAACGTCAGTCTGTCACAAACCCGGACCGCACCATTTCTTCCATCAAACGTGAGATGGGCTCCGATTATAAAGTCAAAATCGACGACAAGTCGTATACTCCGCAGGAGATCTCTGCAATGATCCTCCAGAAGCTGAAAGCAGATGCAGAAGCTTATCTGGGACAGACCGTGACCGAAGCAGTTATCACGGTTCCTGCATACTTCACCGACGCACAGCGTCAGGCGACCAAAGACGCCGGCAAGATTGCCGGTCTGGATGTAAAGCGTATCATCAACGAGCCGACGGCAGCAGCTCTTGCCTACGGTCTGGATAAGGAAAATGATCAGAAGATCATGGTTTACGACCTGGGCGGCGGCACCTTTGACGTCTCCATTCTGGAGATTGGCGACGGCGTAATCGAAGTTCTTGCAACAGCAGGCAACAACCGTCTCGGCGGCGATGACTTCGACGCATGCATCACCAAGTATCTGGTGGAAGAGTTCAAGAAGACCGAAGGCGTTGACCTGTCCGGTGACAAAGTTGCCATGCAGAGACTTCGTGAAGCAGCAGAAAAAGCAAAGATCGAGCTGTCCGGAGTTCTGACCACCGAGATCAATCTGCCGTACATCACAGCAGATGCCACCGGTCCGAAACACATGAACATCTCTCTGACCAGAGCAAAATTCAATGAGCTGACCGCTCATCTAGTGGAAAAGACTGCGGGTCCTGTCCGTCAGGCTCTGTCCGATTCCGGCCTGTCTGCCGGTCAGATCAATAAGGTCCTCCTCGTCGGCGGCTCCACTCGTATCCCGGCAGTTCAGGACATGGTCAAATCCATTGCCGGAAAAGACGGCTTCAAGGGCATCAACCCCGATGAATGTGTTGCTATCGGCGCAGCCATTCAGGGCGGCGTTCTCGGCGGCGATGTGGAAGGCATCCTGCTTCTGGACGTTACTCCGCTGTCCCTCGGTATCGAGACTCTCGGCGGCGTATGCACCAGACTGATTGACCGCAACACGACCATCCCCACCAAGAAGAGCCAGATCTTCTCCACTGCAGCTGACAACCAGACTTCCGTGGAAGTCAATGTTCTGCAGGGCGAACGTGAAATGGCCAGAGACAATAAGTCTCTCGGACAGTTCCATCTGGACGGAATTGCCCCGGCACGCCGCGGCGTTCCTCAGATCGAAGTAACGTTCGATATCGATGCGAACGGTATCGTCAACGTATCCGCCAAGGATCTTGGAACCGGAAAAGAGCAGCACATCACCATCACTTCTTCCACCAACATGTCCAAAGAGGACATTGAGAAAGCAGTTCGTGAGGCAGAACAGTTCGCTGCCGAAGACGCAAAGAGAAAAGAAGAAGTCGACACCCGCAACCAGGGCGATCAGATCCTCTATCAGACCGAGAAGACCCTGGAGGAGATGGGCGATAAGCTGGATGATGCAGAGAGAGCAGAGATCGAGAGCAAGAAAGAAGCTCTGAAGACTGCACTGCAGGGAACAGACACTGCATCCATCAAGAGCGCAACCGAAGAACTGACTCAGGCATTCTACAAAGTATCGGAAAAGATGTACCAGCAGGCCGGCGGCGCAGCCGGTGATGCCGGATTCGATCCGACTCAGGGTGCTCCCGGCGGCGGAGAAGGCGGCGCAGATTATTACGATGCAGACTACACCACGGTGGATGACGACAAATAATTTATCAGATTCATTGGGGCGGCCCTGCCGCCCCAATGTTTGCCGACAGAACAGGAGCATAAAGTTGATAATCGACAGTGATAGTGTTAGAATACACGCACTGCCGTTTTTCGACAGCAGAAAACCCGAAGTGGGGTGACGTGAATGGCGACGAATAAAAGAGACTATTATGAAGTCCTGGG
>CAJGCI010000060.1 GCA_904501855.1 Oscillospiraceae bacterium | reverse complement strand
TTTGACTGCACTCTTGTAGGACTCGACGGCTGCATCTTTATTGCCTTCAGCAACTGCTACATCAAACTTTTTAAGTGCAGTTCTCAACTGAGTTCTCTCTGCGCGGTTTTTCAATCTCTGTGCTTTGGATTTTGCATCTCTCTTTTTCGCTGATTTGATATTCGGCATTAGTCTTTGCCACCTCCTCCTATGGGTTTCTATTTACTAGCGGAAATAGATTTTAACATGTTGCTGACGAAAAAGCAAGCATTATTTCATCGAAAAGGGGCAAAGATTGGATCATTAAGAAAGACGTCTGCGAAATACCTGATTTGTTGATGTTATTGTGCAACAGCAGAATAATAAGGAGAAGCAGTGCGTTGAAGGGAAAAACAATCGACTTATACTATAAGTAAAGCTTATGGGGTGAGCAATCCTGACGGAAGTGAGCAGTATAATGCATATCCGGAAGGCAAAATGGGTATGGTCCCTGGCTGCAGTTATTGACGTTGATGCTTCGAGTAAAGCAACCGGCAAGATCCTTCTGCTGAAGGGTGGTGTTATTATGTTCGAAGGACCAATCTAATTCTCAGAGAAAAGTGAACAAAAAAGCTCCGAATCCGATATTTCGACCCGTTTTTACTATATATTGTGACTAGATAGTTATAAACCACCTTATTTTGTGCTTTGCTGCGAGCAAAATATGGACGGCACGGCAAATCTGATCTTCCGAAGAACGGAAAAACTCCAGCAACGTACGCTGGTTGTTGTTCCGCAAAACAGGGTCTGATGAATGAGATGCCCATGGTTTTAATGAGCTGCTCAATCTGAGTTCACCGGCTAAGCAATACGTTGTCCCTCTGGTACCGCATTGCGCTGAGCATTCCCTCTTGCTTCGTCTGCAGAGCTACATTCCCCTTGCAGGATAATATATCCTGTTCGACAAGGACGAGATGTGTTTTGCCCCAAAACAGGGAACATCTGACTTTAGAGGGCAAATGAGAGAATTGTGGGTTCTTCTGGAAAAGCCACAATATGTAGTGACACGTGGAAGGAGAAGTGGGTTACAAAACGAATGTTTCATGTGAAACATTCGTTTTGTTTCCGCTGCGATAACGGCAACAAATCTGTAGTTTCACGTGAAACACTGTCAACTTCTGCCCTGGCCTCGTTTCACGTGAAACATCTTTCTGGTGTTTTGCTCACACCTATGTTTCACGTGAAACGTGAACATCTGAGCCTTCTGTACAAAATGACAAAAGAAATATGGCATGTCTGGTGTTTCACGTGGAACATTGCGAGTTGAAAACATGCAGATCCAATGCTACAATAAAAACTGAGGTGATAGTATGCCAAAAATTGTTGCAGTTGCCAACCAGAAGGGTGGCGTCGGAAAAACAACTACCAGCGTCAATTTAGCGGCAGCTTTACATAAAAAAGGACATGCTGTGCTGCTAGTCGATTGCGACCCGCAGGGAAATGCTACTTCCGGTATGGGCGTTCCTAAAAACACCAGGCCAAATTTGTATGATCAGCTTGTGGGGAACGCAGAAATACAGGATTGTGTCATGAAAACCCCCTACGGAGATGTGATTCCATCCAATAAAGTGCTCTCGGCTGCCTCAGTTGAGTTAGTTGAGGTTGAAAATGCAGAGTTTTTGCTGCGGGATCAGCTCAAAAACATCCAGGATCAGTATGAATATATAATTTTAGACTGTCCTCCCTCACTGGAACTTCTGTCAGTTATTGCATTTACTGCCGCAGAAAGCGTCATTATTCCTCTTCAATGTGAGTATTATGCGCTGGAGGGTATTGCGGATCTGATAGGAACGATCAAATTATGTAATAAAAATCTGAATCCAAAGCTTCATTTGGAAGGGATTCTGCTTACAATGTATGATTCCAGGACAAATCTAACCCAACAGGTTGCCTGGGAAGTAAAAAAATACTTCGAGGATCGCATTTTTGAGACGGTTATTCCTCGCAGCATAAAGCTGGCGGAAGCACCGAGCTTTGGAAAGCCCGGAATTATTTATGATAAATGGAACCGGGGATCCCGTGCATACACGAAATTGGCAGATGAATTCATTCATCGGCAAAGCTTACCGGAGGATTAATGAGATGGCAGCAAAAAAAAGAAGTCTTGGAACAGGCTTGGACAGTCTGTTTGGTGCAGATACGGTTACGGTGGAAAAAGAACCAACCGCAACGCTTCCTCTGACCAAACTAGAACCGCGTCAGGAACAGCCTCGAAACTACTTTGATGAAGAAGCAATCGAAGAACTGGCGGATTCAATCCGTACCTATGGAATTATCCAGCCCATCGTTGTTCGGAAAATGGATAATGGCTATTACCAGATCGTTGCCGGCGAGAGACGGTGGCGTGCTGCCAGAAAAGCGGAATTGGAAGAGGTCCCGGTACATATTATCGAAGTCGATGACCGTCAGACTGCAGAGCTGGCTCTAGTGGAAAACCTTCAGAGAGAAGATCTGAATCCCATTGAAGAAGCGGAAGGGTATCGTGCTCTGATGGAAGACTATGCGATGACACAGGAAGAAGTCTCTTCCAGAATCGGTAAGTCCCGTCCGGCGATCACCAACTCTTTGAGACTGCTGTCTCTGCAGGAAGATGTGCGCAACCTGCTGGAAAAAGGAAAGCTGACCGCAGGCCATGGAAGGGCAATAGCCGGACTTTCCGATCCGGAACTTCAGAAGCAGGCGGCAGAAAGGGTCGTCTATCAGGGACTGTCCGTCAGAAGCACGGAAAAGCTGGTTGCCTCGCTGCAGAGAGCGCCGAGAACGAAGAGGGCTGATAACGGCGAGATCGATTATGCTGCCGAAGAGAGCCAGAATCTTACAAGAGCGCTTTCCAGAAAATGTAAAATTGTGCAGGGAAGAAAAGCCGGGCGGATTGTATTGGAATACTACAACGATGATGACCGTGAACTTCTTCTGAAAAACCTCTATGAGATGGGAAAGAACTGGAACTGATAACAAATAGTAATATTATAATACAAGGAGCAATATCCGATGCTAGATATCAAATTTGTAAGAGAGAATCCGGAACTGGTAAAAGAAAACATCCGAAAAAAATTCCAGGAAGACAAACTGCCGCTGGTAGATGAAGTTGTCCGACTGGATGCAGAGAACCGAGCTGCGATTACCGAAGCAAGTGAGCTGCGTGCATCCAGAAATACATTATCCAAACAGGTCGGCATGCTGATGGGTCAGGCAAAAAAAGATCCGTCCAAGCTGGAAGAAGCAAATGCCCTGAAGGAACAGGTCAAGAAGAACGCCGCCCGACTGGCCGAGCTGGAAGAAAAAGAGAGCGTGCTGGCAGAAGAAATCAAAAAGATCATGATGGTCATCCCGCAGATGATCGATGATTCCGTTCCAATCGGGCCGGACGACTCCTGCAATGTGGAAGTTCAGCGTTTCGGAGAAGCGGCCGTCCCGGAATTTGAGATCCCGTATCACACGGATATCATGGAACGGTTTGACGGTATCGACATGGATGCCGCAGGACGAGTTGCCGGAAACGGATTTTATTATCTGGTCGGTGATATCGCGCGGCTTCATGAAGGAATCATCGCCTATGCCAGAGATTTCATGATCGGGAAGGGTTTCACCTATTGCATCCCGCCGTTTATGATTCGTTCCAGCGTGGTGACCGGCGTTATGAGTTTTGCCGAGATGGAGAATATGATGTACAAGATCGAAGGGGAAGATCTCTATCTGATCGGCACCTCGGAACACTCCATGATCGGCCGGTATATCGACCAGATGATCGAAGAAGAGGCCCTTCCGCAGACGCTTACCAGCTATTCTCCATGCTTCCGCAAGGAAAAAGGTGCACACGGCATCGAGGAGCGTGGCGTGTATCGGATCCACCAGTTTGAAAAACAGGAAATGATCGTAATCTGCAAACCGGAAGACTCCATGGAATGGTATGATAAAATGTGGAAAATGTCAGTGGAACTGTTCCGCAGCATGGGGATTCCCGTCCGGCAGCTGGATTGCTGCTCCGGAGATCTGGCGGATCTGAAAGTCAAAAGCTGTGATATCGAAGCCTGGAGTCCCCGTCAGCAGAAATACTTTGAAGTTTGTTCCTGCTCCAATCTGGGAGATGCACAGGCGAGAAGACTGAATATGCGCGTAAAAGGGGAGAAGGGGAAATATCTTCCGCACACCCTTAACAATACTGTTGTCGCACCGCCGAGAATGCTGATTGCGTTCCTGGAAAACCATTATCACGAAGACGGAACCGTGGATATCCCTGAAGTGCTGTGGCCGTATATGGGCGGAACAAAAGTTTTGGTACCAAAACACTGAAAATGAAAAAAGAAAAACGATGAAGAAGAAAAGCTCTTCTTCATCGTTTTTTATTTTATCTGAGTCAGCGATCTTCACGGAAATAGGACAGGCCGAGCGCGGCAGGACCGCGGCTTTCCCGGTTGTTGTGGCGGCTGACATAGATGAGGACCAGTATGGTGACGATATAGGGGACCATCTGGATAAGTTGGACAGCATAGTTGGGAAGTTTGAATCCCAGCATCTTCGGAAGATAGTTGTACAGCCAATAAAACACACCAAATACATAGGCACCCCAGATGATGTTTTTGGGCTTCCATGTGGCGAAGATAACCAGGGCAACTGCGAGCCAGCCGAGAGCCTGAATGGAGTTTGCCGTTGACCAGGTGGCATACCCGTAGTCCATAACGTAGTAAACTCCGCCGAGGCCAGTAATACCGGCGCCGAGACAGGTTGCCAGATATTTATAACGAGTGACATTGATACCGGCGGCATCGGCCGTTGCCGGATTCTCACCCACAGCACGGAGGTTCAGACCGGTGCGGGTACGGTAAATGAAGTAATTCAATACAGCGGCGACCAAAACAGCAAGGTATACCATAAACCCGTAGGAGAAGAACATTTTGCCGAACCAGCCCAAATGACTGCTGAGGTAGGGAACAGGCTTGGTAAACACTTCATGTGCAAAAGACGCCTTGACGGAAGTGCCGCCGTTGAGAACAAGGACTCCGAAGAAGTTTGCCATACCGGCACCAAAGATCGTCAGAGCAAGACCGGTGACGTTCTGGTTCGCACGCAGCGTGATGGTCAGAAGACTGTAAATCAGCCCGCCCAGAGCGGCTGCAACGAACCCGCAGATAAGCGTGATCAGAATAACCATCAACACGGAAGGGCTGGCAACGCTGTTTTCATAGAAGTAGGCACCGGCAAATCCGGCGAAACCGCCCAGCATCATGATGCCGGGAACGCCGAGGTTCAGGTTTCCGGAACGTTCTGTAATGATCTCACCGGTGGAGCCGAACATAATGACGGTACCGAACCAGATGGCGCGGTTGATCCAGGCA
This sequence comes from Oscillospiraceae bacterium, assembly GCA_904501855.1. Taxonomy (GTDB): domain Bacteria; phylum Bacillota; class Clostridia; order Oscillospirales; family Oscillospiraceae; genus UBA2922. The sequence continues at coordinate 5,062 of CAJGCI010000060.1, read as the reverse complement.
ATCAAAGTAGTCATTTGCTCTCACCACCTTTCGAGGAACCCTTGCGGAAGATCAGGCGATAATTGATGAAGAATTCTGATCCGAGAATGAAGAACAGAATCACGCCGGTGACGATGGCAGAAGCATAGTCGTTCAGGGAAGAATAGGCGGACGCAATCTGCGTGGCACCCTTCTCCAGAAAGATCAGCAGGAACGATATGAGCGCCATAAAGCCGGTATTAAACTTTGCAAGCCATGCGACAATGATCGCCGTAAAGCCGTATCCGCCTGCCGTGTTGATGGACAGCGTCATGTTCTTTCCGGCCACTGTAATAAAACCGGCGATGCCGCAGATGGCACCGGAGAGAAGCATGGTGCGGATAATCGTCTTGCGAACGTTGATACCAACATAACGGGCAGTGTTTTCCGATTCGCCTATGACGGCGATCTCATAACCGTGCTTTGTGTATTTCAGATAAATATAGATCAGAATGGCCAGAGCGGCAACGATCATGATGTTGATGGAAAAACGGTATCCAAACAGTTTCGGGAACCAACCGGCCTGTGTTGCCTGGTTAATGGTACCCATGGAGGATTTTGCTCCTCGCCAGATGTTGGTCAGACTGTCTACCACATTGATGGCAATATAGTTCATCATCAGGGTAAACAGAGTTTCGTTCGTGTTGTATTTTGCCTTAAAGTAGGCAGGAATGAATCCCCAGATGGCCCCGGCCACAACAGATGCCACGAACATTACGAGGATCAGGGCCCAGTTGGGAAGATAGTTGCACAAGTAGATCATGCAGAGGGCCGTTGCCAACGCGCCCATCAGGACCTGTCCTTCGCCGCCGATGTTCCAGAATTTCATTTTGAATGCTGGAGCCAGTGCGATACCGATACACAGCAGCATGGCAGTATCACGAAGCGTGGTGAAGAAGTTGAACTGGGATTTGAATGTGCCCTGCCACATGGTCACATAAACGCTGATCGGGTCCAGCCCTGTGACAAAAAATATGAACAGTGCGTTGGTGACGAGAGCCAGAACGAGAGCAACGAGACGGATCGTCCATGAACGCATCACAGAGCTCTGAGTCCGTTTTGCGATACGAACCAGCGGTTCCCGCACTTTCGCCGTGCTCAGATTATCATTGCTCATCCGACTCTCCTTCCTGGTTCAGATGTGTCATCATCAAACCGATTTCTTCTTTGGTAATGGCCGTGCCGTCGACAATGCCGTTAACATAGCCGCTGCACAGGATCAGGATCCGGTCGCACAGCTCTACGAGAACATCCAGGTCTTCGCCAACATATACGACGGCGACACCGCTTTCTTTCTGCTTGTTCAGCAGATCGTAAATCATATAGGACGAGTTAATATCCAGTCCGCGAACCGCATAGGCGGTGAGGAGAACGGTAGGCGCTTCTGCGATTTCGCGTCCTACCAGGACCTTCTGCACGTTGCCGCCAGACAGCTTTCTTACCGGAGTGGTGATTCCGGGTGTTACCACTTCAAGTTCTTCCACTACGGTGGTGGCAAGGTCACGGGGCGTCTTACGGTCGGTAAAGATTGATTTGCCCTTGCGGAAGGACCGCAGCATCATGTTGTTGGTCAGGTCCATGCTTCCGACAAGGCCCATGCCCAGGCGGTCTTCCGGAACGAAGGACAATGTCACACCCAGCTCCGCGATCTCCAGAGGCGTCTTTCCCACCAGATGATCGGCAAAACCATCGTCATCCAGATAATCGATGGTACCGGACTCCACTTTCTGAAGACCGGCGATGGCTTCCAGCAACTCCTTCTGTCCGCAGCCGGATATTCCAGCGATGCCAAGGATCTCACCGGCATTGGCAGTGAAGGAAACATCATGAAGTTTCTCGATGCCTTCGGAATCTTTGACGGTAAGATTTCGGACTTCCAGGCGAGGGGAGATGTGTTCCATCTTTTTCCGGGGAATGTTCAGCGTTACCGGGCGGCCGACCATCATGTTGGTCATTTCCGGAATGGTGGTCTGCTTTGTAATCATATCGCCAACAAAGGTTCCTTTTCGCAGAACAGCAACACGATCGGAAACATCCATAACCTCGTGAAGTTTATGCGTGATGATTACAACGGCCTTGCCGGCATCGCGCATATTGCGGAGAACGACAAAGAGCCGGTCCGCCTCCTGCGGCGTCAGAACGGCGGTGGGTTCGTCCAAAATCAGAATATCGGCGCCGCGATACAGGACCTTAACGATCTCAACGGTCTGTTTCTGGGATACGGACATATCATAGATCTTCTGATCGGGGTTGACTTCAAAGCCATACAGATCACAGATCTCCCGTATCTTATCAGCGGCCGCTTTCAGATCCAGCTTTCCGGGTTCGTCCAGCCCGAGGATGATGTTTTCCGTCGCGGTAAGGACATCCACCAGTTTGAAATGCTGATGGATCATACCGATACCGAGGTCCATGGCATCCTTCGGAGAACGAATGGAGACTTCTTTTCCATCAACGAAGATCTGTCCCTCGTCCGGGAAGTATATGCCGGAGAGCATGTTCATCAAAGTTGTCTTGCCGCTGCCGTTTTCGCCCAGCAGCGCAAGAACTTCGCCCCGATAAATGTTCAGCCAGCATTTGTCGTTTGCGACGATGGAACCGAATCGTTTAGTGATATCGCGCATTTTAACGGCAATATCTTTCTTTTCCAGTTCTTCCAAGTTAATCACCACTTTTTCTTTGAGAGTCTTTTGCTGTATAAGACAAAGCACGGAATGTCGGTGCTCTCTCTTGAGCAGCAAACAATAATTCAAAATAGAGAAGCCAGAAAACTGGCTTCTCTATATGATGGTTCAAAATCCGTAATCAGGACAGTTCGGTGATGCCGTCGATACGAAGGTTGAAGTAAGGAGCGGAGCGAGCATCGGACTCGGCAAACGCACCGTCTTTAATGGCCTCGATGGTCTTGCCTTCGTAGACAAGTTCCGGAGCGCCAGAGGAGAAATCAAAGTAGCTGAGATCTTCTTTTACGCTGGTTACGTGACCGTCTGCGTCGGTGGTAACAACGGCACCGCTCTTTTCCTTGGTCAGAGCAATGTTCTCTTCGGAAACAGTAAAGGAGTCGGTATCAAAGACCTGGATGGAACCGTCTTTCAGACCGGCAATGACTTCTTCCACTTTTTCCTCGGTGCCTTCTGCGCAGGAGTCGCCCAGCTCAGTGATGCGGACAGCGTCTTCGTTATAGCCTTCTGCCCAGTCGGTCTTGATGGGTTTGCCGTCCAGCAGCTGCTGGAAAGCATAGGTGTAGTACACGCCCCATACGTTGCCGGCAGATGTCAGAGCGGCGTCGGGGGCAACTTCCAGCATGTCGACATTGTAGCCAACGGAGTAAACGGTGGTGCCGTCCTTCAGCGCTTTCTGGCATGCGCTGGGTGCGCCGGTGGAGTCTGCGTGCTGGCTGATTATGATGCAGCCGTCAGAGATGAATTTCTCTGCCATGGCAGCTTCTTTGTCCACGTCAAACCAGGAGTTGGTGTAGTCCACTTCCATGGAAGCGTTGGGATATATGCTGGTCAGGCCCAGATAGAAAGCGGTGTAACCGGAAACAACTTCTGCATAGTTGAAAGCGCCGACATAGCCGACTTTAACCGTGCCGTCTGCATTCTTGTTCTTGTCTTTGATCTCGCCGGCTTTGTCCAGCTCCTGCAGTTTCAAACCTGCAACAACACCGGAAACATAACGGGATTCATAAACGTTGGTGAATGCGTTGCTGAAGTTGTCACAGCCACTGATTGCGGCGAAGTCACCGGTCATGGAAACGAAGGCAACATCTTCGTAATCCTCGGCGGCCTGCACCATGTAGTTCTGGTGACCATAGCTGTTGGAGAAGATCGCAGTGCAGCCATCACTCTCGATGAGTTCCTGAGCGGTATCATAGCACTCAGAAGATTCCGGAATGGATTTCTTGAAAATGACCTGATCATCGGCCAGATCGAGAGCGTCCATTGCTTCCTCGATGCCTTCCATGTGAGCCAGGGTGTATCCCTCGGTCTCGTCTCCAACCAAAATAACACCGATCTTCACATCAGAAGAGGGAGCAGCAGCTGCGCTGTCTTCTGCGTCGGAAGTCTCGGCCTGAGGCTCTGCTGTGCCGCATGCGCAAAGGACAAATACCATGCACAGAGCAAGAACCAGTGCGAGAAGTTTCTTCATCTTCGAATTTCCTCCATATGATTTATTTTATAACGGTAGTCCCGTTACATACAGAATTAGTTGCCGGAAGCAAAAAGGATTTTGCCGTCATCCGTCATGGACTGGATCCGAGCCAGCGATTCAATGCGATATCCCTGCGCCCGCAGCTCCGGTCCGCCGCCCTGAAATTCCTTCTCGATAGCGATGCCGCAGCCAACGACAGTAGCACCGGCCAATTCCGTCAGCGCGATAAGTCCTTTCAGCGCAGCACCGGTCGCAAGAAAATCATCGATGATAAGGACACGGTCGTCTGCGTGAAGATACTCCCGGGAAACCATGACGGTGTTAACTGTCTTGTGGGTAAAAGAAGGGACCTCAACGGAGTACACATCGGGAGAGATGTTGACGGTTTTGCTTTTTTTGGCAAATAAAACAGGGCATCCGAAAACATAGCCTGTCATGGAGGCCAGTCCGATGCCCGATGCTTCGATTGTAAGTATTTTGTTGATGTTGCAGTTGACATAAAGCCGCTTCCATTCGCATGCCATCTCATACAGCAGACCGGTGTCGATCTGATGGTTCAGAAAATTGTCCACTTTCAGGACACCACCCGGTTTGATGGTTCCGTCCTGTATGATACGGTCTTCAAGAAGCTTCAAATTGCAACCTCCATAATGAAAGAAAATACATTACTATTCTACCGTTTTGCGGAAGATTCTGCAAGATAAAAACAAACGAAATAAAAGAAAAGATTAACGAAATTGAGATGCATAATAAACGAAAAAAACCCGCTTTGAAGCGGGTTCGTTTCGGGTAATATTAAAATTACACAGCGCGGGTGACCTTGCCGCTGCGCAGGCAGCGAGTGCATGCATAAACATGCTGCGGTTTTCCATCCACAATGGCCTTGACG
>CAJGCI010000059.1 GCA_904501855.1 Oscillospiraceae bacterium | reverse complement strand
GCAGCGGAGACTTCTCCGTGCCCGTGGGAGAGGACATGGACGCCGCCATCCAGCGGGCCAAGCAGGTCCTCGCCCGCAAGCACACGGAGGGGCAGTACATCGCCTATTTCCAGAATCATACTAACACCTACGCCCCGGCGGAGAGACTGGATGCCCTCTTCCGAAGCGCCATGCGTCATCCGGAGATTGCGGCCCTGTCCGTAGGGACCCGTCCCGACTGCCTGCCCCCGGAGGTGCTGGATCTGCTGGAGGAGCTCAATGGCATCAAACCGGTATTCGTGGAGCTGGGACTTCAGACCATCCATGAGGACACGGCCCGGCTCATCCACCGTGCCTATTCCCTTCCGGAATATGATGATGCGGTGCGCCGGCTGCAGGAGCGCCGCCTCAACACCGTGGTGCACATGATCCTGGGCCTTCCCCGGGAGGACGGAGAGCGGATGGTGCGCACTGCGGAATACATCGGCCGTTCCGGAGTCCAGGGGATCAAGTTCCAGCTGCTGCATGTCCTGGAGCACACCCCGCTGGCCCGGATGTACCGGGAGGGGGCGTTCCAGGTGCTGTCTCTGGAGGAATACACCCGGATCCTGGAGGATTGTATTCAGCGGATCCCGCCGGAGATGGTGGTGCACCGCATCACCGGGGACGGAGCAAAAAAAGACCTTCTCGCGCCGCTGTGGAGCGGCAACAAGAAGGCAGTTCTCAACTATATCAATTCCTGTCTGGAACGGGACGGGATCCGCCAGGGATCCCAGTTCGTTCCATGAATGAAAACACCGCAGAGGAGATCCCCTGCGGTGTTTTGTTTCATTATGTCTCGAAATTGTGAGAGTCCTTAAGAACCATATCCTTGACCTTAAGGAGTCGAACCTTCGTGGAGCTTTCGTTTTCATCCAGTTTCATCTGAATATACTTGATGGTCTCTTCAAATTCCGGAATCATGACGTACTCCAAGGCGTTGACACGACGTCTGGTCTTCTCGATCTCCTGCGCCAGCAGCTGCGTGGATTTTTCCACCTGTGCCAGCTGCAGCATGTCTTCAAAGACCCGGGCCAGTTTGTCCAGCGCGTCGTCCAGTTCACCGGAAGTCTGCGCAAAGCCGTATGGATAGATCTCACTGGGATCGTCATTTTTCGTACGGAAACTGTACTGAGGTACGTTGACGCTCATGATGTTCTTGTACTTGACGTCCAGTTCCACGCTCTGTCTCGGATACAGGAGGGCCTGTTCCAGCATGTCCGGGGACATGATGGCACTTGCCACCTGCAGAGATTTGAACGCAGCGGTCATTCCCTCTTCGACTTTCAGACGCAGTTCCTTGTTCTGCCGGACGATGTCCATGAACTGACGCATTAATTCGTCGCATTTATCCTTCATCAGCTTGTGGCCTTTTCTCGCCGTTTTCAGACGTGCCTTCTGCTGATTGAGCACCATTCGGGTGGGTGTGATGGTTCCTTTCGGCATAATGCATCACCTCCAAATCAAAAGTCTTAAGCGGGATTACTCTGCTTTCGCGGCGTCCTGACCGTCCATGTATTTGGCGATCATTTCGGGCTTGATACGTTTCAGCTCGGTTCTGGGCAGAATGCGGAGCAGATCCCAGCCAAGATCCAGTGTTTCGAAGATGCTGCGGTCCGTCTCATTGCCCTGGCTGACGTAGCGCTGCTCGAATTCATCGGCAAACTTTGCGAAGAGTTTGTCGTCGTCGGACAGAGCTGCCTCACCAAGGATGGTCATCAGTTCCTTTGCATCCTTGCCGCGGGAATAAGCTGCGAACAGCTGGTTCATGGTGGGTGCGTGGTCCTCGCGGGTCTTGCCTTCGCCGGTGCCCTTGTCTTTCAGACGGGACAGGGACGGAAGTACGTCCACGGGAGGAACGATGCCCTTACGGTGCAGTTCGCGGGACAGAATGATCTGACCCTCGGTGATGTATCCGGTCAGGTCCGGGATGGGGTGGGTCTTGTCGTCTTCAGGCATGGACAGAATGGGGATCATGGTGATGGAGCCACTCTTGCCCTGACGGCGGCCGGCGCGCTCGTACATGGTCGCAAGGTCCGTGTACATGTAGCCGGGATATCCACGACGTCCGGGAACTTCCTTCTTTGCTGCAGAGACCTCACGGAGAGCTTCTGCATAGTTGGTGATATCGGTGATGATGACCAGAACCTGCATGTCCTTCTCGAAGGCCAGGTATTCCGCAGCAGTCAGTGCCATACGCGGAGTGGAGATACGTTCTACTGCAGGGTCATTTGCCAGGTTGGAGAAGATGACCGTACGGTCGATAGCACCGGTCTCACGGAAGGAGTTGATGAAGTACTCGGACTCCTCGAACGTGATACCGACGGCTGCGAACACGACGGCGAATTTCTCGTTATCGCCAAGAACCTTTGCCTGACGGGCGATCTGAGCTGCCAGAGCGGCGTGGGGCAGACCGGAGCCGGAGAAGATGGGAAGCTTCTGGCCACGGACCAGAGTGTTCAGACCATCGATGGCGGAAACGCCGGTCTGGATGAACTCTGCGGGATAGGCACGGGCTGCCGGGTTCATGGGCAGGCCGTTGATATCCATGTGTGCATCGGCCAGGATCTCGGGGCCGCCGTCGATGGGGCTGCCCATACCGTTGAAGACACGGCCGAGCATATCCTCGGATACAGCAAGCTCCAGAGGATGTCCCAGGAAGCGGACCTTGGACTCTGCCAGGTTGATGCCCTGTGCGGACTCAAACAGCTGTACGACTGCCTTGTCACCTTCAACTTCCAGTACTTTGCAGCGGCGGACCTCGCCGTTGGGAAGTTCCAGTTCAGCAAGTTCGTCGTAGGTAACGCCGCTGACGTTATCCACGATCATCAGAGGGCTGGCGATTTCTTTTATAGTTTTATACTCTTTAATCATTCTTCAGCACTCTCCTCTACGACTTTTTCGATCTGCTCTTTCATCTGGATGTCGATCTCATTGTAGATCTCGGCATACTTCTCGGGATCGGCGACCTTTGCACGGCCGACTTCCTCACGGGCGTCGATGGCGAACATGGCTTTCATGTCGGCACCGCGGTCCAGAGCGTCGCGGCAGTAGGTGTCGTATCTCAGGATCAGATCAAGCAGCTTGAACTGTTTTCCATAGGAGGAATATGCATCATCATCGGAGAAGGCGTTCTGCTGCAGGAAGTCCTCACGGATGCTCTTGGCGGTCTCCATGGTCAGACGGTCAGAGGGAGACAGTGCGTCGATACCGACCAGTCGGACAATCTCGTTCAGTTCGCTCTCTTCCTGAAGGATGTGCATTGCTTTTTCACGGTTCTCCATGTATTCCTGGCCGAACTCGGTGGTATACCAGGGTCTCAGGGTATCCAGGTACAGGGAGTAGGATGTCAGCCAGTTGATGGCCGGGAAGTGACGGGCATATGCCAGAGAAGAATCCAGGGACCAGAAGACCTTGACGATACGCATGGTCGCCTGGGATACCGGCTCGGAGATATCGCCGCCCGGAGGGGATACGGCACCAATGGCGGTGACGGAACCCTGACGGTCGTCGGAACCGAGGCACTGTACCACGCCGGCTCTTTCATAGAACTGGGCGATACGGGATGCCAGGTATGCGGGGTAGCCTTCTTCGCCGGGCATCTCTTCCAGACGTCCGGACATCTCACGGAGGGCCTCGGCCCAGCGGGAGGTGGAGTCTGCGAGGATTGCCACGTCATAGCCCATATCGCGGAAATACTCGGCGATGGTGATGCCGGTGTAGATGGAAGCCTCACGGGCTGCAACAGGCATATCGGAGGTATTCGCGATAAGAACGGTACGTTTCATCAGGGGCTCGCCGTTGCGGGGGTCCTTCAGTTCGGGGAACTCCATCAGAACGTCGGTCATCTCGTTGCCGCGTTCGCCGCAGCCGATGTAGACCACGATATCCACGTCGGACCATTTTGCCAGCTGGTGCTGTACCACGGTCTTACCGGAACCGAAGGGGCCGGGGATGGCAGCGGTACCGCCCTTGGCGATGGGGAACATGGTATCGATGATTCGCTGTCCGGAGTTCATCGGACGGGAGGGGTTGTATTTCTGGATGTAGGGTCTGGCGACACGGACCGGCCATTTCTGCATCATGGTCAGCTCATGGGATGCGCCTGCCTCATCTTCCACCACTGCAACCGTCTCCACCACGGTGAACGTGCCGGCGGTAATGCTCTTTACGGTGCCGGAAACTCCGTTGGGCACCATGATCTTGTGCAGAATGGTGCTGGTCTCCTGAACGGTACCGAGCACGTCACCCGCGACGACCTTGTCGCCTTCCTTGGCGACGGGAGTGAACTCCCATTTCTTTTCTCTGTTCAGTGCCGGTACGTCGACACCTCTGGTGATGGTATCACCTGCGAGACTTTTGATCTCGGGCAGAGGTCTCTGAATACCGTCGTAAATATTATCTAACATGCCTGGGCCAAGCTCAACGGACATGGGCATGCCCGTTGTCACAACTTCTGCTCCCGGCCCGAGACCCGAAGTCTCTTCGTAGACCTGGATGGATGCTGAGTCGCCAGTCATATTCAGGATCTCACCGATCAGTCGCTGTTTGCCGACACGGACAACGTCAGAGATGTTGGCGTCAGCCATACCGGTCGCGACGACCAGCGGACCCGAAACTTTTGTAACAGTTCCGCTCATTTACATACCTTCCTTTTTTTATGGATAAAATTAAGGAACGGGAAAATTAATTTTCCAGGATGTTGGTGCCGATAGCACGTTCAACAGCCGCGTTCAATGCGTTGATACCGAGACCATTGCTGCCCTCACGTCCGGGAATGAGGATGATGGCGGGTTTGGGAAGATCCTTGTAACGATCGATCTCATCCGTCAGATTCTCTGCGAGATTCTCCTCGATATAGATGATTGCATAATCATCCGAGTCCCTGGTGAGTTTTCTTAAAGTCTCTTTTGCCTCGGTGAGATTCTCAACGGGGCAGGCTTCCAGGCCGAGAGCCTTGAAGCCCATAACGGTCTCACGACCGCCGATAACAGCTATTTTAAGCATAAAGATCACGCAACCTTTCCTTGATGACCTGCGGTTCGATACCCGCCAGCCGACCGGTCAGAATCATTCTGATGGTGGTGATCTCCCCCTCCAGCTCCGCCAGATAGGTGATTACGGGTTCCTCGCCATAGGCGACCAGTCCGGACTTTTTCAGGTAGGCCGTGACTGCGTCGTCGCAGGCGCGTTCGAAATCGGTCATGGGTCCTCCGGCCGCTGCGGCTGCACCAAGAGATGCGGCCTTGCTCAGCGTTCCGGTGTTGAAAAGCTGTGCCAGTCCTTCGCCGTTGCCGGAGAAGGTCACGTTCAGAAGACGTGCCTCATCCACATTGCCTCCGGGGACGAATGCGGTTCTCAGGAAATCGGCGTCTTTATGCATACGCAATGTTCTTACGGCGCTGCGTAGATTAGCTGAGTCAATCATGACCTGTACGTAGCCTTTGAGGAATTCACTGTTGAGTTCCTTGGCGAACCCGTCCAGTTCCTCGAAGTACGCACGGTCCAGGATAAAGTCTGCCAGCTGCGGGTTGCCCGTCCGGGCGAGGACCGTCTTGGCCTCGCGGATGGCATCGCCCAGGATTGAAGGAACGCCTACGAGCTGATCCTCATGGATGGCTTCCGTCAGTTTCTCCACGGAGATCCTTCCGGAATCATTGAGAAGATCGGAACGATCCACATTCTCGGCCTCTGCCTTCAGCAGAGTCTTGACATTGTGGTAATCGTACTTCGTACGGAACAGATCCACGACACTCTCATTGGGAGCCATTCTGCCCAGTTCGGCAAACTCCTCGGCACGGTGTTCGTTGAGTGCCTGTTCGATCTCCTTGGCGTTCATCGCCGACATATCCTTGTATCCGCAGTCGGAGACCATGCGGGCCGCTTCCCCAAAGGAAGAGGCGTCCAGCATCGCTTCCGCTTTGGACCGCTTCAGCATTTTTGACTCACGAGCTCTTAGCATCGCCGACAGAAAAAGATAATCTTCTTTTTTGTTAGCCAAATTATTCCCTCCTGTTGTTGGAATGCTAAATGCTCATTCTCCGAACAATACTTCAGCAACCTGTGAAGACATTTCGGTGCGGCACACGTCCATCAGAAGTTCCAGGGTGGAGTTCACCTCGATGCCGCCCTCACTGAGAAGGACGCCGCCGGCGATATCCGCGGTTCTGTCTGCGACGGTGAGGCCGCCTTCCATGCCGTTTGCGGAGAGCTGCTTATTGGCAGCATCCACGACTTTCTTTGCATGTTTTGATTTGTCACGCTCATTGAAGACCACTTGTTCCTTGCCGGTGTTGGCGGATTCCACGACGAGCTTCGTCAGGAATGCCTCATACTTTGCCGCCGGCAAATCGATGATCATCTCCTGGGCACGGTCAAAAGCCTTGGAAACCATCTCCTGCTTGGCAGCAAGGACGGATTTCTTCGCTTCCATGTTTCCCAGACGTGCGGCGTTATCGACCTTGCCGTCGATCTCCTTTTTGCCGTCGGCGATCTTGGTCTCATAGACCGTCTTCACCTTCTGGTCAAAATCTGCCTTGATCTGGTTGACCTTTGCCTGGGCTGCGTCCAGCACGCTCTGTGCTGCAGCTTTTGCATCGGCTTCGATATGAGCGGATATTTTTTCAATACCTTTCATTTCAAAGTCCTGCCTTTTATCTTTATTTGATCTTAGTTTCCGGTGGGATCAGATATTCACCAGCATCATGAAGGAAGCCAGCAGAGACAAAATGGCGTAGAACTCAACGGTAATGCAGAGGATCATGCCCTTGGACCAGTGCTCTTCGTTCTTTGCAAGCAGGTTCACGGAAGCGGCTGCGACCTTGCCCTGTGCAGCAGCGGAAACCAGGCCGCCAATCGCCATGGGCATGCAGGCTGCAAAATATCTGCATCCGTCAACGAAGCTCAGGTTCACAGCTTCACCGCTGAGAACGCCCATCTGCATGATGGCGAAGAACCATACGACCAGGCCGTACAGACCCTGGGTACCAGGGATAACCTGAAGGATCATTGCTTTACCGAACTTATCGGGATCTTCTGCGATGAGGCCGGCGCCTGCCTGACCTGCGTAACCAGTACCGAGTGCAGAACCTGCACCTGCCATGCAGGCTGCGAGACCTGCGCCCAGAAGGCCAATTGCTAAGCCTGTGTGTGCGAATAGGAATTCCATATTTGTATCCTCCTACTAATTATTTAATGACGTCGTAGTATTTAGTGTTGATTCCCAGCGGAGTAAATTTCTTTCCGCCGTCCTCATAGAACTTGTTGAAGTACTCCAGGCACTGAAGTCTCAGGTCATGGACATAGCATCCAAGGAGGTTCAGGCCGAAGTTCAGCGTGTGTCCTATCAGGAATATGATGATGAACAAGAAGATATTGTTTGTAATTGAACCTATGGTGTTGAACACCTGGCCGATAACGCTGCCGGCCAGCATCAATGCCATGATTCGGGAATAGGAAAGAAGGTCGCCGAACCAACCGGTCAGTTCGTTGTAGGCAAGGCCGAAGATGCCGGTGATCTTTCCCAGCCCTTTGGCATCCTTTACCGCACCGTACACCAGCATGAGAACGCCGACGAGCAGTACGATCTTGCCTGCGGTGATGGAGACCTTCGTCAGAACCAGGGCGGCACCGATGAGGATGACCCACAGGGCACCTTCATACAGGATCGCGTCCAAGATCTGTCCGCGGTTCTTCTTTTTCCTGAAACTGACCGCCATACCGACGTTCAGCTGGATCAGGCCGAGGACCATGGCGCCTACCAGGATGTATACGCTGTCCTTCAGCGGTGAGAACAGTGCCGGCAGACCCTGCCAGGTGCTGTTCGGATTCAGCATGTGAACGATCTGATACGGAGCATCGGAGAAGAAGCTGCCGGTCAGAGCGCCCATGATGAAGGTGGAGATGCCCGCGTAGAGCATCAGGCGGGACACGCTGTACATGCCGCGCTCCTTCGAGGGACGCTGTTTTTTCAGCACCAGAAGTGCTGCGATGATCATCAGAAGTCCGTAACCCATATCGCAGAGCATCAGTCCGTAGAACAGGATGAAGAACGGTGCGATCCTCGGGTTGGGATCCACGCTTCCGTACTGGGGAAGCGCATACATATCGGTGATCATGTTTCCGGCTGTGGAGAAATCGTTGTTGTTCAGTTTGACCGGGACATTGGGATATTCCTCTTCCTTCGGTTCCTCGAGTTCATACGCACAGTCGTATTTATTTGCTACGGCAAGGAATTCCGGCTCCTTGTCTTCGATGAGCCATCCTTCCAGGAATACGGTGGAATCCGTTCCGTAGATCCTGCCTTCCGACTCGGCACGGTTGATCTTGGTGGTCAGCCGGTCCTGGGTAAGCTGAAGAGACTCTCTCTTCGTACCTTCCGCGGCAAGCAGTTGCGTGAGTTTTTCCTTCTCCGCCCCGAGGAGCTCCAGCTCTTTCTCGGAGGCTTTGATGTTCTCACTGGGAGTACCGGTCATATCGGAGAGACTGGATGCGGTGAATCCTTCCCCGCGAAGCAGCTCCTGGATCTGATCGGTATACTCTTTCATGCAGATCAAAGCGACATAGGTGGCGATCTTGTCCTCGCCTACCTTGAACAGTTCCGCTTCATCCGTGATCTGATTGACCTTGGCGGCCACTTCCGCAAAGTCCGCTTTCGCCGGCAGGATGCCGGTAAGCAGAGAAGTGCGTTCCGTTCCCGTGCACTCGATGGGAACGTCGAAGTCTTTCCAAGGCGTCAGGGATTCGATGAGAGCGTTCTGCCTGCTTTCCTCTGCGGCGATCCGCTTGATCCGATCCTCGTCCGAGTTGATCGTAGCGGCGTCTTTGATGCCTTCTTCCAGAGTGTCGTCACTGAAGAACTCGTCCTGGCTGATGATCTTGTTGGGCGAGAGCAGCCCGCCTTTTGCCGGTGCGTATTTCTTCAGGACTCCGACGGCTCTCTGAACGGAGGCCTCCTGAGTCTTGTACTGCGTCAGATCAGCGTCCTCTTTCTTGACGCTGGCTGTCAGAGACGGCTCCGAGAACTCTTCCTGGTCCGGTTCGAAGACCTGGACGCAGCTGAGTCTCTGGAGTTCATCCAGCAGCGCATCTTTCTGTGAGCGAACGACCATCAAACGCAGTTTTTTCATTTTCGCAATGGCCATTTAGCTGCTCACTATCCTTTCCACGACTAATTTTGCCGCGTTGTCAATGCGCTCTTCTGCGCGGGCTCGCAACGACGCTTTCATGTTCTCTGTTGAGGCGGAAAGTTTTTCGGCCTGGTTCTTCGCTTTGGTATCGGCTCTCTTCTGGTAGGTCTTCAGTTCCTTCGCTGCCTTTTCACGGACAGCGTCCACTGCGGCCTTCCCTTCCTTCTCAGCCTCCGCGATCAGTTCCCTGGCCTTAGCTTCTGCTTTCTCAATGGAAACCTTAGCATTCTCTTCTGCCTTAGTAATCGTCGATATCGCCTCAAATGACATTGACACACCTCCCCCCGTAAATCAAACTTCTGCAAAAATAAAATCAATGAAAACGCAAGGAATTCATTTTACATTAAATTAAATATAACAAAAGAGCATACCCAAAATCAACTAAATCAGATCACTTTTCATTGATAAAGTTTGAGCAAATACACCAAAGAAATCGTTAATAATTTAATAACGAAAATCGTCTCTTTTCCCCTCCTTTTTTTCCGTGATTCCCACCAAAACAGGCGGCCCGAAACTGTGTAAAAATGCCATTCCCGGCGGGCAATTCAACCTAGACAAAAGGATCGTTTTACATAACAACATATTTTGTTCCTTTTGCCGTTTTTTCCTCTTCCCGGCGGCTGCGGGGCCTTCGCGGCTTGCCTTTTCCTCCCCCGCGTACTATAATTATGGGCAATTACTTAAAATATTTGAAACTGTTTAAGCAGTCCATATAGGAGAATGATTATGCCGAAGACCTCATACAAACACTACCGCCGCAGGACCGGCGACCGCAGCGACGGACGTCTGCTCCGCTCCCTGTCCGGGTTTGAACTGTTCATCCCCTACGTGATGGCGCAGCGCAACGATGCCCTGAACTTCTTCTCGGAAAACGTGGAGATCACGGAGGCGGACCGCTGGCTGCGCAAGCAGCGCGTCAACGGATACAAGGGCATGGGCTTCCTTCATGTGCTCATCGCCGCCTATATCCGCGCCGTGGCCAAGTACCCCGCCATGAACCGGTTCATCTCCGGCCGCCACTACTATGCCAGAAACGACATCGAAGTGGTCATGACGGTGAAGAAGACCATGGAGCTGGGCGCTCCGGAGACCACCATCAAGCTGCACTTCAATCCCTCCGACACCGTGTATGACGTCTACCACAAGATGAACGACGCCCTGTCGGAAGTGAAGGGCCATACGGACGACAACGGCACCGAGGCCTTTGCCAACGCCATGAAGAAACTGCCCCGTCCCGTCTTCCGCATGGTCATCGGCCTGCTGAAGATCATGGACTATTTCGGCTGGCTGAAGAAGGAATGGATGGAAGTCAGTCCCTTCCACGGATCCATGGTCATCACCGATCTGG
>CAJGCI010000058.1 GCA_904501855.1 Oscillospiraceae bacterium | reverse complement strand
TAGCCCGCGGATGCGTATTTTTCAAAGATACCGTTGCAGACGATGGTGGAGTTGAGATCGATGATCCCCTCGCTGAGGGCTGCAATGGCGGTACAGGGCTTGAAGGTGGAACCGGGGGCGTAGGTGCCCATGGTGGCACGGTTGAACATGGGAGCGTCCTTTTCCGTGGACAGCTTCTGGTAGTTCTTCTTCAGCTGGGTCAGGTCGAAGCTGGGATAGCTGGCCATGCCCAGTGGCTCGCCGGTATCCACGTCCACCACGACCACGGCGCCGCCGGTGACGCGGTTTCCGTTCTCATCCGACACTTCCAGGCCCTTCCGGGCGGCGTTCTCCGCCACTTCCTCCTTCAGACGCTGCACGCCGTTTTCCAGGATCTTTTCCAGTTCCTCCTGGAAGGCCAGGTCGATGGTGAGGTAGATGTTGTTGCCCGGTTCCGGTTCGGTGGTGTAGATGGTGCCGGTCACGGCGCCCTCCTTGGTGGTGGTGATAGTGGCCAGGCCGTCACTGCCGTGAAGGTAGCTCTCATAGGCCTTTTCCGCGCCTTCCTTGCCCACCTTGGCGTTCATGGAGTATCCGCTGGCGCGGTAGGTGGCGTACTCCTCCGCGTTCATGGCACCGATGTAGCCCAGCAGATGGGCGGCATTCTTGGTGCTGTAGTTTCTCGTGTAGGTGGTCTGCACACTGACGCCGGGATAATCGTTCTCCAGCAGCGCCGTGATAAGATCCTTATCGGCGTCTTCCACGAAGATGTACTGGTTGGTGCCGGACCCCGCCGCGTAACGGACGTTGATCTCGTAACGGATGCCGGCGATGGTGCGCATCTCCTCCGCGGAATAGTTGTTGTCGATCTTATAGCGGGTGCGCATGTAGCTCAGAAGCTCCACGGCACTGGTGTTCTCATCCAGGTCCTTGTCCTTCAGATAGGCCTTCAGGGCCGTTTTCTGGCCGTTGGTCATCTCCGTGTAGGTAAAGGGCGGTTCGGATGTGATGGGCAGTTCGTCGATGTAGGACGTGCCGCGCACCCGGACGAAGTTCACCAGATTCAGGATGGCCCGGTTGGGATCGTCCTGATTGAACAGCTCCGTCTCGTTGAGCACGATGTTATAGCTTTGTGAGTTGGTAACCAGAGATCGGCCGTAGCGGTCCATGATGCTTCCCCGGGCGGCTTCCACCGTCTGCAGCGACGCCAGAGAGTTGGCGCTGCGCTCCGAGTAGGCATCTCCTTCGATGATCTGCAGCTTGTACAGGAAAATGAAGTACACGCTGAGCATGATCAGCAGAAGGATGGACAGGATCACGAGCCTGTCTGATTTAATAAACTTATTCTGCATAGCAAACCTCTGTGAATGGCTGGTCTGTCAGATCGTTCAGATGTGGTCCCGGTCCTTTCGCTCCGAAGGTCCGTCGAAGTGCCGGGAGATGGCCCGGATCACCGGGAAGTACAGGGCGGCAAAGGGCAGTGCCCACACGGTCTGCAGCAGACCGGTTAGGATCACGCGTCCGGCTCCGGACCCCACGATGAAGGGCCGGATCATCTGGATCACCGCCGTAAAGAGCAGGCCGGCGAACGCGGCTGCCATATAGGGGATGAAGGTGCGGTTGAGGTAGAAGTCCGCAGCGAAGCCTGCGGCAAAGCCCAGGATGCCCATGATCACCAGGAACAGCACCGTGTTCTCGGCAAAGCTCATGTCGGCAAAGAATCCCAGAAACAGTCCGAAGATCGCGCCGTAGGTCCCTCCTTCGAACATCCCCACCGCCACGGCGGCCGCGGGAATGATCAGCGGGCGGACTTTCAGAATGGTGAGATGGGGCATCAGAAGGTTCTGGATCATCAGGGTCCCCAGGATCACCAGAAAATAGCAGACGCCTTTCCACACCTTTTCCTTATTGATCTGTTGTAATATCTCAGCTAACACTTAACCCACCACGTTGAATTTCGTAATGACAAATACCTGCACCAGGCGTCCGGTGTTGCAGGCAGGCTTAACGATGCCCAGCTCCACCTGGCCGCCGGCCTGTGACTGAACGGATGCCACGGTGCCGATGACCAGGCCGTAGGGGAACTGGCCGCCGACGCCGGAGGTGACAACGGTGTCCCCTTCGAAGATCTGCGAGTCATTGGGCAGATAGGTGATCTGCGTCAGGCCTTTCTGCATCAGGTTGTAGTCTCCCCGGATCATGCCGGTGGAACCGGATTCCGAGGCTACGGCACCGATGCTGGCCGCCGCGTCGATGACCGTACTGACGGTGGCCCAGCTGGAGCCCACCTCCGTCACCTGTCCCACGAGATAGCCGGTCTCGGTGATCACGGGATCTCCCACTTCGATGCCGTTCTTCTTGCCCTGGCTGATGGTCAGGGTGGAAGACCAGTTGGAAGAGGACTGGGCAATGACACGGGCCGACTGGGTCTTGTAGTCGGAATGGCTCTGGATGAATCCCAGAAGTTCATTGAGCCTCTGGTTCTCCTTCTCCAGATCCTCGGTGCGGCGGACTTTCTCCTCCGCTTCCGCCAGCTGGCTCTTCAGAGCCTCGTTCTCCTCCTGGATGCTGTCGAACTCGAACATGTATCCGTAGATGTCTCCCAGCCAGTCCGCCAGGGACTGAGCCGCCTTCTGCACCGGTTTCCGGGCGGAACCGGACATATTCCGGAAAAGAGGCGAGCGGCCGCCGAAAAGGCTGGTGATCAGTGCGACCACCAGGGCGGCTGCCGCAATGATGGCGCCGATCCGTATTCCTTTTTTGGTCAGATATTTTTTCAAAACACTTCTACTCCCTGCTGTTTGAGCATTTGTGCCAGTGTGCACAGAGGCAGTCCCATGACATTGAAGAAGTCGCCGTCCAGGTGTTCCACAAACACGGCTCCCTTCCCCTGCACACCGTAAGCTCCGGCCTTGTCCATGGGCTCTCCTGTGGCGATATAGCCCCGGATCTCCTCATCGGACAGTTCCCGGAAGGTCACCCGGCTCTCCTCGCTGCGGAGATCCATCTCTCCGCCGCGGAACACGGCGACGCCGGTAAAGACCGAGTGGGTGTTTCCCGACAGGCTCCGGAGCATGCGGAAGGCATCCTCCTCGTCCTCGGGTTTTCCGTAAACTTTGTTATTATACCACACAATCGTGTCCGCCGCCACTATCAGGGGTTGTCCCCCGCAGCGGAGGGAGACCTCCACCGCCTTGTTCATGGCCAGCTGACGCACGATCTCGTGGGGCGGCTGGTTCAGGTCCACGTTCTCCTCTCCGACAGCGGGAAGTACGGTGAGATCCTCAAATCCCAGCATATTCATCAATTCCAGGCGCCGCGGGGACGCCGAGGCCAGAATGATCTCCATCATTCCACCCCGCGGTAATACAGGCCGCGGGTCATCATGTTGGGCGTATAGTCGCTCTCTCCCTGATAACAGCGGGCCACTTCCTCGCACTCCCGGGGGTTCTCGGTGGTGAACATCATGCGCACGCCCCACAGTCCGCAGCCGAACAGATCCTCCATCTTGTCCGCCAGGAACAGCTTGTGGGCGTTATAGACCACATTGCGGCATCCGTATTCCCGCACCACGGGGAACACCGATCCCATGCGGTCGGACATCTGCACCGGGTTCTCGCAGTTACACTTACCTGCGGACCGGGAGATGATGCACTGGTCGGAGACCATCAGGGGAAGCCGTCCGTAGACGATCAGCTCCGTATCCAGGGACTTGGAAAGGTCCCGGATCTGCGCCAGACGCAGTTCAAAGGAGGCCGTGGCGGACATCATCCCCGCCTGACGGGCCATGTCCAGTGCCCAGGAGTTGTGCAGGTTCAGTCCGAAGTCTCCCCGGACGTTCATCCCCACTTCCCGTGCGATGAAGATATGTCCCAAGTTGCCGCAGAGGCATTCGTTGATCCCCTTCTGGTACAGAGACGCCAGCTTGTTGCGCACGTCCTCCGTCTCCCGGTCGTAGATGATCCGGGGCAGCACCGCCACGGGCACCGCTCCTTTTTCCACGAAGGGCATCATGGCGTCGAACTCCGTCACCATCAGATCCACGGGAAGGTAGATATAGTCGGGACGCATCTCCGCCAGCGCCGGGGTCATCTGTTCCGTGGACCGGAACTGGAAGATCATCTTCGGTGTCTTGGGCACGCTGCGCTCCAGGGGCCGGGGCGGGACGGACCCGCTGCGGCGGCGGGGCGGACGTCCCCGTTCCTCCGTCAGTCCGGAGATGAGCTGGCGGCGGGCATCGTTCAGCGCCGAGGCGGACAGGTGCAGGCCGTCGGACAGCTGGGTCTGGATCTCCGTGACCTCGTAGGGCGTTCCGCCGGTCTTGGTCATCTGGTTGCGCACCAGTTCCTGGGTCAGCTGCTGCTTGAGGGCACGCTGAGGCACGGGGCCCTCCACGGCGAACTGGTTGCCGTCCTCATCCACACATACCGCCTGGAAATGGCGGTCGGGGACGATGCGGTTGTACATCCGCACGTTCACCCGCTTGGCTTCGGAGTTGGCATAGTCCCGGCGTGCATCGTCGTAGATACGCTGGGCATCCCGTTCCGGCTCCTCCCGGACACCGAACATGTCGTCCTTCTTTCCGGTGAAGTAACCGTCGGTAAATCCCTGACGGGAGAAGGCGTTTTTCAGGATCTCCCGCTCTTCCTCCGTGGGGACATGATGATTCTTGATGACTTTGGAGTAGATCCCGGTGACGATGGCGGTGTATTCCGGCCGCTTCATTCGTCCCTCGATCTTGACGCAGGCCACACCGGCGTCCTCCAGTTCCTGAAGATGGTCGATGAGACAGCTGTCCTTCAGGGACATGGGGTAGTTGTCCTTTCGTCCTCCCAGGGAGTACTGCATGCGGCAGGGCTGGGCGCACATGCCCCGGTTGCCGCTGCGTCGTCCGATCATGGAGCTCATGTAGCACTGTCCGGAGTGGCAGAAGCACAGGGCGCCGTGGACGAAGACTTCCACTTCCACCGTGGTGTTCCGGCAGATGAAGCGGATCTGTTCCAGGGACAGTTCCCTCGCCAGGACCACGCGGGTCATGCCCATCTGCTGTGCCGCCAGGGCACCGGCCAGGTTGTGGATGCTCATCTGCGTGCTGGCATGCAGCGGGATATCCGGTACCGCTTCCCGCAGTACCGCCGCCACGCCCAGATCCTGAACGAGGATGGCGTCGGCTCCGGTGTCGGAGGCCACCCTGGCCATCTCCACCAGTTCTTCCATCTCCTTGTCGCTGACCAGCGTATTGAGCGTCACATAGACCTTGCATCCGCGGATGTGGCAGTAGCGCACCGCTTTGGCAAATTCCGTCACGGAGAAGTTCTTGGCCCCTCTCCGGGCATTGAATCCGTCCAGTCCCATATATACGGCATCGGCGCCGTTCTGAACTGCCGCGATCACCGCTTCCGGTGAGCCGGCAGGCGATAACAATTCCAGCATTGCTTTCCCCTTAAAATCGCTATTTTTCCATAGTAATACACGGTAATTATAGCACAGCGCCCGCTCTTGTAACAAGACGGAAAGCATGGTATAATTGTCAACAATCTATGAATGATTTCAAGGCCGGTTTCCGGCCTTATTTTCGCTCTGAATCTTTTTGTCACAGGAGAATTCCCATGGATCCCAACATCGTCCTTTCCAAACAGGATATCGAAAAGCTCATCGCCGCTCACGACGGAGACATGGCGCTTCTGTACCTGTACAGCCGCTGCCGTGGAGTCTCCGGCGAGGATGCGGCCAGGGATCTGTGCATGACGGCCGCCGCCGTGGAGGCGGCAGAGGAGAAACTGCTCCGTCTGGGCCTGGCTCTGGACTGGGCCGGCACCGCCGCTGCCTCCCCCGCCGAACCGGCTCCGAAAAAGGGTCGGGTCATCCTGGAGCCCGCGGAGGAACGTCCCTCCTACTCCAGCGACGACATCGCGAAACGGGCGGAGGAAGATGAGGCCTTCCAGACGGTGATCTACGAAGCGCAGCAGGTTATGGGACGGATGCTCAACTCTAACGACATGAAGATCCTCTTCGGCATGTACGACTATCTTGGTCTTCCGGCGGAAGTGATCATGGTGCTCATGAACTACTGCGTGCAGCGCTATGAGGAGCGAAAGGGCGAAGGCCGACGGCCCACCTTCCGTTATATCGAGAAGGAAGCTTCCCGCTGGGTCAAGGACGGCATTACCTCTCTGGACGAGGCGGATGCCTACATTGCCCGGAAGAAGGAACTGGACAGCCGTCTCCGCCAGGCAGCGGAGGTGCTGGACATCCGGGACCGGGATCTGACGGAGACAGAGACGAACTATCTCAGGACATGGATGGACATGGGCTTCGGTCCGGAGATGCTCCGGGAGGCCTTTGACCGCACCATGACCAACACCGGCAAGCGGGCCTGGGGCTATATGAACTCCATTCTGGAATCCTGGCACGACAAGGGGATCTTCTCCCTTAAGGACATCAGGGAGAAGGACCGACCCTCCGCCAGAAAGCCCCGCAGCACCCGCCCCGCCGGAGAACAGAAATCGAAGAAAGACAATCTGGAAAAGATCATGAAGAAACTGGACCGCGAAAGAGGTGATTCCACTTGAAATACGACGGCAAACTGCTGGGACAGGCCCGTGCCAATATCGCCGCACGGAAAGCCGCCAACGAGGAAGAACACCACCGCCGCGTACGGCAGATCCACACCCTCATCCCTGAGATTGAGAAGATCGACCAGACCCTGCGCTCCCACATGGCCAGCGTAGTGAGCCTGACCATCCGTCACGACCCGGATCTGGACGCGAAGATCGAAGGCCTCCGGCAGGAGAACCTGAACCTGCAGGCCGACCGGGCGGAACTTCTGGTGAAGCACGGTTTCGACTGCAACTATCTGGACGACATCGTCACCTGCCGGAAATGTGGGGACACGGGATACGCCGACGGTGCGCCCTGCTCCTGCCTGTTGGAGGAGTACAACCGGGAGATGACGAAGGAACTGGGTACTCTGCTTCAGACCGGGGACGAGTCCTTCCAGCATTTCGATCTCACCCTGTACGACACCGCCCCCAAGGCAAACGGGGATATCCCTCAGGAGAATATGAAGATGGTCTACGGGATCTGCCGGAAGTATGCGGACACCTTTGGTCCCGGCAGCATGAGCATGCTCTTCACGGGAAACCCCGGCGTGGGTAAGACCTACCTGTCCGCCTGCATTGCCCGGGAAGTGGCCTCCGACGGATACTCCGTGTGCTATGAGACGGCCACCGCTGCTCTGGGAACGTTTGAAACGGAAAAATTCTCCCGGGATCCGGAAGAGGCGGAACAGGCGGCCCGCAGGACCGAACGCATGCTCTCCTGCGACCTCATGATCCTGGATGATCTGGGCACGGAGATGGTGACTCCCATGTCCGTCAGTGCCCTGTATACCCTCATCAACGACCGGTTGATCCACCACCGTCCCACCATCATCTCCACCAACCTCGCCCCGGAGGATCTGGAGGGAAAATACTCCCCGCAGATCGCCTCCCGCATCAACGGCGAATTCATGCCGGTGGAATTTGACGGCCGGGACATCCGACAAATCAAAAAGGAGCGTGGTCTTGCATGACGATGCAGCATGAAATCCTCTCCCCGGTGCCGCTGCTGGACGAAAACGGCAATCTCACGGAACCGGGCTACGCAAAAAAACTGCTTCCGGTGTACCGGCGCAGCGACATCCGCGCCTCTGCTCTGCGTATCAAGGAGTGGGACTACTATCTGATCAACAACGGTCGGTTCGCCCTGGCTCTCACCGTGGCGGACAACGGCTACATGGGCATGGATTCCATCTCCCTTCTGGACTTCACGGAAGGATGGGAGATCACCACTTCGCCCATGAGCGTCATGCCCATGGGAAAGAACCGCATGCCGGAGACTTCGGCCAAGGGAACGGTAGACCGCCGGGCCAAAGGCCTGTCCATGTTCTTTGACACCCCGGGAGACGGCACCCGCACCCTGCGGTGTCACATGGACAAATTCGGTCCGGAAGGAGCACTGGACTGTGAGATCCTCCTGACGGAGGAACCGGAAGAGAGTATGGTCATCTGTACCCCCTTCCCGAAAAACGCCCATTTCTACTACAACCAAAAGATCAACTGCATGCGGGCAGCCGGCACCGTCACGTACGGCGGCCGCATCTGGACCTTCGACCCCGCGGACAGCTTCGCATGCCTGGACTGGGGCCGCGGCGTCTGGACCTATCACAACACCTGGTACTGGGGCTCCGCCTCCTATCAGGTGGACGGTGTCCCCTTCGGCTGGAACATCGGATACGGTTTCGGTGACTGTTCCGCCGCCAGCGAGAACATGCTCTTCTACAATGGGAAGGCCCACAAGCTCTCCCAGGTGACGTTCCATATCCCCGGGGATGAGAAGGACTTCCTCTCCCCCTGGACCTTCGATTCCGATGACGGCCGCTTCCGGATGGATTTCACACCGGTGATGGACCGTGCTTCCTGCACGGACTTCGGGATCCTGAAATCGGACCAGCACCAGGTCTTCGGGACCTTCACCGGCACCGCAGTCCTGGATGACGGCACCGAGATCCATGTCAAAGATCTCCCCGGATTCGCGGAAAAAGTGGAAAACAAATGGTGACTTCAAACCCCTGAAGATGAAACGACCGGGGCGTGATGGAAAAGCATCACGCCCCGGTCTTCTTCATATGATTTTTTCTATCGGACCTCGATGCGGATATCTCCCGTATCGGTGGAGATCCGGCACGTTCCTCCGTGGACGCTGTGAGGGACCTGCACATCGCCGGTATCCGTTTCGGTAAGAAAGATCTTCTCCGAAAGCAGCGTTCCGGTGACATCACCGCTGTCCGTTTCCACCGAGATCTCCCCGGCGTCACTGTCGCGGAAAATGACGTCTCCCGTATCCTGGTCGATGGAGCAGATGCCGGAGATCATCACACGCTCCAGCGTCATATTCCCGGTCTCTCCTTCCGCCGTCAGGTTTCCGCTGGTCACGTCCCGAAGAAGCACTTCTCCGGTATCCGTTTCCATCAGGATGTTCTCCGTACGGAGGGATTCCAGCGAGATATCTCCGGAATCGGACCGGACGGACAGGCCGGAGCAGGTTCCTTCCGGCAGATAGACCGTAATCTTTGTTTCCTGGATATAGACCCCGAAATGGAAGCCGTTCTCTTTCCTTTCCGGCTGCCGGATCCGAAGGGTCCCGTTCACCACCGCGACCTCATGCCGGCGTTTCTCGTCTTCCAGACAGACTACCCGGCACGCTCCGTCTTCCGAAGGAAGGATCACCACATCCTCATCGTCGGCGTCCACGGCAACGGCGGAAAACGGCTCGTTCACCACATAGGTGTTGTTCTCATAGTTCCCGCTGTCCAGCCGGCTCAGATCAAAATCCATCGCCGCAGCGGCAACCAGGCTGATAACGGTACCGACGATCACCAGAATGACCGCGGCCAGGATCCACTTTTTCATAGGATCAGCTCCCCTTTCTCATCAGAAGGGCTTTCATGCCCAGAACCATTTTTTTCGTCAGCTGCACCGGTGCCTTCGTCACCCAGACACAGGCACAGAACAGAAGGATCGCAAGACCTGCGCACAGGATCGCGGCGCCCAGCATGAAGAGCGCATTGACCGGCTCCCGTTTCACCAGGAAACCTGCGGCCACGACCAGTCCGGCAACAGCGCCTGCAGCCATTCCGACCACCGTCGACCACAGTCCGATGACCACGGCCCAGATGGCTGCGTAAACAGCCAGGCAGACGGTGGCAGCGGCCAGTACCAGCGGCAGACACAGCACGGTTCCCATCACCATCAGAACGGTCTCCCCGGTTTTCAGCGAACGCTTCCGTTTCGCATTCTCCTTCACCAGTGTTGACAGCGGGATCTCCTCCATGATGTGGTCCACGATCTCATCCACGGAACCGATGCCGGACACCGCTTCCTCCTCGGTCAGACCATCCTCCATCCGGTCATCGATCATTTCCCGGAAGTACAGCAGTCTCTCATCCAGATCGCTCTGAGGCAGTCCCGCCAGTCTTCTTCTAAGTTCATCCAGAAACTCAGTTTTCGTCATTCGTTTCATCCTCCTTGGTGATGAACCGGTAGATCGCCAGGATCTCATCCCAGTCATCACGGAATTCATCCAGCCGCCGGATCCCTGTCGCGGTAATATGATAGTATTTGCGGAGTCTTCCCTCATGTTCCACGGTATGCACCGTGAGCATATCTGCGGATTCCAGCCGTTTCAGGATCGTATACAGAGTGGATTCAGACAGTTCCAGATAGGGCTTCATATCCTTAATGATCTTGTACCCGTAGGAATCGTCTTCCCGGATCGCGGCAAGCACGCAGACATCCAGCAGTCCGCGTTTCAGCTGAGCATCCATCGAATAATACCTCCCCTCATGTAATACATCATATAGCGAGGTATTGTGTTTGTCAACCCCGCTCCGGAACGGGAAACAAAAAAAAACCGACCGGCACCGTGTGCCGATCGGTTTAAGGATCGAATGAATTTTATTTTGCGAAATCCACCGCTTTGGTCTCACGGATGATGTGGACCTTGATCTGTCCGGGATAGGTAAGCTCGGATTCGATCTTCTTGGCGATGTCGCGGGCCAGCAGGACGGTCTCATCCTCGGTTACTTTGTCCGGGGAGACCATGACGCGGATCTCGCGTCCGGCCTGGATGGCATAGCATTCGTCGATGCCGTTGAAGGATTTTGCGATCTCTTCCAGTTTCTCCAGACGTTTGACATAGTTTTCAATGTT
>CAJGCI010000057.1 GCA_904501855.1 Oscillospiraceae bacterium | reverse complement strand
TGTAAACAAAAAAGGAGATGTGCGCGCTATGAAAAAGACCCTTTACAGTCTGATGCTGTCAGAAGATGTGGTCCACGAAGTGGATCTTCTTGCACATAAGCTGGGAACGAATCGTTCCAATCTTATTAATCAGATCCTGGCGGAATATGTGGATATGGTCACGCCGGAACGGCGGATCAATGATATCTTTTCCGCTATTGAACAGCTGGTACTGCCCTCCCGGGAACTGGTTCCGTTCTTTTCTCCCAACAACTTTACCATGTCCCTGAAATCCAGTCTGGAGTATAAGTACCGCCCCACAGTGAAATATGAAGTGGAACTGTACCGCAACGCGGAAGCCTCCATCGGAGAACTGTCTGTGATCTTCCGCACTCAGTCTGCAGCTCTGATTCAGTCCATGACGGAGTTTTTCCGGATCTGGAAACACGTGGAAGACCGGGATCTTGCCCCCCTTCTGGGCGGTCAGACCATCGACTACGCCCTATATGACGGCAAATTCGTCCGCAGTATTGCCATGCCTCAGAAGGAATGCACTTCCGATGATCTGGCGTCCGTGCTGTCCGATTACATTCAGACCTTCGATTCTCTCATGAAGGCATACCTGAACGGCCGGGTTTCCGCCTCGGACATTGAGCGGCAGTATTATCAGCTGATGAACACGCAGAAAATCCTCATTTAACATAGCGATCCCCTCGAAAGAAAGGAGTGTATTATTATGAATGCAAACAACTTCACACAAAAAACGGTTGAGATGATCCAGACCGCACAGAACATGGCGGAGGAGAATCAGAACCAGTATATCACTCCGGAACATCTGCTCTATGCCCTCGTCGATCAGGACGGCGGTTTGATCCCCTCCATCTTCAGCAGGATGGGCGTTGACTGCAACAAGCTTCTGGGTGAACTGGATCTTGCCATCTCCAAACTGCCCAAAGTGGGCGGATCCAATTCTCAGGTCTATCTCTCACCGGAAGCTGACCGTGTTCTGAAAGCGGCAGAAAAATCCGCAAAGAGCATGGGGGACGAATATCTGTCCGTGGAACATATCATGATCGGGATCTTTGCGAACAACACCCCGGAGATCAAAAAGATCTTTGCCGATCACGGAATTACAAAAAACGGATTTGTCAGCGAGCTTTCCAAGGTTCGAAGCGGTCCGGTGACCAGCGACAATCCGGAAGGAACTTACGATGCCCTGACAAAATACGGAACGGATCTGGTGAAACGGGCACGGGAGAACGAGATGGACCCGGTGATCGGGCGTGATTCCGAGATACGGAACGTCATCCGGATCCTCTCCCGCAAGACCAAAAACAACCCGGTCCTCATCGGTGAACCGGGTGTCGGAAAGACTGCCATCGCAGAGGGACTCGCCCAGCGAATCGTGAGAGGCGACGTTCCCGAAGGACTGAAAGACAAGACCATCTTCTCTCTGGACATGGGTGCTCTCATCGCCGGCGCCAAATACCGCGGCGAATTTGAAGAGCGTTTGAAAGCCGTACTGGAAGAGATCAAGAAATCCGAGGGCGGAATCATTCTGTTCATCGATGAACTCCACACCATTGTGGGTGCAGGAAAGACCGAAGGCAGCATGGATGCCGGAAACCTTCTGAAACCGATGCTGGCGCGCGGTGAACTGCACTGTATCGGTGCCACCACCCTGGATGAGTATCATAAATATATTGAAAAAGATGCGGCCCTGGAACGCCGCTTCCAGCCGGTCATGGTGGATGAGCCAACGGTAGAAGACACCATCTCCATCCTCCGTGGACTGAAGGAGCGTTATGAAGTCTATCATGGCGTTCGGATCCATGACAACGCACTGGTCGCTGCCGCTACCCTTTCCAACCGTTATATCACCGACCGTTTCCTCCCCGATAAGGCTATCGATCTGGTGGATGAGGCCTGTGCCCTGATCCGCACGGAAATGGATTCCATGCCGGCAGAGATGGACGATCTCCGCCGTAAGATCATGCAGCTGGAAATTGAGGAAATGGCTCTCAAGAGAGAAGATGACCAGCTGTCCAAAGACCGTCTGGCCAAACTGACCGAGGAACTCGCGAATCTGAAAGATTCCTTTAATGCGATGAAATCCCGCTGGGAAGAAGAAAAGAACAGCGTGGATGAAGTCAAACAGCTGAAAGCGGATCTGGAACGGATCCATGCAGAGATCGAAAACGCACAGCAGAGCTTCGATTATGAGACCGCAGCGCGTCTCAAGTACTCGGATCTCCCGGCCCTGGAGAGCAAACTGGAAGACGCGGAGCGCCGCAGTGAAGACCGCAAGGCCGATACGATGGTCCACGATACTGTCACGGAAGACGAGATCGCTTCCATCGTTGCCAAGTGGACCGGCATTCCGGTATCCCGCCTGGTGGAGGGAGAACGTCAGAAGCTTCTGCATCTTGACGAAACGATCCACAAGCGTGTCATCGGTCAGGATGAGGCCGTTCAGCGTGTCACGGAAGCGATTCTTCGCTCCCGTGCCGGAATCTCCGACCCCAACCGTCCCATCGGGTCCTTCATGTTCCTGGGCCCCACCGGTGTCGGAAAAACGGAGCTTGCCAAGAGTCTGGCCGAATGCCTGTTTGACGATGAGCACAACATGGTGCGCATTGATATGACCGAGTATATGGAGAAGTTTTCCGTATCACGCCTCATTGGTGCTCCCCCGGGATATGTCGGTTATGATGAAGGCGGCCAGCTGACAGAAGCGGTTCGCCGGAAGCCCTATTCGGTCATCCTTTTTGATGAAGTGGAAAAAGCTCATCCCGATGTGTTCAATATCCTGCTTCAGATCCTGGATGACGGACGCATCACCGATTCTCAGGGAAGAACCGTAGATTTCAAGAACACCATCATCATCCTTACCAGCAATCTGGGCAGCCAGTATCTGCTGGATGGCATCACCGACAACGGAGAGATCTCCGAATCGGCAAGGGATATGGTTCAGGCAGAACTGAAGCGCTCCTTCCGTCCGGAATTTCTCAACCGTCTGGATGAGATCATCATGTTCCGTCCTCTCACGAAGGAGAATCTTACCGGAATCATCGACAATCTGGTGGCTTCTCTGCGGAATCGTCTGGCAGACCGGACCCTGAGCCTGGACATCACCGAAGCTGCAAAACAGCTGGTCATCGACCGGGGCTTTGATCCCATCTACGGCGCACGTCCGCTGAAACGCTATCTGCAGAGTTCTGTAGAGACTCTCGTTGCCCGAAAGATTCTGGAAGGCGATCTGAAAGCCGGATCCACGATCGTTGTGGATGTGGAAGACGGAGAACTGGTGTGCAAGACCAGATAACACCAATGAATACAGAAGCTCCTGCCGTTTGTTCACGGCAGGAGCAGTTTTTTCGCTTTTTTCATCAGAGGAGCCGGACCATGACGACCCCGGCCATCATCATCAGAAGGCCCAGACATTTGCGCACCGTGATCCTGCGAACAGGAGTACCGAGCCAGCCGTACTGATCGATAAGAAGACCTCCGGCCACCGTACCGGTGAGAGATGCCACTACGGCGATGCCGGTCCCGATGCGGCCCGCAACGTAAAGATTGGTGAGCACAAAAAATGCACCCAGAACGCCACTGAACCACGTCCATACCGGAACAGGCTCCTTTCCTGGCGGCTGTTTTCTTATTCCGGGGAGCAGACAGATAAGCAGGAGCAGGATCGCTCCCACCGAGAAAGAAACCAGGGCGGCCTGCACCGGGTTATCCAGTGCTGTTCCCAGCCTGGCATTGATGGCTGTCTGCGCCGCGCTGAGCATACCGATGCCGATGCCGATCACCGGAACCTGCCAGGAAACGGATTTCTTCTCCGCGCCTGTCTCCTCTCCTGTCCCCGTAATCACAAGCATACCGACAAGTACCAGAACGCCTCCCAGTGCCCGCAGGATCGTCAGTTTCTGGACGTCTGCCATAAACCATCCGAAATGATCCACCAGAAGTCCCATGATGATCTGACCGACAACGGGATAAATGACCGTATTGGCGCTGCCCACCCGGGAGATGAGAAACAGATTTCCCAACAGGAAGCAGACGCCGAACGCGCCTCCAGTCCAGATCCAGAACGGATAGCCTGCTGTTCGGTCAAATGGCAGCCGTGCAGTTCCTTCCGTTGCCAGAACCCACAGCAGGAGAAACATGCTTCCCACGAAGAAGGAAATAAGGCTGGTCCGCTCGGGACCTCCTACCCTCGGTTTCAGACGATTATTCACACTGGTCTGTACCGGAAGTCCGATTCCGGCCAAAATACCCAGCAATACATAACCCATGATTAACGGCTCCCTTTTCAAGAATCTTCGGTTATTCTATCACATGCCGTGAAAGGCGGACAGTCTTTCGTTGACTTTTTCCAAAAAAACCGCTAGCATATCTTACCAGGTAAACAATCATTAACCAAAGATGAGGTGTATTATGTCCTCAAAAGATCTTCTGATGGAAGCTGCTCTGGCAATACTTGCCCGGGACGGATTTGATGGCGTTACGATCCGAAAGATCGCCGACTACTGCAATCTTTCCGTGGCGGCTCCCTACAAGCACTTTAAAAACAAGGAAGATATCCTCCGGCAGAGTGTCGGCAGCATGGTTGAGAAATGGAAGATCCGGGAAGCAAAGATCATCGCCCGGTATTCCCCGGATCTCCGGGAGCAGCTGGTCCGGCTTGCCATGGACTGGATCCAGTTTGTGCTGGAAAAACCCGCGTATGCGGGATTGGTGCTGGCAGATCGGGAATATCTTCCCGCCAGCATCACTCTTCCCATGGATTCCATGATGGATTACAGCCGGGACTGTCTCAGCCGTCTTACTCTGACGGAACGCTGGTCTCACGAAAAATATCTCCGCACGGAATACATGTTCCACGCCCTTACCGATGGTGCTCTGCGCCAGCTTCGTTCCGGTCAGATAAAGGATTCCCCGCCCCAGCGGAAGATCATTCAGAAGTGTCTCCGGAACTGTTTGGAAAACGACTTTTAGTTTTCTCCGGAAACAGCGGGAAATATTTTGCTTACCAGCATGGAATATGCTATAGTGATTTTCTGCAAACGAAAAGAGAGTCTTACATTTGAGGTAGTTTATGAGCGATACCAGAAAGGAAATAGAACGCCGGCGGACATTTGCCATCATTTCGCATCCGGACGCCGGTAAGACCACACTGACAGAAAAACTTCTCCTTTACGGAGGTGCCATTCAGCTGGCTGGTTCCGTAAAGGGCAAGGCTACCGCACGGCATGCCGTTTCCGACTGGATGGAGCTGGAGAAACAGCGTGGTATTTCCATCACATCCTCCGTCATGCAGTTTGAGTACGAGGGGTTCTGCATCAACATCCTGGACACTCCGGGACATCAGGACTTCTCCGAGGACACCTATCGAACTCTGATGGCCGCGGACAGTGCCGTGATGGTCATAGACGCGGCAAAAGGCATTGAGCCTCAGACTAGAAAGCTGTTTAAGATCTGTGCCATGCGTCATATCCCTATCTTCACTTTCATCAACAAACTGGACCGGGAAGCCCGGAGTCCATACGATCTGATGGAAGAGCTGGAGACCGAATTCGGGATCGGAACTTATCCCATGAACTGGCCCATTGGCTGCGGCATTGATTTCAAAGGTGTTTATGACCGTGAGAAACAGCAGATCCTTGCTTTTACAGAATCTCACCGGGGCCAGAACCGCATCGAGCCTATTGCCTGCACTCTGGATGAGACTGAGAAACTGGACAGTTTGATCGGAGAGCGTCTACGCGGTCCTCTGCAGGACGACATTGAGCTGCTGGATGGTGCCGGTTATGAATTTGATCTGGATTCCGTCCGAAACGGCAAACTCTCCCCCGTGTTCTTCGGATCCGCACTGAACAATTTCGGTGTGGAACCGTTTCTGGAGAGTTTTCTGCAGATGACCATGCCTCCCATGCCCCGCGTTTCCGGCGAGGATACGGTCGATCCTTTTGATGACCATTTTTCCGCCTTTGTCTTCAAGATCCAGGCAAACATGAACAAGGCACACCGTGACCGGATCGCCTTCATGCGCATCTGTTCCGGTAAGTTCCTTCGGGACAAAGAGTATTTCCATGTTCAGGGCGGTAAGGGTCTGCGTCTTGCACAGCCGCAGCAGCTCATGGCAGACGACCGTTCCATCATCGATGAAGCCTATGCCGGTG
Source organism: Oscillospiraceae bacterium (assembly GCA_904501855.1). Classification (GTDB taxonomy): domain Bacteria; phylum Bacillota; class Clostridia; order Oscillospirales; family Oscillospiraceae; genus UBA2922. The sequence goes on along the minus strand of CAJGCI010000057.1, from coordinate 4,791 downwards.
ATATCATCGGTGTATTTGATCCCGGAATATTCTCCATTGGAGACACCATCTGTGAAAAAGGACAGGAGGTCCGTTTTGAAGGGATCCCCACCTTTGCACCGGAGCACTTTGCCGCCGTTGAGCGTGTGGATACCATGAAACGGAAACAGTTCGAGAAAGGCATCGAACAGATCGCTCAGGAAGGTGCCATTCAGATCTTCCACGAGCCCGGCATGGTCATGGAAGAGATCGTAGTCGGTGTTGTTGGCGTCCTTCAGCTTGAAGTACTGGAATACCGTCTGAAAACGGAGTACGGTGTGGATATCCGCAGACGGGATCTTCCCTATGATCAGATCCGCTGGATCGCCAGTTCCGACAAGGATCCACGAGACCTGAATCTCACAAGCGACACCAAATGGGTACAGGATTTCAAGGGAAACAATCTGCTGCTGTTCACGGCTGAGTGGTGTGTCCGCTGGGCACTGGACAAAAACGAAGGCCTTCAGCTGGAGGAGTTCAGCAGAAACTAACGACTTATTAAACGAGGTGAAGTTCGATGACACAGGAAGCCATCGTAACGGGAGTTTATAATGACGGCACTGCCGATGTGGTGGTGGAGCGCGCCGCTCTGTGCGGCGGTGACTGCAACACCTGTGAAAGCTGCATGTATGAAAACACCATCAAAGTGCGGGTAAAGAACCCCATTGATGCCCCAAAAGGATCCCACGTATATCTGGAGACCGATTCCCTCAAGATCCTTCTGGCCACCGTTGCCATATATGTGGTCCCGCTGATTCTGTTTTTTATCGGATACGGGATCGCATCGATGTTCACCGATGTGGAAAGCACCTGTGTGATCGGGGCCTTTGTCGGGCTGATCATCGGATTGGTCGGTTCTGCAACGATTCTGCGTCGCCAGCATCGGAAAAACCCCACTCCATCGTATATTCGGGAGATCATTCCCCGATTTAATTAACGGACAACGGACAGAACCAGTTTGCGTTCTGTCCGTTTTTTCTTGTTCCGGAGAAGCAAAATGCGGGTTTCTTTCCGTCGGAATTGCGTCTCCTCAATTTACTTTACCCGAAAAATATGATAAATTTTTTAAAGTATCTATTGTTTTTAAAGAAGGGCACATTATGAGCCAGAAAAACATCTTACATATATTGCAGCAGGTACAGGAAGGTTCCCTTTCCCCGGAAGAAGCCATGCTGCAGCTGAAAATGGAACCGTTTCAGGATCTGGGCTATGCCAAAGTGGATCACCACCGTGAACTGCGTCAGGGCACTGCCGAGGTGATCTATGGTGCCGGCAAAACCACAGAACAGATCGTTGGTATCGCCGGAGCCATGAAGGAACACGGACAGAAGACCATTCTTATTACTCGGATCTCGGAAGAGACCGCAAAAGAAATTTCTAATACATACCCGGTGGATTACAATGCCATGGGACAGCTTGGAATCATCGGTTCCCTTCCGGAGCCCGACGGAGACGGAACTGTCGTTGTGGCGACCGGAGGTACCAGTGACATCCCCATCGCGGAAGAGGCCGCTGTGACCGCAGAAGCACTGGGAAACAAAGTGACCCGTCTCTATGATGTGGGTGTTTCCGGGGTCCACCGCCTACTTTCCCATCAGGAGGATATCATGACCGCACAGGTCATCGTTGCCGTGGCTGGAATGGAGGGTGCCCTTCCCAGCGTGATCGGCGGACTGGCAGACTGTCCGGTGATCGCGGTGCCTACCAGTGTCGGTTACGGTGCCTCTCTCGGAGGCATTGCCGCACTGCTTTCCATGCTGAACTCCTGTGCAAGCGGTGTGTCCGTCGTAAATATCGATAACGGCTTCGGGGCCGGTTATCTTGCCAATATGATCAATCATCTGGGGCAAAAGTAAATGAGAGTATTATATCTTGACTGCGGAATGGGAATCGCCGGCGACATGATGACTTCCGCCCTGCTAGGACTGTTTGACGATCCTCAGCAGCAGGCCGATAAGCTCAATGCCATGGAAATCCCCGGCATCTCATTTCAGGTCGAAACAAAGAAGTGCCAGGGTATTGCCGGTCTTCACACAAATGTCACGTATCTTGGAGAATCGGAAGGACATTCTTCGTCCCATTCCCATATCTCCATGGACAAGATCCGCTCCGTTCTCCAGGACCTGAAAGTTCCGGAGCCGGTCCGAAATGATATCTCCGCCATCTACGATGACATTGCTGCAGCGGAATCCAAAGCCCACGGATGTCCGGTGGAAGAGATCCATCTCCATGAACTGGGCGCGATGGATGCGATAGCGGATATTGCGGCCGCTTCCCTTCTGCTGCACGAACTTGATCCGGAGCTTGTAATATCCTCTCCGGTCTGTGTAGGACACGGCACCGTGAATACTGCCCATGGAACACTTTCCGTTCCCGCACCTGCCACTGCCAGCCTTCTGGAAGGCATTCCCTGCTTTGCCGGAGATGCGGCTGGTGAGATGTGCACTCCCACGGGCGCGGCGCTGCTGCGCCGATATGTGCATCAGTTTGCGTCCATGCCGGTGATGACGATCGATCATCACAGCTACGGACTTGGCACAAAGGAATTCGAAAACCGTCTGAATGCGGTCCACGCCATGCTGGGAGAGCTGCATCCGGATGTCATTGAACTGTCCTGTAATGTGGATGATATGACGCCGGAAAGCATTGCCTATGCGCTGGATCAGCTGATGCAGGAAGGGGCTCTGGATGCCGGATGGACTTCTTTCGGAATGAAGAAGGGGCGTCCCGGGATCCGTATCGATCTTCTATGTCGTCCCGAGGATCGGGATCGATTCGTAGACTTGCTGTTCCACCACACCACTACAATCGGGCTGCGGGAAACCGTATGCACCAGAGAGATCCTGTCCCGTTCGGAAGGAATCATCGAAACGACCTGGGGGCCTGTTCGTTATAAGTGCTCAGAAGGACACGGGGTACGCCGCATCAAGGCGGAATACGATGATCTGGCCTCCATCGCCAAAAGTCAAAACATTCCTCTCGACGTTGTTCGCCAGGAATTTGAAGAACAAAGCAAATAAGAAATCACCAGCAACGAGTTTATGAGGGGGGTTGTGTTTCATGCCTGATATTATTCAGCTAGTGAAAACAAATTGCAGAGACTGCCATTGCTGTATCCGGTATTGTCCCACCAAGGCGATCCGTTATTCCGGTCATCAGGCAAACATCATCGGCAACATGTGCGTACTCTGCGGAGAATGCTATCGCGTGTGTCCGCATGATGCGAAGAGCATCGTAGATGGAAAAGAGATTACGAAGGTTCTGATCCAGCAGAGTGATGGTCCTGTGATTGCCAGTATCGATCCTGCGTTTCCGGCATTTTTCGGAGTCGGTCTTTCCAGTATTACGGAGGGACTGAAAGCGATCGGATTCGATGAAGTGGAAGAAACGGCCATCGGTGCCGCTATCGTAAAAAAACACTATGACATGCTGATATCCGAAAGCAAAGATGATGTCATTATATCCACGACCTGCCCGTCCGTGGTTTCTCTGGTTGAAAAATACTATTCGGAGCTTATTCCATGCCTGGCTCCCGTGGTTTCTCCCATGGTCGCACATGCACAGGATATCAAACGCCGGATTCCCGATGCAAAAATCGTTCATATCGGCGGATGCATCGCCAGGAAGCAGGAACAGTATGACACCGATGTGGACGCCATGCTCACGTTTGACGAGCTGGAAGAGATCTTCCGGCTGGAGAACATTACGCTGACACCGCAGAAAGAGCCTCCTCTGGAAGCCTCTATGGAACGACGGTTCTGTCTGCCCGGCGGCATGCTCAGCTGTCTGAACACACCGGAGGATCCCACGTTCTCCATGATGGAGTTTGACGGCGTGGACATGTGCCGTCACGCTCTGGATGATATCCGCAAAGGCAGCATCCGCAAATGCTTTGTGGAACTGAACATGTGCAACGGCGGCTGTGTCGGAAGCCCCATTATGGAGCATTATCGGAACGAACCGGTGCGCGGAAGCTATCTGATCCGCGCTTCTGCCGGACCCAAGCACTTTGACGTTCCCGATGTCCATCACGGGGAAAACTTCCGTGCTTTCCAGTCGAGAACTCCCCGTATGAAGAATCCTCTGGAATCCGAGATCAGAGAGATCCTGAAATCCATTGGCAGAGACTCTCCGGAGAAAGAACTTAACTGCGGCACCTGCGGTTATCCGACCTGCCGGGACAAGGCAATCGCCATTTACCGCGGTATCGCCGATCCCAACATGTGCCTTCCCCACATCATGGCGCAGACGCGAAGCTTCCAGAGCAACATTTTGGACAACACCCCCAACGGTGTCATCATCCTGAATGAGGACTTTGAGATCCAGGTCATCAATCCGAAGGCCATGGAACTGATGAATATCCGACACGAGTCTGACGTTCTTGGCGAGAATGTGGTGCGTATTCTGGATCCGACTCCTTTCTTCAATTTGTATTCCTCCGGTCAGCGTCTTTCCACGGAGAAGCGCTATTTCTCCGATTACCGGAAATACTGTGTCCAGACCATTGTGAACGACACCTCTTCCCACACGATGATGTGCATCCTCCGTGATGTCACGGAAGAGGAAGAAGCCCGTCTGGAGCGGGAACGTATCGGAAAGGACACCATTGAGATTGCCGACAAGATCGTCGATAAACAGATGAGAATCGTACAGGACATCGCGATGCTGCTTGGTGAGACCACCGCGGAAACAAAAATCGCACTGACAAAACTGAAGGAGCGTATCGATATCAATGAGAATGAATGAGTATTTCGCTGATGTCGGTTATCAGAG
>CAJGCI010000056.1 GCA_904501855.1 Oscillospiraceae bacterium | reverse complement strand
TATAGAGTCCAGAATTCGAAAACTTGAGAACAGTCCCAAACATGCTTTTTCTGATGTTCTGGAGCTGATAAAGCAAGGAGCATATTACGATGAATTGACGGAAGAGCAGAAAGACAGATATTGCTCTTATATGAACGTGAAGGATAGAAGAGCATTTGAAGAAGTTCAGATTCTAGTCCTTGAGGAAATGTATGGAGAAGAGAATCCACTCCACTTCCAGCTGACTTATAAAGAGAAGCCATTGACAAAGGAAGAGTTCGAAGAGCGTGTTAAATGGGTTGAGGAACAATTCTACAAAGATGACGATATTGAGCTATAAATAGCAAAAAATCGAATCCGAGACAAAATCCGAGACATGCACAAAAAAATCCGAGACATTTCGAAAAAACACGATACAACAAGTTATAAGAGCTGATACCCTAATTCTCATTGAAATACAAGGGAATTCTCACGAAATGAGACAACAAATTAGAGCATGAAAAAATACCATAAATAATAATTGGTAAGGATGAGGTCCCCAGTTCAAATCTGGGTAGCAGCTCCAGCTTTCAAGACTCAAAACGTTTGTTTTGGGTCTTTTTTGTTATGGGAAAACACCAAATGAAAAACGAAGATTCTTCCTTCGGTTGCAATATCCTACAATTCGTATTATATAGGTTTGTGCTGTGTGCGGCTGGTATGGTACAATTCTAGCTACTACTGAAAATGGGAGTAAGAAAATGAGCAGTCTTTCCTCTAAGATCCTGGTGATCAATACCGGCAGTTCTTCACTGAAGTTTCAGCTGATCGAAATGTATGAAGAACGGTCCATCATTCGCGGCACCTGTGAGCGCATCGGCGAAGAGATGGGTCACATCGAATACAACAAGAAAGGCCGTATCTGGAATATCGATGTGCCGATGGCAGACCATCGTGCTGCCTTTGCCATCATCAAAAAGATGCTGATCGAAGGGGAGACCCGCGGCGTCAAGTCGCTGGATGAAATCGCCGGTATCGGACACCGTGCGGTTCAGGGCGGCGAAAAGTATGTGGAAGCCACCCTCGTCACTCAGGACGTCAAGGATGCCATCACGGAGATGATTCCCATTGCTCCCATCCACAACCGTGCAACTTTGAGCGGTTTCGAAGCAGCGGAAGAGGCTTTCGGGGATCTGATCCCCCAGGTCGCGGTGTTTGACAATGCCTTCCATAACACCATGAAGCCGGAAGCATACATCTATGCGCTGCCCTATGAGTTCTATACCGATTACAAGATCCGTAAGTACGGCTATCACGGAGCCTCGCACCGTTACGTGACCGAGCGCCTCCGGGAACTTTATCCCGCCTACCGGAGAGTCATCTCCTGCCATCTGGGCAACGGCGCATCCCTGTGCGCGGTCCTGGACGGAAAATGCGTGGACACCACCATGGGCCTGACCCCGCTCGGCGGCATTATGATGGGAACACGCTGCGGCAACATCGATCCGGCCATCATCCCGTATCTGCAGAACACCACTGGAATGACCGCCGATGAGATCGACTACATCATGAATAACAAGTCCGGCCTTCTCGGACTGTCCGGTGTCAGCTCCGACCTCCGGGATGTGGAAGCGGCAGCGGCGGAAGGCAACTACCGTGCACAGATCGCACTGGATCTTTTCGTTTACACCGCAGCGACCTATATCGCGGCAGTCACGGTCTCCCTCGGCGGCCTGGACGCCATCATCTTCACCGCCGGAATCGGTGAGAACGACCCCGGCATGCGCAAGATGATCTGCGACCGGCTGAAACATTTCGGCGTGGAGATCGACGATAAGATCAACAATGAGGTACGGCGCCGCGAATGCAGCATCGCGTCTCTAGATTCCAAGGTGGGGATCTTCGTCATTCCCACGAATGAGGAACTGGTCGTGGCACGGGATACCTACAAGCTCATCCGCTCGATGAAGGGCGATGATCTGGACGACTGATTTTCACAAAAATACTTGTGGAGCGGTTGTGTCTCGTGTACAATACTTTGAGTAAGCATTAAAGAGGGAACTGCGTTTTACCGTCAGGCAAAACGCATTAAAAAGGGAGGACCCATAATGAATTCGAACGTAGTATATTTCAGCCCCACCGGAGGAACGAAAGCCATTGCGGAACTGATCATCAATGATCTGAACTCTCAGGTCTTTGATATGACGGTCTCCGTGCTTCCCAGTTTCTTCAATGAGGATGACATCGTGTTTTTCCTGGTCCCGGTCTACGGCGGACGCATTCCGAAACCGGTTTATGAGCGCATGAAGCTCATGCACGGCAACAACACTCCGGCAGTGGTCATCGCCGTATACGGCAACCATGCTGTGGGAGATGCGCTTCTGGAGATGAAGGAGCTGGCCAAGGACTGCGGATTCAATGTGTTCGCGGCAGGCGAGATGATTGCTCCCCATTCTCTGGACAAGTCCTATGGTGCCGGCCGTCCGGATGCCAGCGACAAGGCCAAGTTCAAGGAGTTTGTGGATAAGGTCATGGCCGCCACCAGCTTCAAGGAGATCACGGTCCCCGGCAACAAGAAATACAAACCCTATGTCGGCGTTCCGGTCCGTCCCGTCGTGATTCGGAAGAACTGCATGGGATGCGGCATCTGCTCGGAGACCTGCCCCACCAATGCCGTCTATCTGGTACAGGGAAGAAACAGCGACGTCAGCAAGACGGAACTGTTAAAGTGCATCAGCTGCATGCACTGCATCACGGTATGCGCCAGCGATGCCCGCCGTGTTCCCCTCGCCGAGAAAGCGGCGATCCATGCCGCCCTTGCAAAGAACGCATCCGGCCGCAAGGAACCGAAGTTCTACCTTTGATCTTAAATGAGTTATTATACGGAGATTTCCTCCTGCAGGAAGTCTCCGTTTTCCATTATCTGGGTGTTAGTCCAATTAACAATACCCTCAATTTCCGCGGAAATGTATAAAAACAGACACTTTTTGAAAATGTGTTGTATTCAAGTCAAATGAAGGCAAATTGATGATTGATTAAAAAAATTGTTCTTTCTACAATGAAAGCACAAAAGGGAAATGCACTTCCGTTTTTTTTAAGCATCCAGTCAGTCGGTCAACTGACTGCCTTACGGATCCCCCCGTGCAGTACTTTCCCATGAATACCGTCTCACACCGGCAGCGTGTGCCCGTGAGACGTGAGGATTTTTTCTCTCCCCCTCTTCATCACGGCAGCAGATCTTTTCCCCATACGGATCTGCTGCCGACATTATTTTCGGATGTTTTGTGCCGGTTTTTCCAGACCGGTATTTTTCTTGGGCAAAAAAGGAAATTCCGTATTTTCAATACCGCAGGGAAATGGTAATATGAAGCCAGAAAGACCTGCGGTCCCGCAGGTTAGCGGAAAATAGAAAAGGTTAGGAGGAGAAAAGAATGTTATGGGGTGACGGCTCTGCTGCCGCGATGGCGGCGGCGGATGCAGCGAAGGCGGCAGTTCGAACAACGGCAAACTTCGACTGGACCTTCATCACGCTGCTGGCGTTAGTGGTCGTGGGCGTTTACGTCCCACAGATCAAAAAGAAAAACTGGAACGGTGTTTTCGCAGCTCTGGCGCTCTACGGGGTGCATTGGCTGTATGAGATCGTCAATGCGGTGATCTGCCACATCTGGGGCTATGCATTGTGGACAGTATCTCCTTCCAGTACCACATTTATCCTGCTGATCGGTGTATGCTGGGAACTTTCCCTGATGTTCTCCATCGCCGGATTTACGGCAGACCTGCTTCCGGAAGACAAGGATAAGAAAATCCTGGGCATCAACAACCGTGTATTCTTTGCCATCGGTTCCGCACTGGGATTTGCGCTCTTCGAGATCTTCCTTGCCTCGACACCTGCCTTTATCTGGGTGTACAAATGGTGGGGATTCCTTCCGGTGTTCATTACCACTTACATCCCGTTCTTCCTGGTGTCCTACCTGGTGTATGACATGCCGAGAGACAAACAGAAGAAAGTGGTTGGCACTCTCTGGATCTGTGTTGCGATCCTTCTGATCGTACTGATCCCGCTGGGAGTCATCTGATCCTGCCTGTTCAAGAAAAAACCAGCTGATCTGTGTTAGATCAGCTGGTTTTCATTTTGCTTTTCGATTATTCGGCCGGATTCTCCGAAGGCGTGGGAGCCTCGGAATCTGCCGGCTCCGCGGATTCATCCGGAGCTTTTGATTCGTCCGGTTCCGCTTCCGGACTGGGAGACGGAGACTGGCTCGGGGCGGTGGTCGGTTCCGGTGCATTGATGACCCGGTCAAAATTGACCATCATCGTGGCACACTGGGCGCGCGGGCAGGTGCCCTGCGGCTGCAGTGTGGTGGAGGTGACACCGCTCATGAGACCGACGTTTACAGCCCATGCCATAGCCGGACGGGCATAGCCGGAGATCTGCTTTTCATCCGAGTACCGGGAGAGGGAGGACTGATCCACCTGCTCGCTGGCCTTTCCCTTGTAGATGGCATATTTGAACATGATCGCCGCCACCTGCTGACGGGTGATCAGCGTATTGGGGGCAAATTTGCCGTCCCCGATGCCTCCGACGATGTTCTTGTCCGCTGCCCAGATGATGGGGGAAGCATACCATGCGGTATTCTTCACATCGGAGAAGGGGCTGACATTGCCGGTGGCCGGTTTTCCCTCCATGCTGTAGAGGATGGTCACCAGCATGGCGCGGGTCATCTCCATGGCCGGGGCGAAGAGGAAGTCCTGTGTGCCGACCATCAGGCCTTTGTGAACGGCACTGCTTACAAAGGTGTAATACCATGCCGTGGGCGGGACATCATAGAAGATGTCACCGTACTCGGTGGAGTAGAATGTAGTCACCGGGCTGGGATTCTTTCCGGCTGCGGTGGCGATGGCCTTGTTGGTCTTGCCCGGCGTCATCACGCCGTTCTGTGCGATGGCGCTGCTGCCGGTGGGATTGGAGCCGTCGGTGGTGTACCGGATGACGGATCCGACCGTGGGAGAGCGCAGTGTGACGGTGCCGTTGCCGGCGGAGACGATGGACGGTGCCTCGGTGATGTTGGCATCCACCTGCTTGGAAGCCACCGGTGTGCGGGTGCCGAAGGAGTCGAATCCGGCGACTTTCAGAGTCACCCGGCTGTTCAGGTTGATGGTTCCGTTGGTGGTGGGGCTTGCCAGAGTCGGCGTCGTGCCGTCGGTGGTGTAGTGCAGGGTCACGCCGCTGTTATTGGCAGAGACGCTGACCGTTCCGCCGTTTACGCTGATGGTGGGAGCGGAGTAGGCCGGAAGGTTGGTGCCGCGGTTGGGAGCACTGCTGTAAACGGTGCCGTTCTGCAGGGCGATGCCCCGGCGGCGGAACAGTTCCGACACGGTAACGAATTCATACCCCTGGTTCTTGAGGGTATCGATGGCGCGCAGACCGCCCTGTACGGAAGTCTGATAGATGTCATGAAGAAGGATGATGGAGCCGTCTGAGGCGCTCTTCATGATATTATTGTAGACGGTGTCCGCATTGTGGTATTTCCAGTCCACCGGATCCACGGACCAGGTGATAATAGGATGCGCGACATTGGCCCGGATGGTGGCATTGTTCTCGCCTCCGGGGATACGTACCAGATAATTGTAATTGCCGCCCATGGCGCGGGTCAGATAGGAACCCACCTGATTGATCTGGCTCTGCATCTCGCTGCCGGAGATCTTGGAGAAGGTGGGGTGTCCCCAGCTGTGGTTTGCCAGCTGATGGCCTTCGGCCACCATGCGGGACAGCAGGGAATTGTAATTCTTGACGCCGTAACTGCCGTTGGCTCCGCACATGAAGAATGTGGCGGGGACACCTCTTGAAGAAAGACCGTCCAGAAGGGAGGCAGTATAATTGCCGGGGCCGTCATCGAAGGTGATGGCGATGAGCTTGTTGCCTGCGGCCTCAGCCGGTACGGTCAGCCCGCCGAAAAAGGGCAGGACCAGCGCCAGGCTCAGCAGCAGTGGCAGGATTTTCTTTTTCATTTTGCTTGTAACTCCTTTTTGCGGGATCTTCCTTTCCGCAGGGAACGGAGGATCCGGTTCTGCAGCCCCAGATGTCGGGAGCGACGACAGAAGAGGCTACTTTACATAATACTATAATGCCCCAATTGAATTCAAAAGTCAAACGGGGATGAAATGAGACCTGATGCAAAAGAACTGGAAGAAAATGGTTTTTCCTTCTTGTTGTTGCGGCAGGTTTTCATTCCGTGTAAAATAATGTAGAAAGAACAGACAGTTCCGTGAGTATGGATTTAAAGGAAGAGGATGGTTCCAATGAAGGAAGTTCTGGAAAAAACGAAAAAACTGGGATTCGGCCTGATGCGTCTTCCGAAGAAGGATGACGTCATCGACGTGGAACAGGTGAAAGAGCTGGTGGATCAGTTCATGGAAGCAGGATTTACCTACTTCGATACCGCCTGGGCTTATCAGGGAAGCGAGGAAGCCGCCCGGCAGGCGCTGGTGGAACGGTATCCCCGGGATTCCTTCACCCTGGCCACGAAGAATGCCGCATGGATCAACTGCAAGACGAGAGAAGAAGCCATCGCACAGTTCGAGACCTCTCTGGAACGCACCGGCGCGGGATACTTTGATTTTTATCTGCTTCACAATCTCGGCGGTCCCCGTACCCATTTCTTCGATGATTACGATATGTGGTCCTTTGTCCGGGAGATGAAGGAAGCGGGAAAGATCCGCCATTACGGTTTTTCCTTCCACTCCACACCGGAGGAACTGGACGAACTGCTGACAAAACACCCCGACGTGGAATTCGTCCAGCTGCAGATCAACTATGCCGACTGGGAAAGCCCCGCCATCCAGTCCCGGGCCGTCTATGAAGTGGCACGGAAACACGGAAAACCGGTGGTGATCATGGAACCGGTGAAAGGAGGCCTTCTGGCGGCGCCTCCCAAGTCCGTGGAGGAGATCTTCCAAAATGCCGAACCGGGATCCAGCAGTGCCAGCTGGGCTCTGCGGTTCGCCGCCGATCTGGACGGCGTTCTCGCGGTGCTCTCCGGGATGAACACCGTGGAACAGATGGCGGACAACATCGCCACCCTGAAGGATTTCCGCGGGCTGACGGAAGCACAGAGGGAGACTCTGAACAACGCGCAGAAAGCCATGGCGGAAGTGCCGCTGATCCCGTGCACCACCTGCAACTACTGCGCCAAGGTGTGCCCCATGGAGATCGGCATCTCCGGATCCTTCACCGCCATGAACATCATGCTCCTTTTCGATAACCTTGCTTCGGCCAAGCATCAGGAGAACTGGCTGGTGGGCGGACACGGACGGAAACACGCCAATGAATGCATCCAGTGCGGTGCCTGCGAGGAAGTGTGCCCGCAGCACATCTCCATCCGGGAGGAACTGGTGCGGGTGAAGGAGACCCTGCTGGAAGACGGGGAAGGCTGATCCGACGAGCTTAACCCAACGATGTTAAAAGAATCGTCATGAATCCTCCGGGATTTATGCGTATAATATCAGCAATCAAAAGAAGGAAGACAAGGAAGGGCCAACCGCAAGCAGGGTTGGTTTTCAGGGAAGACATATGAGCAAACGATCGGATATCAAGGTACTCGTTGCCTGTCATAAACCATGCCCGGTACCGGAAGATCCCATGTACCTGCCCCTTCATGTGGGACGGGAAGGAAAGGATCCCATCGGTTTTACCGGAGACAATACCGGGGACAACATCAGTGCCCGGAACCCCATGTTCTGTGAGCTCACCGGGCTCTACTGGGCCTGGAAGAACCTGGACACGGATGTGCTGGGACTGGTCCATTACCGGCGCCTGTTCACGCTGCGTTCTCTCCCGAAAGGAGCGGAGGACGAGGAGGGACTCAAACAGGTGCTGACGGAAAAGCAGGCACGGAAGCTTCTGAAAAAGTACAAGGTCCTGGTTCCAAAAAAACGGAACTACTATATTGAAACGCTGGCATCCCACTATCAGCATACCCATGACATCCGTCAGATGGATACGGCACGGGAGCTCATTGCCCAGCAGTGTCCGGAGTATCTGACGTCCTTTGACCGGGTGATGGGGCAGAAGGGCGGATATATGTTCAACATGTTCATCGCCCCGAAACCGCTGATGGACGGATACTGCCAGTGGCTCTTCGCCATCCTGTTTCCTCTGGTGGACCGCCTGGGGGACGAGGGGATGACCGCTTTTGAGAAACGGTATCCCGGCCGGGTCAGCGAGATCCTGTGGAACGTCTATCTGGATCATCTCGTGGCCACCGGGGAACTGAGGAAAGAGGAGATCCATCCCGTTCCGTATATGTATTTCGGCAGGATCGACTGGCCGAGAAAAGTAAAGGCATTTTTAGGCGCCAAATTCCTGAATCAGAAATATGACGCCAGCTTCTGAAAGAGAACAACATGAAAGACTGTACTGTAATCATACCGGTATATAACTGTGAGGCATCTCCACTGCGGCGATGCCTTCAGCGCGTGTTTGCCCTGGGTGAAGCCTTTGAGATCCTCGTCATCGACGACGGATCCACGGACGAAACTCCCAGGGTGCTGGAGGAGATGCGCGAGCAGATGCCCTCCCTGCAGGTGATCCGGCAGAGCAATACCGGCGTCTCCGGAGCACGGAATGCGGGAATCGCCAAAGCCACCGGGAAATGGGTGGTGTTCTGCGATGCCGACGATGAACTGGATCCGCAGGCGCTGAAAACGAATCTGCAGACGATGGAAGGATGCAGTGCCGACTACGGCTTCGGCGATTTTTCCAAGGTCGTCAGCGGGAACCGGGAGACCATCACCACCGATGATCTCCATACCGCCGAGCAGGTGCTTCATACCATGCTGTGCCGTCCCAATCAGTACGGTGCCGTTTGGGGAAAGGTCTACCGCAGGGAATTCCTGCAGGAGAACCATCTGTATTTCAATCCGGACCTGTCCCATGCGGAGGATACGGAGTTTCTGGTACGGGTGCTGCAGAATGCCCGGCATGTCACGAAGCTGCCGGAGATCATGTACACCTACTACATCTATCCATCCTCTTCCGCCAAGATCAATCAGGCGGCGCTCCACCATTTCCGCAATGCGCTGGAGGCCATCCATCAGGATGTAGCCTGGGAGCCGGAGGGGATCCAGAAGGCCTTTTACAACTGCTGCTGCATCAATCTTCTCATCATGATGGTCAACTATATCTTCCGCCCGGGGGTCTCCTTTATGGAGGGAAAGCCCATCCTGGACGGTGTGCTGCGGGAGGAACTGATCCAGGACGCCCTGAAGAATTATGACAAGTCCGAGATGGGGAAGACCAACCGGGTGGTGCTGACGGCATTGAAGAACAACCAGCTGCAGGTCGCCTATGCCGCCGTAAAGGTGCGGCAGGCGCGGTGACGGCAGGATGCATGCGATTTCCGGTGGAAACCGGGACGGATCTGTGATAAAATAAATTAGTTATGACTAAAATTCTCGTATTTGGAATGACGGAAAACAGCGGCGGCGTGGAAGCCTTTCTCATGAATAACTTCCGCAGCATCGACCGCTCGAAGATGCAGTGGGATTTTCTCTGCAACTCTCATGAGCCCATCGCCTATGAGGAGGAGATCCTGGCGGCTGGGAGCAGGACCTTTCATATCACGGCCCGCAGCCAGAGCGTCCCGAAGTATGAAAAGGAACTGCATGCCTTTTTCCGGGAACACGCAAAAGAATATGACGCCATCTGGGTGAACGTCTCCAGCCTTGCCAACATCGACTATCTCATCTGCGCCAAACGGTACGGCATCAGACGGAGGATCATCCACAGCCACAACTCCCGCAACATGGACAGCGCCCTCCGGGGAAAGGTCCATGGAGTGAACCGGCGGATCATCGACCGGTACGCCACGGATTTCTGGGCATGTTCCCAGTCGGCGGCGGAATGGTTCTACCGGGACGATCTGATGGATCAGGTGGTGCTGGTTCGAAACGCCATCGATCTGGAGCGGCTGGCCTATAATGATGAGAAGAGGAAACAGATCCGTGCACAGTACGGGCTGGAAGAGAAATTCCTCATCGGCAACGTGGGGCGTCTGCATCACCAGAAGAACCAGTCCTTCGCACTGAAGGTGTTCCGGAAGGTGCTGGACCGGAGGGCGGATGCCCATCTGGTGCTCATCGGCCAGGGTGAGGACGAGGAGAAGCTGAAAGAGGAATCCCGTCAGCTGGGCGTCGCCGACCACGTGCTCTTTGCCGGACTGTCCCGGGACGTTCCAGGCTGGCTGTCGGCACTGGACGTATTCCTGTTTCCCTCCACCTTTGAGGGACAGCCCATCGCGGCACTGGAGGCGGAAGCCTCCGGCATCCCCGTGCTGGCATCGCTGGAAGGCTCTCCCACGGCGGGACTGCTGGACAACTTCCGGCTTCTGTCGCTGCAGGAAACGCCGGACACATGGGCGGAAGAGCTGCTGAAGCTGCCGCTGGACCGTGCATCCGGCACGGTCATCACGGAGCGGTTCCGGCAGGCGGGATATGAAATACACGAGGAAGCAAGAAGACTCAGCGAATTATTACAGGGAACAATCATGGACCGATATCAGATCGTAGAAAAAGCAGGACAATTCAATCACGCCGGCAGCAAGGCCACCGCGGATGTGGCGGCCGTTGCGGAAACGCTGGGATTCCATCCCGCCGTGGTTCACATGAACACGCTGAAGGATACGAAACCGGCGAAAGCCATCCGGCAGGCTGGCTATTTTACGGACTGGATCGGAGTGACGAGAAAGATCCCCGCCGGTGCGGTGGTGCTGATGCAGCATCCCTTCCACCATGTGCAGCTGACGAGAGAAAAGAACCTGCGGAAACTGAAAGAAGAGAAACGGGTGAAGTTCATCTCCTTCGTTCACGATGTGGAGAAGCTTCGCGCCTTCCGATACAACGACTACTATTGTCAGGAATTCAATACCATGATGGATCTGGCGGATGTGCTCATCGTCCACAACGAGGTGATGAAGGAGTACTTCGTCCAGTGCGGATTCCCGGAAGAGAAGATCGTGACACTGGGGATCTTCGATTACCTGCAGGAAGGAGAGGTCCGGGAGAAACCGGTCTTTGAGCCTTCCATCACCATCGCGGGAAATCTGGATACCAACAAGTGTGTCTATATCGG
>CAJGCI010000055.1 GCA_904501855.1 Oscillospiraceae bacterium | reverse complement strand
CCTCCCAGTCCCTTCGGCATCGGCCCCTCTTTTCCAAAGTTTCTGCTTTTCTGCGGAAAATAAATGACGGATGCACCTCTATCTCCCTGTTCAGTTGTAGCTAATATTATATAGCGCGAAACCGATTTAATCAATTAAATCGCAGAAAAAACTGATTTTTGTTGACATTATCCAGTTTTTCCGCCGGTTTCCTCCGATGTTCCGCCTTTTCCACATGAAAAAGCGGAGATCGGGAGCGGTTTTTCCGTTTTTTACACTCTTTTTACTTTTCCCGGCTCGAAATTTGATTATAATAAAAGCAAATTCAAACACTAATCCATACGAAAGAAGGTGCCGCGCATTCTCCGCCTGGAGTGTGCGCAACCATATGAAACATCAACCGAAAGACAGCCATAGAAAACCGCTGATCCTCTACTACTGTGTCGCCCTGCTGATCGTGCTGATCCTCAATGCCACGGTATTTCCCCTGCTGTTCACTCCGCAGGTCAATGAAGTGGACTACAGCGAGTTTCTTCAGATGCTCAGCGAGCAGAAGGTCAAGGAAGTGGAGATCCAGACGGATCAGATCGTGTTCTCCGATAATTCGGAAGATACGCAGTATTACAAGACGGGACGCATGGACGATCCCCAGCTCATTGACCGTCTTCAGGCATCCGGAGCCTCCTTCGGAAGCAAGATCATCCCACAGCAGTCGGGTCTGTCCGCTTTCCTGACGGAGTTCCTCCTGCCCATGTTCTTCTTTGTCCTCCTCGGACAGTTCTTCTTCAAGCGCATGTTCAAGGGCGGTGCCGGCCTGACCAACGCCATGAGCTTCGGCACCTCCAACGCCAAGGTCTATGTTCCCTCGGAGACCGGCATCAAGTTTGCCGATGTGGCCGGCGAGGAGGAAGCGAAGGAAGCTCTGCAGGAGATTGTGGATTTCCTCCATGATCCCTCCAAGTATCAGGACATCGGTGCCCAGATGCCCAAGGGTGCCCTGCTGGTAGGCCCTCCGGGGACCGGCAAGACCCTGCTGGCCAAAGCCGTGGCCGGCGAGGCAAACGTTCCCTTCTTCTCCATCGCCGGATCCGAGTTCGTGGAGATGTTCGTGGGCATGGGTGCCTCCAAGGTCCGCGACCTGTTCAAGCAGGCCAATGAAAAAGCTCCCTGCATCGTCTTCATCGACGAGATCGACACCATCGGCAAAAAGAGAGAAGGCAGCGGCGCCATCGGCGGCAACGACGAACGGGAACAGACCCTCAACCAGCTGCTCACGGAAATGGACGGATTTGACGGCTCCAAGGGCGTTGTGATCCTGGCCGCCACCAACCGGCCCGAGATCCTGGATCCCGCCCTGCTTCGTCCCGGCCGTTTTGACCGCCGCGTTCCGGTGGAACTGCCGGACATGGCCGGCCGTGAAGCCATTCTCCGCGTCCATGCCAAGAAGATCCGCCTGTCGGATGATGTGGACCTGACCGCCATCGCCCGTGCATCCGCCGGATGCTCCGGTGCGGAACTGGCAAACCTCATCAATGAGGCGGCGCTCCGTGCCGTCCGGCAGGGCCGGCGCACGGTGAACCAGTCCGACCTGGAGGAGAGCATCGAGGTCGTCATCGCCGGATACCAGAAAAAGAACAAGATCCTCTCCGATGACGAGCGGAAGATCGTAGCCTACCACGAAGTGGGACACGCGCTTGTGGCGGCGCTTCAGAGTCACTCCGCCCCGGTCACGAAGATCACCATCGTTCCCCGCACCTCCGGAGCACTGGGCTACACCATGCAGGTGGAGGAGAACGATCATTACCTGATGAACCGTACGGAACTGGAAAACAAGATCGCCACCCTTACCGGCGGCCGTGCCGCGGAAGAGCTGATCTTCAACACCATTACCACCGGTGCTTCCAATGATATCGAGAAAGCCACCAAGCTGGCCCGGGCCATGATCACCCAGTACGGCATGTCCGAGGAATTCGGCATGGTGGCACTGCAGACGGATTCCAACAAATATCTGGGCGGAGACGCTTCTCTCGCCTGCTCGGAACAGACCAGTGCGGACATCGACCGCCTCGTGGTGGATATGGTCCAGAAGCAGCACGACAAGGCGCTTCAGCTCCTCCGGGACAATGAAGCGAAGCTGCATGAGCTTGCAAGCTATCTCTATGAGAAAGAGACCATCACCGGCGAGGAATTCATGACCATCCTCCGGTCCTCCTCTCTGGATCTGGAAGAGATCACACCGCACTGGGAATAATCTCAGAAAACTATCGATGGAGGTCCTGTTTTGACTCAGATCGCCAATTACTTATCCAATCACCGCATCATCGTTGCTCTCATCTACATCGTGGTCTGCTGGCTGCTGCTGCAGATGATCGAGGCGATGTACAAACACGCACGCCGCAAAAAGCCGGCCAACATCAAGGATTCCTTTTTCAAGGGAGTGCTGGAAGCCTTTCTCGTGATCCTCACGTTCATCCGCGTCATCTCCCTGTCCTCAGAGCTGGAGAACGTCACCCAGACGCTGCTGATGTCCAGCTCGCTGATCGTCGTGGTGCTGGGCTTCATCTTCCAGGAGGGGCTGAGCAACATCGTCCACGGGTTCATCCTAACAATCTTCAAGCCCTTTGAGATCGGTGACCGTGTGGAGATCACCACCGGCGGCAGCATCGTATCCGGTTATATCAAGGAGATGAATCTGCGCCATACCGTGATCCGGGGGCTGACGGATAATGTGGATACCATCGTTTCCAATTCCCAGATGGATACTTCCACCATCCGGAACCTCACCATGGAGGACAATCACATCCGGTATCCGCTCACGGTGACCATCCCCTATTCGGACGCACAGGACCGGGACAAGCTTCAGCTGGCCAAGTCCATCATTGCGGAGGAGACTCTGAAAAACGCCCGCACCGTGGATGTGCGGACGGATCCCGACGCTCCCGTTCACGTCAACGTCAATCTCGCCGACAGCGGAGTGGATCTGACCTGCTATGTGTACACAAGGACCGCGGAGGACAACTATTACGCTCTCAGCGAGATCCGGGAGAGCCTGCTGGCCCGGTTCGGTGAGAACGGCATGAGCTTCGCCTTCCCCCATGTGGAAGTGACCGGTTCTCTGAATCAGGAATGACGAAGACAAAACAAAACAGAGGTATCTGCTCACCTGCAGATACCTCTGTTCTTTATTCGGTTTTGATGGCGAACTCGCCGCAGGGCTCCATGGTCTCCAGGATCCCGTCGATCCGTTCCTCCGATGCCCCGGAACCTCTGGTCACGAGGATGTTCAGGTGTCCCTGATCTCCCGGGATGAACAGCTCCCCGTAATAGAACTGATCCTCCGTCAGCTCCCGGCTGCGGGCGGACAGCTCGATCTCCATCAGCGCAGTCCCGCTCTTTTCGCTCACCGTCACGAGGTAATATTCGCTGCTGCGCTCTTCCGTGACCTGAAGATCCTCCGAGGGAAGATCCAGGGAGAAATACATATTCTCATACCGGGCAGCGCTGCCGTCGGTCTCCTCCGAAAGTTCCGCGGGGACCGCCGGAGGTTCCGCAGAGGACGTCTCCGTCTCCCGGGCTTCTTCCTTTCCGCATCCGGCAAGCATCAGCACCATCAGCATCATCAGCAGGATGATCCATTGTTTCTTCACAGGTTGTTTCCTCCAAAAGCAAAACCGATCTTTCGACCGGTTTTGTATCTGTCATTCAGACCGATTCCAGCGCCTGGGCCAGATCGGCGATGATGTCATCCACGTTCTCGATGCCCACCGACAGACGGACCAGATCCGGTCCCACGCCTGCCGCCACCAGTTCCTCATCACTGAGCTGGCGGTGCGTGGAAGATGCGGGATGGAGCACACAGGTGTGGGCATCCGCCACATGGGTGGCGATGATGGCCACCTTCAGCTGCTTCATGAATGCCTCCGCTGCCTTTCTTCCTCCCTTGACGCCAAAGGACACGACACCGCAGGTGCCGTCCGGCATATACTTTTGGGCACGTTCGTAGTATTTGTTGCCTTCCAGACCGGGGTAATTGACCCATGCGACCTTTTCATGTCCGCTCAGGAACTCCGCCACCTTCTGGCCGTTCTCGCAGTGACGTTTCATACGCACAGCCAGAGACTCCAGACCGAGATTCAGAAGATAGGCATTCATCGGTGCCGGGGTGGAGCCCAGATCACGCATCAGCTGGGCGACACACTTCGTGATGTAGGCGCCGCCGTTTCCGAACTGGGTCACATAGGTGATCCCGTGATAGGATTCATCGGGGGTGGTCAGTCCGGGGAATTTATCCGCATGTGCCATCCAGTCGAAATTGCCGGAGTCCACGATGGCTCCGCCCACCTGTGCGTCATGACCGTCCATGTATTTGGTGGTGGAGTGTGTCACGATGTCGCAGCCGAACTCGAAGGGACGGCAGTTGATGGGAGTGGCAAAGGTGTTGTCGATGATCAGGGGAACACCATGGGCATGTGCGGCGTTTGCAAACCGCTCGATGTCGAACACCACGAGGGACGGGTTGGCGATGGTCTCGCCGAATACCGCCTTGGTGTTGGGCTTGAATGCGGCTTCCAGTTCCTCATCGCTGCAGTCGGGATCCACGAAAGTGAAGTCGATCCCCATGCGGCGCATGGTCACGTTAAAGAGGTTGTAGGTGCCGCCGTAAATGGCCGTGGAGGCGATCACATGATCTCCGCATCCGGCGATGTTGAATACTGCAAAAAGGTTCGCTGCCTGACCGGAAGAGGTCAGCATGCCGGCGGTGCCGCCTTCCATCGCTGCGATCTTGGCTGCCACATAGTCACTGGTGGGGTTCTGCAGCCGGGTGTAAAAATAGCCGGATGCCTTCAGATCGAACAGCTCTCCCATGTCTTCGCTGGTATCATACTTGAACGTGGTGCTCTGCACGATAGGCGGAAGACGGGATTCTCCGTTTTCGGGCACATAACCTGCCTGTACACATAAGGTCTCTTTTTTCATGTGTGTTTCCTCCAAATCTGCGTTTATTTCAATGTGTTATTGTACGATTTTCTTTTCCAGACAGACCATCTGGACGTCGGGGATCCCGTTAAAATCACAGTCCACGACACCGGATTCCCGGTAACCGTGTTTCTGGTACATGGCTCTGGCACGCGCATTGCGGAAATTGGTGTCGATGCGCAGCACCGTACAGTGCATGTCCCGCGCTGTCTGTTCATAGAACTCCAGGACCTGCCGGGCACATCCCTTTCCCTGTGCATGCGGGGATACCACCAGCGTATGAAGGACCAGGACCTGATCTTCGGCAGCCTCAAACTCCCAGGTGACGAGGGCATACTGCTCACACTGTTCCTGATTGATCCGTGCAGCAGCAACGACTTCCCCGTCTTCCTCGACCACGAACATGTCTCCGGCCTGAACGCCCGCAACCGCCACATCCTCCGTGGGATAAATCCCCCGGAGCCATCCGGTGGTGGAATGCCCCAGTTCTTCTTCGGTAAGAAGCTGATCAAAAATCGCGGCGATTTTCGGAATATCCCGGGAAGTTGCCTTCCTTATCATCCTGCGATCCCTCCATACGAATAATTGATACCAGAAAATTGTACTACAAAAAAAGGGCAGATTCTATTCCTTTAATGAATAAAAGAGAAAAAAGTTCGGGGCTGGCCTGAGAGCATCGACAGCAATATACCTAAAAACCGGTCGGTAAATTGACTGATTTATACAATATCTCGATTATACCTAGACATTTTTTAAAAATTGTAAGGTTTTCTCTTGCATTCCACGTCGGAAATGTTAAAATAATCTCAATCTCAAGAATGGCAAAATCTATATCCTCGCACTCGGCACAGTATTGATCGGACGAAAGCGCTAAACGGGAGCAAACCCATGAATCCTCCTGCAGCAAAACTGCGGAGCCCACTGTTTTCTCCCTCGAATTGTTTGTTAATATTTCCTTCCTCTCTGATATGGAAAGTGTCATTCCTGTCCGGTTTCGTCCGCCGGTCAGTCGCGGCAGTTGCCGCATGGCACTCTCGCGGAGTTTTCCGCAGGCAGATCCGGGTTGACCCCCCTCAGTCAGCCCGGATCTTTTTATTCTTTCGTATTCTTCACATTTGCTGAAAGCTGCGTAATTTCATTTTTTCAGAAGATGTGATACTATAAGGAAAAGCAACCAAGTCATCGCATTTTGGGATTGGGGATTACTATGGTAAAAAACACAAAACAGGTTCTGGGGGATACGCTGAAGGAACTGCTGAAGGAAAAACCCATCGACCGCGTCACCGTCAAGGAACTGGTGGAAAAATGCGGATACAATCGCCAGACATTCTATTATCATTTCTATGGTGTGGACGATCTGCTGGCATGGGTATTCGAACAGGATGCCAACAAGGCGCTGCCGGAGACCATCAACAGCGATACCGTCGCGGACGGCTGGCGGGAATGTGTGGTGATCTATTTCAAATACCTCAAGGATAACGCGAGTACGGTACTGAATGTTTACCAGTCCGGAAAACGATCCTACATGATCGACTATTTCCGTACCCGTCTCAAAGGTGTGATCCAGCAGTTTGCCAACCTTGCCACTGCGGACATGAACGTCAGCTGGGAGGACATGGAGTTTGTGGTGGATTTCTACACTCAGACCGTCACCGGACTGATCGTCATGTGGATGGAAAACAACCTGGTCCTTCCTCCTCTCTATACCGAGGAGCGGTGCCTGAAGGCACTGGAAGGTACCATTGAACGTCTGACCGAGCGGATCGTGGAACTGTCCAACAATAAAGCAGCGGAGAAATAATCAAATGAATAAATGCCTCATACCGGTTCGAAATCCGGTATGAGGCATTCTTGCTTTTCAGGTTTTCCGTTTCTCAGGAGGATTATGCAAACTCGCCGCGGATATTCTCCGCCAGAAGCTGTGCGGTGTACCGCATGATATCCAGGGTCGTGACGCCTTCGGTAAACGAGTCATAGATGGTTGTTCCGGTATAGACGTTCGTAAACACCTGATAGACTTCGTAGATGTTGACATCGGAACGGACCGAGCCGTCCTCCTTGCCTTCCGAAAGAGCCTTCAGAAGCGGGACCGGGATCTCCTGGAAAAAACCTTTCCAGTTTTCATCCTTATGATCCTTTTCATCGATCTCGTTGACTCGGGATGCGATCTGGAACATCTCTCTGGTATAGGCAAACCATTCCGGTTGCTCCGTGTAATACTGAATATAGACCCTTGTGCATGCGAGGAACTTATCGTACCCGTTGGTAAGACCGGAAGACTCCTTGCGATAGGTCGGCATAAAATACTGCTCATAGAACATGGTCATGCTCATCTGCCAGACCCTGGCGGCCAGAAAATCTTTGGTCTTGAAGTACCGATAGATGGACATGGGGGACAGTCCGCAGCGCTCTGCAATGCTGTTGATGGAGGTGTCCGCCACGCCATTTTCCAGAAACAGATTCTGTGCGGTTTCCAGTACTCTCTGTATATTCTGTTCTCTGATCTCACTCTGATTCATATTCTGTGTCCTGCGGAACACCCTGTGATACCGCAGCTCTCCTTAATCGATAACGCAATAATACAACTCATTTCCGCCCGGTTTTATTGCAATAAAGAATTAAAAAGCTTGTATATCCAATCGCTCAGTCGGTATAGAGCACCAGTGCAATGAATTCCAGAGGCTCGTCTCCGTCATTGATCATATAATGCTCTTCCCCGTCAGCGATAAAATGCACCATGCCGGGGCCGATCTCACGCATCTGTCCGTCCACTTTGCAGTGTGCAGTTCCCTTCATAACATAGACCGTTTCGCAGTCGCCGGTATGGACGTGACTTCCTACTTCACAGCCCGGCTGCAGGACCATGTGCTTGAAGACTCTTCCCTTTCCCTGCATCTCCTCGATGCTGTTCAGAATAGGATATGCTTCCAGGTGGCCTTTTCCTCCCTGAAAATGATCCAAGATCTCCGGTTTTTCCGGAATCGCACGAAAAATCACCGCAATCGCTCCTCACAATTCAAAAAAATAGATGCTTTTTTCGTTCTTCATGTTATCATAATAACAGCAGAAAGAAAAGCATATACTGGAAAGAGGGTTCATATGAATATAGAGACTGTCATTGATAATCTGTCAAAGCGCCGCTTTCAGGTACATCATTTTGCAAACAGAGCCGATGCGGCGGCATTTCTGAAGGATGAGATCCGGGATCAGACCGTGGGATTCGGCGGATCCTCCACGTTGGATGAACTGGGTCTGTACGATATCCTCGGAGAGCAGAACGAAGTCTTCTGGCACTGGAAGTCCACCGACCCGTCCACTCTGGAAAACGCCAATCGGGCAGACGTGTATCTCTGCAGCGCCAACGCCATTGCCGGGACCGGTGAGATCGTCAACATTGACGGCAGAGGCAACCGGCTGGCCAGTCTGGCATTCGGCCCCGGAAAGCGCGTGATCATCGTTGCCGGAAGAAACAAACTGTGCGACGATCTGGACGCTGCGATCCATCGCGCACGAAATGTGGCCGCGCCGAAAAACGCGCAGCGTTTTCCGGTAAACACCCCCTGCAAAATCGACGGGGTCTGTCATGACTGCTCCTCTCCGGACCGCATCTGCAACGGAATGCTGATCCTCTGGGGACCGATGACAGGAATGCAAACGGATATTATCCTTATTGATGAGGATCTTGGATATTAAGGAGGCAAATACAATGGATATTCGAGAATTTAAAGCAGGAGACGTCGTTCGTCATTTCAAACGGGAGACCACCGATGATCCGGATAAATATCTTTACATGATCATCGGACCGGCAACCCACACGGAGACGGGAGAGGAACTGATGATCTATCAGGCACTCTACGACGACTATGATTTTTACGCCCGCCCGTATGACATGTTCATGAGCGAGGTGGACCGGGAAAAATATCCGGAAATCCAGCAGAAATACCGTTTCGAACTGGAGCCGTCTGAAGAAGACGAAGAAGAATAAAAAAAGGCCCGCTTTGGAAAGCGGGTCTTTTCTTATTCCTGTTCTTCTTCGTTTTTTCCGTCCCACACCACATGGACCGGATTATACCGTTCCGCATTCAGTGACGGGGCATAGTCATGCAGCATCCTTTTCCGGTATTTCAGATCGGTATACGCGGCGATCCACGACATATACAGCATATCGTAGGCTCCGCCGACCATTCCCACCACCGGAAGGCTCTGCAGGAACTTGCTGGTCAGGATCTCCGCAGAGATCGCCTGTGAGGTGAGCTTCACCTCGTTTTCCAGGCTGGTGTTGACCGGGATCTGTCCCGTTTTCAGAAAACGGTTGGCTTTCTCGTTGAGATCTTCCAGTTCCCTTCCGAACACGAAGGCTCCCCGGATCAGCAGAAGGATGAAATACTTTTCTTCATCCGAATCATAATGATATCCGTAATTGAGTGCTCTGGTGCAAACGTCCCTCATGATCATTCCGGCGAAGACGGGGACATCCGGCAGGCCGATTCCCAGCACACCAAGCCCGACTCCGGAAGCACCGGACAGCAGCATTCCTTTCATGCTGTCCTTTGTCGCTTCCCGGGTGATGTTTCGAATGGATGACGTATCCCGGAGGATCTGGGCATGGTGGATATTCTCTTCCCACCGGTTTTCGATCCCTCTGCGGTTGATTGTCCGTTCCACCGCCGGCATTCCCCGGTCAAAGATCACCTGAAATGCTTTACAGAACGCCTCATTCAGTTTTGACTGGATCCCTTTGGGGACCCGGTCTTCTGCAAGGGAGTTGAGCAGGGTGGTCTTCCTTTTCGCTCTTTTCTTCAGGTAGTCCTTCTCCTGCTGCTCGGCTCTCTTCAGTTCACGGATATAGCTCGAATTATCTGGATTCATAGTTCTTTCAGCCAATTCTTCTTCTGATATATTCTTCCAGGAATTCCGCGGTGCCTTCCACACCGAGACGGGAACTGTTGATCGTCAGATCATAGGTCCTGGAATCTCCCCATTTCCCGTCCGAGTAATAGTTGTGATAGGCTTTTCTCCTCTTATCCGTAATTTTGATCAGTTTCTGTGCTTCCTTACGGGAGACACGTTTCCGTTTCATGATGCGGGCGACCCGGGAATCCATGTCTCCAAGCACGAACAGACGGATCAGGCAGTCATACTTGGAAAGGACCGTTTCTCCGCAGCGCCCGATAAGGACGAAGGACTCTCCCGAGGCTGCGATCTTGCGGATCATCTTGAACTGCATCTCCGCGACGGCTTCCTCCAGGGATGTGCTGTACCCGCGCACCGACCGGTTCATCAGGACAGGAGACGGTTTTTCATCGTATTTCGACAGCGTTTCCTTCTTGATGCCCTTCTTTTCGGACAGATGCTGGATGATCTCGGCATCATAGAATCCGATGCCCAGCTTTTCCGCCAGCATTTCCCCGATGGCGTGTCCGCCGCTTCCGTATTCTCTTCCGATGGTAATGATCAACTGTTTATCTTTTTTATCTTTATCCGCCATAATTCAATATATGCGTAATTACGCCCTTTCATAGAATCAGAAGTATTTCTTATGAAATCATTATCTCACCAACGGAATACCATTTCAAGCGCCAAGTTGGCCGGTCATCCCAGCATCAGCATGGCATGTTCCAGGATACTCTGAATGGCCTGCAGATCCTCCTTTGCCGCTTTCACTTTCCCGGGAAGATTGATGATCATAGTCTTTCCCCGGATCCCTGCCGTCATCCTTGACAGCACGGCATTCGGTGTGATCTCCACACCTTCCTTCATCATCAGATACGGAATGCCCGGAACTTCCTTTTCCAGGACTTCCTTCGTTACTTCCAGCGTTATGTCCCGCCTGGAAAAGCCGGTACCGCCCAGGGTCAGGATCAGTTTCATCTTTTTCTCGTCGGCACACCGGATCAGCTCTTCCCGGATGCTCTCCCGGTCACTGGGAATGATGGTCCTGTATTCTACAGGAAAACCCATTTCCCGGATCATCTCGGCTATCACCGGACCGGTCTCGTCTTCCCGTTCCTCGCAGAAACAGGCGTCACTGATGGTGATGATGGCTGTCTTCATATTCATAACAGGTTCTCCTTCCAAAAAGGATATAAAAATAGGAAGCTGCAAAAGCAACTTCCTATTTGGTACTTTACTTGGAAATAATCGATTTAATT
>CAJGCI010000054.1 GCA_904501855.1 Oscillospiraceae bacterium | reverse complement strand
GGTCCCTGATTTTACCATTCTGTTGACCACGTTATTGCCGGCGCCGCCTACGCCTACTACCTTGATAGCAACAACATTATCGGGCCCATTTTCGGCTCTTACATCCATGTTCGTGCCTCCTATATTAGTTTCATCCTGCGGAATGATCGGCTCCACCGGCTTGACCGGTTCCATCGGTTCCATTGGTTCAGAGTGTACCACCTGTTCCGTTATTTCTGCCTGTCTGGCAGCCTCTACCGGAACTGTCGCATTTTCTGATACCGCTGGCTGCACCGGTTCAGAGGGTCGCACCGATTCTGCCGGGTGTCCGTTACCGCGGTTGTATTTTTGCTTTTTTCTGGCAGATTTACTCATACTGCATATTCTATAACGTTTTTGCAAACTGGTCAATATCTTTTTGCGATATTATGTTAACGACCAATTCCCCGATTTTGTTCCTACTTCCCGCTCTATCTCATTAATTCGGACTGAAATGAGCCTGATGATCGATGGATAGATCGATCACACCATACTCATTCTCCTTCAGTTTCTCCACCGCGGAGACCAGCAGGCCGAGCTTGTATTCCAGATTTTCATTGGCCCCAAGTTTCACGGTGAAATGTCCTTTGTAATCGAACACCGGGTTTGCCACCGACGACATGTCGATATAGCCGATATCCTCCATCATCTGACGGCTCTGGATACCGTTGAGGATCGTTGCCAGATACTCGACCTTGTCCATATCCCCGTTTTTGGTCTCGATCTGCTGTCCGACCTTCGGTTTCTTCAGGGAAAGACCGTCCACGCGGATGAGATCCTTCGCCTTTTTGGAATCCACTTTTTCCAGGACCTTGCCGTTGCTGTCGATGGCCCAGTAGGTATCACCGGAAACGACGTAGGCCAGTTCCTGGCTCTCAGCGATCTCGATGATCACATGGTTGGGAAGTTTTCTGTTGATCGTGACTTTCTGCACATACGGCAGTTTGGCGAAGATCCTGCTGGCTGCGGAAAAACGGTTCACGAAGAACATGTTGTCCCCGTTCTCGATCCCGGACGCCTGTATGATCTGCTCTTCCGTGTAGTAGGAATTGCCGTCCACCGTGATCTTGGAAACACGGAAAAACACGCTCAGTGCCAGCAGAACGCCCAGCACAATGATGACGAATGTCAGGATGGGGCGAAGCGGGCTTCTGCGTTTTACCGCATTGGATGAGTGCGCATGGGCACCGGACCGTGTCCGTTTCCCGGTATTGACTTTGTTTTCTTGATTATCCATTCCGTTCACCACACTTAGGAAGTCAGTTCTGCGATGATCTCCGTGATCTTATCCACCGCATCCGGTACCGCCAGTGAATACATGGCATCCGACATGGCCTTCAGTCCTTCGGGATCGGCAAGAAGCTCATGGATCGCATTGCGAAGATCTCTGGCTTCGAACTGACCTTCCAGCATCACGCGGGCCCCTCCGGCGTGCTCGATCACGCGGGCATTTTTCTCCTGATGGTTGTTCGTAACATTGGGAGACGGGATGAGGATCACCGGCTTGCCCATATAGGTCAGTTCCGCCAGCGTGGATGCGCCGGCACGGCACAGGATCAGATCCGCAGCGGCCATGACTCTGGGCATATCATAAATGTATTCCCGGATGTCGATCCCCTTCTCCTGATAATCCACGTTCTCCTCTTCCATGAACGAGATGACTTTCTTGTATCCGTTCCGGCCTGTGGCGTGGATGAGACGGTAACCGGGCTCGTCATGTTCCTCCCGGATCAGTTCGCTCATGATCCCGTTCATATGACTGGCACCCAGAGAACCCCATACGGAAACAACGAGAGGCATCCCCTCCGGGATGTTCAGCTGCTGTCTGGCCTCCTCTTTCGTATACTGATCGAATTCACCGCGGACAGGAGTGCCCGTCACGATGGTATCCTTCTGGTTGCGGTAATACTGACGGCTCTCTTCAAACCCCAGCATGATCCGGTCCACCTGACCGGCAAGCATCTTTGTGGTCAGGCCGGGTACGGCATTGGATTCATGCACTGCAGTGGGGACGTGTCTCTCGTTAGCTGCTTTCAGCACGGGATAACACACGTAACCGCCGGTGCCGATGGCCACATCCGGCTGGAACTCATCGACGATCCGCTTGGCATCCCGCGTGGCGGTCAGCACATTCTTGACCGTATCGATATTATGGCGGAACGCCTCCATGGAATGCCCTCTGGAAATATTTGTAATGTTAACCGTGCGGATCTCATATCCTTCCCGCGGGACCAGGTTCTCCTCCATGTGCCCCTTTGCACCGACAAACAGGACCTCACACTCGGGATCCAGTTCTCTCAGCTTGCCGGCAACGGCAATGGCGGGATTGATATGTCCGGCTGTACCGCCGCACGTAAACAGATATCTCATAAAACAGCTCCTACTAAGTCTACATAATATCCCTTTTATTCTTTATACCACATAATCCGCGCTGAGGACAGTTACAATTTGTTTGCAAAAAAAGCGGATGACTGAAACGTCATCCGCCAGATTCTATAATTGCAGGTTTTCTGCTGTCATCAGTTTCTTCTTATCCGGTATCGTCCTAGAGCAGCTCAGAACGATCCCCATCTCCGCAAGCTGCAGCATCAGCGCCGTTCCGCCGTAGCTGAAAAACGGCAGTGACACGCCGGTACATGGGATCAGATTGGTGACGACAGAGACATTGAGGACCACCTGAATGGACAGCAGCGTGGAAACGCCGCAGCAAAGCAGGAACGCGTAACGGTCCGGACATTTCGTCGCCAGCCAGAATCCCCGGATGATCAGAAGAGCAAACAGGATCAGGATTGTAATGGCTCCGATATATCCCAGCTCCTCGCAGACGATGGAGAAAATGAAATCATTGTGTTCTTCCGGGAGGAACATGTATTTCTGCCGGCTCTCACCCAGTCCGACGCCGCTCAGGCCGCCGGAACCGATGGAATACAGTGACTGCTTGATCTGATAGGCCGTATCGCTCTCATGGGTCATGGGATTCCGCCATGCTTCGATACGGTCCGATGCATAACTGAACTTGGTGTACAGGAAGATCAGACCGGCCAGTCCCCCGCCGCCGACCAGAAAAGCCGAAAGCGGAGAGCCGCCGAGGAACATCAGTGCCGCGCCCAGAAGGGCTATGATAATGGTGGCGGACAGATGCGGTTCCAGGGCAAGAAGTCCGGCGAAGGCGATCAGGATCCCGGCGAAGGGCAGCACGCCATACCGCCAGGTTTTCATCTTATCCCGGTATTTGCAGATCATCGCCGAAAAAGCCATGATGACACTGATCTTGGCGATCTCGGAAGGCTGGATGGTAAACAGCCCCAGATTGATCCAGCGCTTTGCACCGTTTACCCGAGATCCGATAATGGGGACCAGCAGCATCAGTGCCACCGCGATGAGCAGCACACGCATGGACCATTTCTTATAGATGCTCAGGGGCATCCGGGACAGAAGCATCATCAGCACCAGTCCGACGGCTGCGAAGAACAGCTGCCGGATAAAGATGGAGATCGGGCTGTTTCCTTCGTAATAGGCTCTTGCATAACTGGCGGACAGAAGCATGATCAGTCCGACGGTCATGAGGATCAGTACCAGAATCAGAAAAGGAGCGTCCATGGATCTCTTTCTCTGTCGTTCTCTGGAATAGTCCGCGAGTTCTTCCGACGGTGTCGGTGTCTGTTTTGTTCTGGCCATTGAAGCTCCCTCCTTCCTTCTGTACTTTGTTTTTTATCAGTAAACGAAACGGCCGTATATGCCGATGAATGCCAGGATGCACATCACCACCGTGATGCAGACATACAGTGCGACCAGTTCTTTTTCTTTCCACTTATGACCGGCGAAGCCGCCCATCTCCAGATGATGATGGAACGGTGCCATCTTGAAGATCCGTTTTCCGTGAGTCAGTTTGAAATAGCCGACCTGCAGGATATCGGACATCGTTTCAATGATAAACATGATCCCAATGAGGATCAGGATCAGCGGCATGTCATAGGCAAACGCCATAGCGGCGATCGCACCGCCGAGGAACAGCGAACCCGTATCGCCCATGAACACTTTGGCCGGATTCCAGTTGTATACGAGAAAACCAAGCAGTCCGCCGAGCAGCGCCGAGGCGAAGATCCCCAGAGAAAGGTACTGCCGGGACAGGAATGTCACTGCCACGAAGAACAGGCACACGGGAATGGACGTGCTTGCCGCAAGGCCGTCGATGCCGTCCGTCAGATTCACGGAGTTAACCGTACCGACAATGACGAACACCGCAAAGATGTAGTAGAGCCATTCCGGCATGTTCACGGTCACGTTCCAGAACGGAATATACAGATGCGGCTGACAGTATCCCATTCTGCGCAGGAAAAAGATGAAGATCACCGCAGCCACCAGCTGAAGAGCGAACTTCTGTTTCGCCGTCAGGCCCAGGTTCTGTTTCTTTTTCAGTTTTTCCCAGTCATCCAGGAAGCCGATGATACCGAAGATCAGGGCGAACAGGAACAGCACGATATGTCCCCAGTCTCCGCGGAGCATTCTCTCGAACCCCACGGTCAGACAGACGAAGGCCACCGCCGCGATGAACATGGCACCGCCCATGGTGGGTGTTCCCTGTTTGGACATATGCCAGTTGGGTCCGATCTCCAGGATCTGCTGTCCGGCTTTCTGTTTTCTCAGCCAGGGAATGTAATACTTTCCGAAAACAGTTGAAACAAGAAATGCCAGGACCAGTGCTAATATCAGACGAATTGTCATAGTTTCTTCCTTCTCTCCAAGTGTTCTGCAACGACTTCCCGCTCATCAAGATGATGCTTCTCATGCCCGATGATCTGGTAATCCTCATGTCCCTTGCCGCACAGAACGATCACATCGTGATCCCTGTGGTTGTCGATCGCCCACTGAATGGCCTTTACACGGTCCGGGATGACCTCTTTGGGAACATATTTCAGGTTGTCTTCCTTCAGACCCTCCAGGATATCCTGAATGATCGCTTCGGGATCTTCCGTCCGGGGGTTGTCGGAAGTGATGATGCAGAAATCGGCATTTTCCGCACCGATGCGGCCCATGATGGGCCGTTTCGTCCGGTCGCGGTCACCGCCGCAGCCAAACAGTGCTACTATACGCCCTTTTGTCACCGCACGCAACGATTTGAGGACATTCTCCAGAGCATCCGGAGTATGTGCATAATCGATGAGGATGGTGTAATCGCCATCCGTCGGGACCACTTCCATGCGTCCCTTGACGCCGGTGGCCGTGTTCATCGCTTCACAGCACTGTTCCAGAGTAAAGCCCACGGAAAGACCGGCGCCGATCACACCCAGTGCGTTGTAAACGGAAAAGACGCCGGGGATCTTCAGATCCACCCGCTGCAGTTCGTTCTGATACATCACACAGAAACGCACACCGTCTGCCGCGTAGCGCGGATCCTTGGCGATCAGGTCCGCTTCCGCCGATTCCACGGAATAGGTCTTGATGCTGCAGGAGGCATTTTCTCTCATGACTCCTGACCAATCATCGTCCAGATTGAACCATCCATGCTCACAGCGGCGGAACAGCAGCGCCTTGGCTCGGGCATACTCCTCCATGGTCTTGTGGAAATCCAGATGATCCTGCGTCAGATTTGTGAAGATGCCCGTATGGAAATGAACACCGTCCACACGGCTGAGCACCAGGGAATGTGAGGAGACTTCCATGACCGCATAAGTGCAGCCGGCATCCGCCATCTCCCGGAAGAGTTTCTGAAGGTCCAGGCTCTCCGGTGTGGTGCGCTCTGTGGAAAACGTCACATCTCCGATCATGTTGCCGTTGGTTCCCACCAGCCCGACTTTTGCGCCGGTGACTTCCTCGATCATATGTTTCAGCAGATAGGTCGTGGTCGTCTTCCCGTTGGTGCCGGTGACGGCGATCACCGTCATCTCCGCGGAGGGATCATGGTAAAAGTTCCTTCCGGTGATGGCCAGCGCATTGCGGGAATCCTTCACCAGGATATACGGCACATCCACGGTCGGCTCTTCCTCGCAGATCACGGCGGCCGCGCCGTTACTCACCGCGGAGGAGATATATTTATGTCCGTCGGTATCAAATCCTCGGATGGCAATGAACAGGTCACCGGATTTCACCTGACGGGAATCATAACAGATTTCCCGGATTTCCATGGTGTCATCTGCGGTTGATTTCAGTACAGGAATGTCGCGTAAGATTTCTTGGAGTTGCATAATAGTTCCTTTCCGGGGTTAATATCGTCCGATCATGCTGCCGCCTCCGCTGGTACGAAGCGTGACATTGAGTATCGTTCCATGTTCCACTTCTTCCCCTTCGGCGATGCTCTGACTGGTGATCAGCTGTGTGTCCGGGCTGGACACGGGACTGGACGTGGAGATGAAAATTCCGAGCTGGCTCAGCTTCTCCCGTGCAGTCACGTAATCATAGTCGATCAGATCGATCATAATTTCTTTGTTTTTGGAAGGCTCCTCATCGGCATAGAGGATCACTTCGCTGCCGGCCGCGATCACAGAGTGTGCCGCAGGCAGCTGTTTGGTCACCGTGTCGCCTTCCCCGATCACGCGGTAACGCATACCGGCGTCTTCGATGGCTTTGGCGGCATCGCTGATCTTCTTTTCCAGAACATCCGGAACGCCACGGTCACGGTTGAGGATCTCTTCTTCGGAATACTTGGCTTCCACACCGATGTACGGAAGGATATCCGAAAGCATGGCCCCGACGGTAGGTGCGCCCATCTGTCCGCCGGAGATATAGTTCTCTCCGTCATCGTTGGGAGTATCCAGGAATGCAAGGATCGCGATCTCCGGCTCATCCGCCGGGGCGATTCCCATAAAGGACACGATGTATTCCTTCTCACCGGTATCCGCCAGTTTCGAGACTTTTTCCGATGTGCCGGTCTTGCCGCCGATGCGGTATCCTGCCACGTAGGCATTCTTTCCGGTACCGTCCACGGGATCGTTGACGACCTTTTCCAGGATCTCGCAGATCCTGTCGCTGGTCTCCTCACTGATGACCTGGCGCACCGGAGTGGAATCGTGGGTATATACGGAATCCCCGTTGTCATCCACAAGTTCTCTTACAACATATGGTTCCATCAGGTATCCGCCGTTCACGCAGGCGCTGACCGCGGTGACCATCTGCAGCGGTGTAACGTTAAAGGTCTGTCCGAAGGATGCA
Organism: Oscillospiraceae bacterium; assembly: GCA_904501855.1. Taxonomy (GTDB): domain Bacteria; phylum Bacillota; class Clostridia; order Oscillospirales; family Oscillospiraceae; genus UBA2922. Next base: position 4,061 of record CAJGCI010000054.1, on the reverse strand, counting down.
GCTGCCAGCTGGGAGCGCACATCCGGATTGTAAAACACGTTTTCGCTCCACCAGATGCTTCTGGCTTCTCCGGGAAGATCCACACCGGTCAGTCCGGTGAGGGATTCCTCCTCATCCGCCGTGATGTTCAGCAGTCCGAAGGCGTCGCAGTATTTGTAGAACCGTTCCGCGCCGATCTCCTGACCGATGTTGACGAATGCCACGTTGCAGGAATGCTGTACGGCCTGAGTCAGGGTCTGTTCTCCATGTCCGGACACGTCCCAGCAGTGACGGGCGACGGTATCGCCTTCCACCTGCACGCTGCCTTCGCAGAAATAATTGTCGCTCTCATCGGGAGCCAGTCCCTCCTGCAGAGCCATGGCCAGCGTCAGGATCTTGAAGGTGGAGCCCGGTTCATACGTGTCGGAGATGCATTTGTTTCTCCACATGAGGGACCTTGCCTCGCTCATGATCTCATCCGACTCCTTGTCGGAGGCTTCGTCAGCCTTCTTCTGGGTCTCCTCATCCACCGCCAGATAATCGTTCAGATCAAAATTACCCAGAGATGCCATGCCCAGGATCGCGCCGGTCTTCACGTTCATGACGATGGCGCCGGCTCCGTTCTGGATGTCGTACTTTTCCACGGCTTCCTGCAGTCTCTTCTCCAGATAATACTGGATGGTGGAATCGATGGTGGTGACGACATTCAGTCCGTTCTGTACGGAATAGGTGTCCTCGTACTCGGTAAACATCAGAGGCTTGCCGTTTGCCGTCTGCGCCTGGACTTTACGTCCCTCCGCACCGGAGAGGACGGAATTGTATTCGTATTCCACGCCCTGGAGTCCCGTGCCGTCGGAACCGGTGAATCCCACCACATGGCAGGCCAGAGAACCGTAGGGGTAATAGCGTTTGTAATCCTTCTCAAAATGCACCGTGGTAATGTTGTTGATCTCCTTGAAGGACTTGATCTTCTCCACGATGTCGGGATCAACTTTCCTGGCGACCACGGCATACTGGGAATCCTTGTTGTCCATCTTGGAAATGACGTCCGCACGGTCGACGTCCAGAAGCTCATTCAGTTCATCGGCGATGAGGTTGATATCCTCATTTCTCTCCGTGATGGCTTTGGGATCGATGAACACCGTATAGACTTCCGATGACATGGCCAGCGCCTTCATGTTGGTATCATAGATCGTGCCCCGTTCCGCGATGGAACTGGTGGTCCCGATCTGCTGTGAAAGAGCGTCGGCTTCATACCTGTCATGCTCGATAATCTGTATTTTGAACAGCTGAAATGCCAGCACTATAAATGCAACTATGCCGCACACTGCCATCAATAGAAGTGTGCGGCGTTTCATTTGTACAGTAGGACCCTTCACGGATCTTCGTCCGTTCTGATTGCTTGACATATCCAGCTCCTGTATTCGTTGTCAGTTCATCCCTGCGATACTGGCAGCAGCCTGGTCCAGCTGCTGACGGATCTGTTCCGTATTGGGATTGACCACTTCTGCCCGGTTCTGTGCAGAGCCGTTCACGTAAACGATCTGATCCGTGCTGGGTCTCTGCATGCCCAGAGTATTGACTGCATAGTCTTCCACTTCCGCAAGGTTCAGGGCAGATTCGTACTTAATTGTAAGTCTAGAATTGTCTTCCGTCAACTGATTGAGCTGAGACTGAAGTTCCGCGGCTTCTGCGGAAACGGTGGTGAATTCGATTCTGGCAATGAGACAGAACACCAGCATGGCCACAGCGATCACAAACCCCAGCATGACCATCGGCGACAGGCTCTGCTTCGTCAGAGCCTTCGTATTGGCGGCAACGGTCTCCTCGATCCGTTTTCTCGGAGGAACGTAGACGGGTTCATCCCGTACGATCTCCGAAGGTGCCACCTGCCGATTATATGCTGCAGTACCGTGCACATAATACTCTCTGTATTTCGATGCGTCGTTTCTTGCCATAATCGCTCCAGTTATCCGACTCTCTCGGCGACACGGAGTTTTGCGCTCCGTGCTCTCGGGTTCTCCTCCAGCTCCTGCTCCGATGCGGTGATGGGCTTCCGGTTCACGCTTCGCAGCGTCTGAACGAATCCGCAGGTGCAGACCGGAGCTTCTCTCGGACAGGTACATCCGTTCTCTCTTGCCTGGATGCCCTTCTTTACGATCCGGTCCTCCAGCGAGTGGAAACTGATGACTGCCAGTCTTCCTCCCGGCGCCAGAAGATCCGGAGCCTCCTCCATCATCTTCTCCACGGCACCCAGTTCATCATTCACCGCGATACGGATTGCCTGAAACGTCCGTTTCGCAGGATGCTGTTTTTCTCTCAGTGCCGCAGCCGGCACTGCTTTCTTTATGATTTCCACCAGCTCTCCGGTGGTATTGATCGTCTGTTCTGATCTGGCCCGGATCACAGCGGAGGCAATCAGCCTTGCATACCGCTCTTCCCCGTATACCTTAATAATGTATTCCAGTTTTTCCTGCGGCCATCTGTTGACGATCAGCCAGGCAGACAAGGTATCGCTCTGATCCATTCTCATATCGAGAGGAGCATTCGTCATATAGGAAAAGCCGCGGTCTCCCTCATCCAGCTGGGGTGAAGAAACGCCCAGGTCGAACAGCATCCCGTTGACCTTCGGGATCTCCAGTTCCTTCAGGATCGCTGCCACGTCACAGAAGTTCCCGTGGACAAAGGTGATCCTGTCGGCCCATTCCTTCAGCCGTTCTCCGGAGCGCTCGATGGCGGTTGTGTCCCGATCGATACAGATCAGTCTTCCCGTGGTCAGACGTCTGGCGATCTCCGAAGAGTGCCCGCCGAGGCCCACGGTCCCGTCCACATAAATGCCGTCCGGCTGTATATTCAAACCTTCAATACATTCGTTTAACAGAACAGGTACATGTTTCGCCATTACAATCCCAGCTCTCCCATAATCGCGTAGATGTTTTCCGGCGTCATTTCCTGTTCCATGATGGGCGTCCAGGAATCACTGTCCCAGAGTTCCACATGGTTGTTGCTTCCCACTACGGTCACGCTCTTTGTCAGTCCGGCAAATTCCCGCAGATTCTGCGGAAGCAGGATCCTTCCCTGGCTGTCCGGTTCGCACTTGGCCGCATAGGCGAACAGCGCGCGCATCCTTCCCTGTTCCAGCATTGAAAGTGCATTCACTCTCTCCTGCAGGGCCTGCCAGGTCTCGTGAGGATATGCCCAGAGGCATTTTTCATGGGATACCGTGACGTAAAAAACTTCCCCCAGTTCTTCCCGCAGTTTGGCAGGAATGAAAAGACGGCCTTTTGCATCCAGATTATGATTGTAGATTCCAGTCAGTGGATTCATGGATCTCAGCCGCCCCTTTCTGTGGTATTTTTAGACACTTTTCCCCACTTCTCACCACTTTGGTCTTATTATACGGGATTTCAGGAAAAAAGCAAGCCTCTTTTCGGGTATGATTTCACTGAAATAATTAGAAATTCTTAAGGGAAACACAAAAAATAGCGCCCTTCCTTTCGGAAAGGCGCCATCAGGCACAATATATGGTTTTTAAAACTTTTTTTCTTCCTTATTCTACGGGCAGATCCTCGTAGACCGGCTCTTCCTCTGACGGTGCGGGCTCCTTGTGAGCCGGTTCCTCGCCAAACTTCGCCTGGAACTCTTCACACTGTTTCTTCAGCTGATCGGCGGTGTTCTGCACGGAAGCAGCGGTGCTCTTCAGGATCTCCTGAGCATACTTGCTTGCGGCAAGCCGCAGCTGCTCGCTCTTGGCCTGAGCACTGGAGATCATCTCCGCGCTCTGCTGCTGGGCGACACGGTACACTTCCTGAGACTGAACCATGGTGCGGGCCTTCTCCTCTGCCAGCTTGCGGACCGATTCCGCTTCCCTCTTGGCGTTGGAGATGAATTCGTCGCGTGCCGACACGAGACGCTTCGCCTCTGCCAGTTCCACGGGCATCGCTCCCTTGATCTCATCCAGGATCTCCAGAGCCTTTTCTCTTTCAATGATGCATTTATCATTTCCCAGGGGGACACCCCAGGCCTCACTGATCATGTTGTAAAGTGAATCAACAAGGCTCATTACTTCAATCTCATCCATT
>CAJGCI010000053.1 GCA_904501855.1 Oscillospiraceae bacterium | reverse complement strand
TTTTTTTATGACAAATATCAACATTTTATCTCCTCATGTTGCGGATATGATCGCCGCCGGTGAGGTGGTGGAGCGGCCGGCTTCCGTAATCAAGGAGCTGGTGGAAAACTCCATCGATGCCGGAGCGGACAGCATTACCATTGAGATCAAAAATGGCGGATCTTCCATGATCCGCATTACCGATAACGGGAGCGGCATGTCCCCGGAAGACGCTGGTATCGCCTTTATGCGGCATGCCACCAGTAAGCTTCATGACGAGTACGGACTGGATTCCATCAGCACCATGGGATTCCGCGGAGAGGCCCTTGCTGCCATCAGCGCAGTTTCCCGCATAGACATGGTCACGAGAGAGCAGGGATCGGAACAGGGGACCCGGGTGATCCTGGAAGCCGGTGATATTCAGAACATGGAAGAGTGCGGATGTCCATATGGCACTACGATCACGGTGCGGGATCTGTTTTACAACACTCCTGCCCGCCGGAAGTTTCTGAAGACAGAACGAAGCGAGACCACTGCCTGCACGCAGACTGCGGTCCGCTGTGCGCTCTCCCGCCCCGACATTTCCATCCATTACATCAAAGACGGCTCCGAGGAATTCTTTACTCCCGGAGACGGAGACAGCCTGTCCGGTATGTATGCCATCTTCGGCCGGGATTTTGCCAACAAGATGCTCTCCTGCAGCGGGAGCAATGATAAAGTTTCCGTCAGAGGCTATGTCTCTTCCCCGGCTGCCTGCCGCGGAAACCGCGCCTATCAGTATTTCTTCTGCAACAACCGCTACATCCGGTCTCCCCTGCTGCAGGCCGCGGTGGAGCAGGCTTACGAAAATTCCATGCTGGTGGGTCATTATCCTGCCTGCTGTCTGTATATCGATATCAGTTACGGTGCCGTGGATGTCAATGTCCACCCCACAAAGACCGAAGTGAAATTCATGGAGGAAAAAAAGGTCTTTGACGCGGTCTATCATGCCGCGCTGGCAGCGATCCAGAAGGAGAATCTTCTCTCGGCATCTGCCGCAGCACAGCCGTCCGTGGCGGCTCCCGCATCCTCCTTCCGTCCCTCCGGCGGACCGGTCTCTGCTGATGCATTCCGTCCCCGTTCCGAGGAAACTCCCGCGCGGCCTTACCGAAACACCTCCGCCGCCCGGGAAGAAGAGGCACCTGTCCCCTTTGCTTTCTCCGGCGGGCATTCTTCGGAACAGACTTCCATGGAGGGATTTTCCCCGGTAAAGCCGCAGCCCGCAGCTCCGGAACCACAAAACAAGAAATCCTCTTCCGATGTGCCTCCTTTTCGCATGATCGGAGAGGTCATGAATACGTATATTCTGGTACAGCAGGATGAAAAGCTGATCATCATCGACAAGCACGCCTGTCACGAACGGATCATTTTCGACCGCCTTCTCACGGAAGACCGCTCCGTCATGTCTCAGATCCTTATGGTCCCCGTCACCGTTAAGACCGATGAGGAAACGGCGGCGCTTCTGGAGGAGAATGGTGCCCTTCTGGCGGACCTCGGGTTTGAACTGGAGCCCTATGGCGACAATTCCCATATTATCCGCGCTGTCCCGGCAGACATGTACGAAAGCGACGTCACCGCCGCATTTGAGGAGATCTGCCAGCAGCTGAAGGATCACCGCACGGTGGATCTGGAGGCCAGAAAGACTAACATCCTGAAAACCGTAGCCTGCAAAGCTGCCATCAAGGCAGGATGGAAGACCGATGTCCGGGAACTTTTCGTTCTGGCGGAAGCCGTGGTGTCCCAGCAGATCAAATACTGTCCTCACGGACGTCCGGTAGCCGTCATCTATACCAGAGAAGATCTGGACAAGGAGTTTAAACGAATCGTATAAAGAGGAGCAACAATTGTCGAAGAAAGTGCTGGTGATCACAGGCCCCACCGCAACGGGTAAGACCGTTCTCGGTGTGTCCCTTGCAAAAAAACTCGGCGGCGAAGTCGTATCTGCCGATTCCATGCAGGTGTATCGCCGTATGGATATCGGAACCGCCAAGATCACACCGGAGGAAATGCAGGGAGTACCCCATCACATGGTTGATGTGGCGGATCCGTCAGAGAACTTTTCCGTTGCACGGTATGTGGAAATGGCTTCTGCCTGCTGTGAGGATATCTTTTCACGGAACCGGATTCCCATTCTGGTGGGAGGAACCGGACTGTATATCGACTCCCTTCTGTCCGGGCGGTCCTTTGCCGAGCGGTCTGACCGGGAAAACGACATCCGCAATGAGCTCAACGGCGAATACGATGAGCGAGGCGGTGCTGCCATGTGGTCGGAGCTGAACGCAGTCGATCCGGAACGGGCGGCAAAACTTTCTCCCAACGACCGAAAGCGGATCGTACGGGCACTGGAGATCTACCGTCTGACAGGAAAAACCATCACACAGCATGATGCCGAAACACAGACTGTACCTCCCCGGTACGAGTCTCTCATAGTGGCACTGGACTATGTTCGCCGCGACGATCTGTATGAACGGATCAACCGACGGGTGGATCAGATGCTCGATGCTGGACTGCTCCAGGAAGTGCAGGCGCTGCTGGATCTCGGACTGAATGATACCCACACTGCCATGCAGGCCATCGGATACAAGGAGATCGTTCAGGCCATACGCGGATCGATCACCCTGAAGCAAGCCATCGAACAGATTAAACAGGAAAGCCGCCGATATGCCAAGCGGCAGCTTACCTGGCTAAGACGCAATCCTGACGTCTGCTGGCTGCGCTGGCAGAGCAAACCGGATCTAACGCGAGCCGTCGATCACTGCTTTGCTATGTGGCAGTCTCCGGAGGCTGAAGGGATTCCAAAGGAAGTGGAGATTTGAATCGAACCGACATCTACACAAAAATAATCGCAGCGGTGCTGTTTCTTGCCTTTGCGTTTTATATCGTCAGCTGGCTCTGGAATTCCACCAACGAAAACATTAAGACGGAACCGGTCCAGACCTTTGCCATATCTGACAGCGACGAAGCCGACGGCATCGTCATCCGGGACGAAGAAGTCCTCTTCTCTTCCAAGCAGTTTCTGAGCATTCAGGCGGAGGACGGCAAAGAAATCTCCAAGGGTGCTCTGCTTGCGATTTCCACGGATTCGGAAGAAGATCTGGAGGAGACGAATCATCTGGCGGAACTGAGCCGTGAGATCAGCCGACTGGAGACGTTCCTTTCTTCCTCGGCATCCGTGGTAGACGCCAGCAGCCGGGACGACAACGTTGCCTCCTCGGCACGAAAGCTCGCGTCTTCCGTTGCCACACAGGACTATGCGGCCACGGACACAGCTGCTCTGGATCTCAGTTCCCTGCTGTTTATGCAGGACGCGTCGGATAAAGCAGAAGCAAAACTGAACAAACTCAAAGCGGAACAGGAAAGCTACAGCAACGCCTCCCGGGACGACGATGCGATTATCGAAGCGCCCAGCGCAGGGATTTTCACCCGAACGACCGACGGGTTTGAGTCTACTTCCTCCTCGGAAGTGACCTCCATCTCCGTATCGGGACTGAAGGATCTGATGCATCAGTCTTCGGAGCCGGAAGAGGGTGCCTACGGCAAAATCATCCGCTCTTTCACCTGGCATTTCCTGGCGCTCGTCAACAGCGATACCGCGCAGCGTCTCTCGGAAGGCGCCAAGGTTTCTTTGAGCTTCCCCCGTTATTACAGCGGGCTGATCCCCGCGACGGTCCTGAGCATCTCCAAGGAAGACGGTGGGAATTGCGCCGTGGTGTTTTCCACCAAGTATGCGCTGTCGGAGACGATGGCCATGCGCCATGCCACAGCCGAAATCATTTTCTCTCAGTCCAACGGTCTGAAAGTGCCGGTATCCGCTATGCACGTGGATGACGACGGAAATTCCTTCGTCTACTGTCTCACCGCGAAGACTGTGGAGAGGAAGCAAGTGGAGATCCTTACATCCAATGATGAGTACTATCTGGTCAAACAGGACACCTCCTCCTCTGCACTGCATGAAGGTGATACGCTGATCACCGCAGGAAAGAATCTGTTTGACGGAAAGGTTCTGGACGGACAGAGCTGACAACAAAAACTCCTTCGATGCTGCCAGCCGGCAGCATCGAATCGCAACATCTCAGAAAAAGAAGGTTTATCAAATGAGCATTTCTGGCAACATCGGGGAAATCCGCACCCGTATCGCTGCCGCCGCCGCAAAGGCCGGCCGGAATCCGGACGAGATCATGCTGGTGGCTGCTACGAAAATGAACGATTCCGCCGCAGTCCGCGAAGCGGTAATCGGCGGAGTGGACGCCTGCGGCGAGAACCGCGTACAGGAACTTCAGCAGAAAAATGCCGAGAACGCATATGAGGGCGCTCCGCTGTATTTCATCGGGCATCTTCAGAAGAACAAGGTGAAATATCTGGTGGGCGTTGTGGACCTGATTCAATCGGTGGATTCTCTGGAACTGATCCGCCTGATCGACCGCCGTGCGGAATCCACCGGCACTATTCAGGACATCCTTCTGGAAGTAAACATCGGGCGCGAAGAAGCGAAGTCCGGACTGATGAAGGAGTCCCTGGAAGAGGTTTTGGCTCAGGCCGGGCAGTTTCCGCATGTCCATATCCGCGGCCTGATGGCGATCCCGCCTGCGGATTCCGACCCCGAACAGACCCGCCCTTATTTTAAGGAGATGAAACAGCTTTTTATTGACATTGACACCAAAAAATACGATAATGTTTCCATGGATTTTCTGTCCATGGGCATGACTCATGATTACGAAACCGCGATTGAAGAAGGTTCCAACATGGTCCGGATCGGGACCGGGATCTTTGGCGAGCGCAATTATGGGACAACCTGAAGTAAGGAGGCTACAAATCAATGGGTTTCTTAGACGGCATCAAAAAGCTCACTCAGCCCTTTGACGACGAAGACGATTTTTACGATGACGACGAGATGGAGACTCCGATTCCGGTAGAGACCCCCAGCGGCAACTACGAACAGCCGGAACGCAAGAGTTCCTTCTTCTCCGGAAGCAACGAGAATATACAGCAGGCGGAGCGTCCTTACGCTTCGAACCCTGCTCCGCGTCCCCGCAGAGAATCTCGCAACAACAAGGTTGTGGATCTCGGGACCGGCGGTCAGCACATGAAAGTGGTGCTGATCAACCCAGAAAACTTTGAGGCTGCTGCGGAGATCGCGGATCAGCTCAGAGACCGCAGACCGGTGCTGATGAACCTGGAAAACACCCCCAAAGACGTCTCCCGCAGACTGATCGACTTCCTTTCCGGCGTCGCATACGCTCTGGAAGGAAAGATCAAACGCGTTGCAACGAACGCATATATCATTACACCGTATAATGTGGATCTCATGGGAGAGAATGCCGGAGATATCGACGGCAATTCTCTGCGATTCTAATAAATACAGGAAACTTCAAACAGGAAGGTGGGCCAAATTATGACTCCTCAGGATATTAAAGAAAAAACTTTTGAGAAAGCTTTAGTTGGCGGTTATGACATGGGTTCTGTCGATGATTTTCTGGAGAAAGTCGCCGCAGACCTGACGGCATCTCAGAAAGAGATCTCTGTTCTGAAAGCGAAGATGAAAGTCCTCGTAGACAAGATTGAGGAATACCGCGCAAATGAAGACGCTCTTAATCGTGCTCTTCTCTCTGCACAGAAGCTTTCCGTTCAGATTGAGGCCGAAGCCCGTCACAAAGCAGATGTGGCTGTCGCCGAAGCAAACACACAGGTTCAGTCCATCGTAGGCGGAATCGCCGCCAAGAGAGAAGCAGAAGAGAGCCTGCTGAATGATGCAAAACAGTCCACTGCAGCTTACATTGCTTCTGCAAAGAAAATGCTGCAGGATCAGCTGAAGCACCTGGATGTCCTTTCCGACGAACTGACCGACGGTACCGTTCCCGAGTATATCCCGGCCAGCACGATTCCCTCTGCTCCTGTGATTCCGGAGTACGAACCGGAAGAAGAGGTTGAGCCTTATGAGGATTCCAAGGACATTGATGATGCAGTAAAGAGCATTGAGGATTCTGTCGCACGGATACAGAGCGAGCCTGCAACCTCCATTGATTTCTCCGGTATTGAAGAAGAAATCGAGGAAGCAAATGTGGAGGAAGCTGCTGCACCCCATTCCGAAGTAAGTGATGACACTCAGCTGTTTACTTTCGACGACCAGGGCTAAATGGAATGAAAACATGTGGGGCGCACAACGTGCGCCCTATTACATTTATGAGGAGAAATACTATGGCAACCGATTACAATAACACTTTGAATCTTCCAAAGACCGAGTTTCCGATGCGCGCAAATCTGGCAAAGCGCGAGCCGGATATGCTGAAGCACTGGGAAGAGATGGACTTATATAATGAAATGCTCAAGAAGAACGAGGGCAAACCGCTGTTCAGCCTGCACGACGGCCCTCCGTTCTCCAACGGCGCACCTCATATGGGACATGCTCTGAATAAATCCATCAAGGATTTCATCACCCGTTCCTATGCCATGCGCGGATACTACACTCCGTATATCCCCGGATGGGATAACCACGGCATGCCCATTGAATCTGCGATCATCAAGCAGAACAAACTGGATCGCAAGGCCATGAGCACCGCGGAGTTCCGGGATGCCTGCCATGATTTCGCACAGCATTACATCGATGTTCAGATGGACGGCTTTAAGCGCATCGGCGTCATTGGCGACTGGGAACATCCGTACAAGACCATGAATCCGGAATTCGAAGCGGAAGAGGTCAAGGTCTTCTGTGAGATGTACAAGAAGGGCTATATCTACAAGGGATTCAAGCCCGTTTACTGGTGCCCGCACGATGAGACCGCACTGGCGGAAGCAGAGATCCAGTATAAGGACGACCCTTGCACCACCGTGTTCGTCAAGTTCCCCATCCATGATGATCTGGGCAAACTTTCCGGTATTGACCTGTCGAAGGTCTACTTCGTGATCTGGACCACCACCATCTGGACACTCCCCGGAAACCTTGGTATCACCTTGAACGCGGATTATGACTACGTTCTGGTTGAAGCCAGCAACGGCGAGATCTATATCATGGCCGAGGCTCTGATGGATACCGTAATGGAAAAAGGCGGATTTACCGAGTATAAAGTGATCGATCGTCATCCAGGCAGCTTCTTTGAGCGCATGCTGGCCGATCATCCTTTCCTTCCGAAGACCTCTCTGGTCATGCTGGCAGACTATGTCACCATGGATTCCGGTACCGGATGCGTTCATACCGCTCCCGGTTTCGGTGCAGAAGACTTCCAGACCTGCCGCAGCTACAACACCGAGATGGTCGTCCCTGTCGACGATCAGGGCAGACACACAGAATACGCCGGCAAATATGCCGGATTGACCACGTCGGAATCCAATTCCATCATCCTCGAAGACATGAGAAAAGACGGTTCTCTGTTCGCGACGGAAGAGATTCTCCACAGCTACCCGCACTGCTGGCGCTGTGACAGCGAGATCATCTTCCGTGCCACGCCGCAGTGGTTCTGCTCCGTGGACGCATTCCGCGGAGACGCCATTGACGCATGCGACGAGGTCCGCTGGGTTCCCGAATGGGGCAAAGACCGCATGAAATCCATGATTAACGAACGCATGGACTGGTGTATCTCCCGTCAGAGAAAGTGGGGTCTTCCCATTCCGGTGTTCTACTGTGAGGAATGCGGCGAGCCCATCGTCACCGATGAGACCAGAGATGCCGTTTCCGCACTCTTTGCCAAAGAAGGTTCCAACGCCTGGTATCTTCACGAGGCCGATGAGATCCTTCCCGACGGATTTGTCTGCCCCCACTGCGGCGGCAAACACTTCTCCAAGGAAGAAGACACGCTGGACGGCTGGTTCGATTCCGGTTCCACTCACTATGCCGCCATGCAGCATGATCAGGGCTTCTGGCCGGCAACCGTTTATTTCGAGGGCCTGGATCAGTACCGCGGATGGTTCCAGTCTTCCCTGCTGACTGCTGTTGGCGCCCTGGGAAAAGGCGCTCCGTTCAAAGAGTGCATCACGCACGGCTGGACCGTTGACGGCGAAGGCCGCGCAATGCATAAATCTCTCGGCAACGGCATGGATCCCGGAGAGATCACCAACAAGTACGGTGCGGACATGCTCCGCCTCTGGGCCGGTTCTGCCGATTACCACGTGGATGTTCGCTGCTCGAACGAGATCTTTAAACAGCTCACTCAGAGCTATCTGAAGTTCCGAAACACCGCCCGCTACTGCCTCGGCAACCTCAATGGTTTCGATGCCAACAATCTGGTGGCACCGGAAGACATGATGGAGCTGGACCGCTGGGCCGTAACCAAGCTTAACGAACTGATCGAAAAAGTAGCGGAGTGCTACAACAACTACGAATTCCACGTGATCTCTCATGCGATCAACGATTTCTGTGTTGTTGAGCTGTCCTCCTTCTATCTGGATATTATCAAGGACCGCCTTTACTGCGAGGCTCCCAACGGACTGAAGAGACGCAGTGCACAGACCGCACTGTATCTGATCCTGGATTCTCTGACCAAGATGTTCGCTCCTATTCTTGCGTTCACCTGCGATGAGATTTGGCTGTCCATGCCTCACAGAGACGGTGATGACACCCGCAACATCATTCTCAACGAAATGAACAAGCCCTTTGCGGAATATGGGCTGGATGCCGATACCATGGCAAAATGGGATACTCTCATCAGCGTCCGCGACGATGTCAACGGTGTTCTGGAATCCGCCCGTGCCGAGAAGAAGATCGGCAAATCTCTGGATGCACAGGTCGTTCTTCACGCCAACGATGATGACGCCAAAGCAGCGGTTGCTGCCATTGAGACTCTGACGCTCAACGATATGTTCATCGTTTCCAAGTGTCTTATCGATGCCGATGACGAAGGCGACGTTACCGTCGGCGCCGGTACAAGAAACACCGGTCTTACCATTGCCGTAAGCGAAGCAAAAGGCGAAAAATGTCCTCGCTGCTGGGCGCACACAGAAGAAGCAGATCCGGAGACCGGTCTGTGCCCGCGCTGCGCAAAAGTTGTTGCGGAGTTGACATAATTGCGTTAAACTGTTGCTATAGACAGAAAGGGGGATACTTGGGATGCTGTATGCTATTGTCGTAGTTCTGGTATTGATCGCAGATCAGCTGATGAAATACTGGGTCACTGCGAATATTACTCTGAACAGTGGTTCTGTGGAATTGATCCCAGGCATTCTGAAACTGGTAAACATCCATAATGATGGCGCCGCCTTCAGTCTGTTTCCGGGCTATCGCTGGATCTTTGTCGGTCTGGCTGCTGCCGTAACGATTGCCGTGATCCTCGCCCTGATCTTCCATTGGATCAAGAGCGGATTCGGCCGTTGGATGGCTGTGCTGACTATGGCCGGTGCTCTGGGAAACGCCATTGACCGTGCCATTTATGGATACGTGGTTGATATGTTTGTTATTGAACCGGTGAAATTTATTCAGGTGTTCAATGTGGCGGATATCTTTATCACGGTAGGCGGGATCCTGTTCTGTCTTTATCTCATCATCAGCGGCGGACGGTATCAGGTTAAACGAGTCACGTCTCCCAGCGGAGACGATACTGCCAAAGGTCCTGTAGAGGAACTTGAACCCGCGGAAGAAATCGAGGTCGCCCCCGTAGAAGAACCGGACGTTCTGGAAGAGGATACTGAGGAGCCGGAGGAGGAACCCCCGGCCGACGAGGAGGCTCTTCAGGAACCCGAATCTGATGAAGAAGAAATCGAAGATGAGGAAGAGACCTCAGAAGAATACATTTTGTCCGCTGACGAGCCCGCGGAGGAAGAGCCCGAAGAGGAATTAGAAGAAGTATCGGAAGCGCCTGTAGAGGAGGAAGCTCCTTTCCAGGAAGAGCCTGTAGAGGAGGAAGCTCCTTTCCAGGAAGAACCTGCAGAAGAGGACGTTCTGGAAGATGCGCCTGCATCGGACGAAGAAGCTGCACCGGAAGAGGAACCCGGGCCGGATGAAGATGCGGTGCTGGAAGAGGAATCTGCACCGGAGGAAGAAACGGATCCGGAAGAGGAGCCCGTATCGGAAGAAGAATCAGCTCCCGAAGAAGAGTTGAAACCGGAAGAAAACGAGCCGGCAGAGGAGGAATATCTGGAAGAGCCTGCTCAGATGGAGCTGGATCTGGATCCGGAACCCGAAGAGGTCGTCCCCGCAGAAGAACCGGAAGAGCTCCCTGTGGCAGAACCGGAAATAGAACCCGAAGAGCCAGAACCAGAAGAAGAATTCAGCTTTACACTGGAAGATATCCTGAACGAATTTCGATAATGGACGAATCTGTAATTACAATTTATGTTGAGGAGAGCGGCGAGCGCATCGACGCTCTCCTTGCGCGTTCTTTGGAAGAAACGTCCCGAAGTGCGGCCCAAAAGCTCCTTCTCGCCGAGCGGGTATGGAAGAACGGAAAAACCCTGAAGAAAAACTATGTCTGCCAGGCCGGAGATGTTTTGGAGATCCATCTTCCTCCGGCAAAGGAGATTGCGCTCGTTCCTCAGGACATTCCTCTGGAGATCATCTATGAGGACAACGACCTTATCGTGGTAAACAAACCACGGGGCATGGTGGTACATCCTGCTGCAGGACACGAAGACGGAACTCTTGTGAATGCGCTTCTTTATCATTGCGGAGACAGCCTGTCCGGCATTGGCGGTGAAAAGCGTCCCGGTATCGTGCATCGTATCGACAAAGATACCTCCGGCCTGATCATCTCGGCAAAAAACGACTTTACTCACGTCGGTCTTTCCCAGCAGCTGTCTGATCACAGTCTGTTCCGAATCTATGAGGGTATCGTTCGCGGACATATGCGGGAACCATCCGGCACTGTTAATGCGCCGATCGGCCGGAGTACAAAGGATCGGAAAAAGATGGCCGTGAACTATAAAAACGGAAAAGAGGCTGTCACCCACTGGACAGTTATTGAGGAATTTGCCGGATACTCTCACCTTCGCTGTCAGCTGGAAACAGGGCGGACCCATCAGATCCGAGTCCATATGGCTTACCTGGGGCATCCCCTTCTTGGTGATGCAACCTACGGGGCGCAGTCCCCGGACAAGGGATTTTCCGGGCAATGCCTTCATGCCAGAGAACTGGAATTCACACACCCCCGCACCGGGGAGCTGATTCATCTGACGACAGGGCTGCCGGAATACTTCGCCAGTATCCTCCGCGCGCTCGGCACTCCTCTGTAGGAGATTTCTTTGAAAACGGAGGTCAAGCAATTGAAAAAAACAGCTTTGCTGGTGACAGCAGTTCTCTCTGCGGTCTTCCTTCTGATCCCACATCTGACCGATACCGCCTCAACGTTACATTTCTTTTTTACGCTGATACTGGTACCGGCCCTCTGTGTCTTCGTAGGCGGATACTCCGGTTGGAATCTTCGCTCCCGC
>CAJGCI010000052.1 GCA_904501855.1 Oscillospiraceae bacterium | reverse complement strand
TCCTGACCGTCTTTGTTGGTCGTGATCTGCGGACTGTTGGATTCCACCGATTCGCTGGCATCGGTCTTCAATGTCAGCACCAGGTTTTCTCCTTCCACATAGAAGGAATCCACCTGCTCGTTGGCAAACAGCTGATAAATATCCGAATATGTATATTCCTTCCCGTCCGACGATGGTTTCGTCATGGAGAAGATCGTTGCAATAAGGATCACAATGATCAGGATATAAAAGCCTATGTCTCTCGCTCTGTTAGGCTGCTTTTTCAATCTACCACTTCCTTCGTCCGGTGTTGCTCCACCGGTGAGTTTTCAATATCGTTTCAGGAATAAACTTCCGGTTTCAGGATTCCCACATACGGAAGATTCCTGTATTTCTCATCGTAGTCCAGTCCGTATCCGACAACGAATGCGTCCGGCACTTCGAATGCAAAGTAATCGGCATGGACATCCGCCTTGCGGCGGGAAGGTTTGTCCATCAGAGTTGCGATACGGATGGAGGCAGGTTCACGCACCTGCAGGTACTGTTTCAGATAATGCAGCGTCACACCGGAGTCCAGGATATCTTCCACGAAGATCACATGCTTCCCGCCGATATCCTCGCGCAGGTCCTTGGTAATCTCTACCGCGCCGGAGGACGTGGTGCCGCTTCCATAGGAGGAGACAGCCATGAAATCCATACAGCACGGAACAGTCACATGGCGCATCAGGTCTGCCATGAACACGAAGCATCCTTTCAGCACCCCGATAAACACGATATCTTCCTTGGCATCGGCATAATCTTCCGAGATCTTTCTTCCGAGCTCGGCTACCTTTTCTTCCAGTTCTTCCTTCGTGATCAGGATCCGTTCAATATCCTGTTCCATTGCTTTATTCATTGGTCTCTCCTGTTTTGCTGCTGTTCCGGCAGATGGTGATCTTCAGGGTCCGGTCTCCGGGATGCGCTTCCGCCCATTCCGAGACGCCGAAACCTTCCACCGCCAGAAGCTGTTTTTCATCGCGGATCACGATGGTCTGATCCCTCTGGAACCGGGTCATGCCCGCTTCTTCAAATAATGCTTTCAGTTTTTTGGTGCACTGCCGGGCCTTCAGCCGCAACCGGTCACCGTCCTGCCGGGAGGAGCATCGAACCTTCCCGTTAATATTGTCATATTTCAGATAAAAAGTGCTGAACGAACTATGAATTTCTGCCGGCATCGTAAGCGGTTCCACGGTAATCGTGCACCGCCGCTGAGGGATCTCTGTCTTCCCTTCTTCCAGGATAATCTCCGGATATTCCATGGCTTCACAGGTTGTCCGGTACAGTTTTCCCTGTTCCAGTGTCAGCTGAGAACCGGGCACCTCAAGGATACGCCGCTCTGTGGTCCCGGTATGCTCCAGAATCCGTCTCACGCTGCTGTAGTCCAGCGGTGCGCCGATCCACTGACGCAGCACGCGGCCGGACAGTGCCTCATGGACTCCTTCCAGTCTGTTCAGCTGCAGAGCACCGTCTGTATCGGTGATCCGGGCAAGGAGTTCTCCCGCCTGGGATTCCAGATAGTCATCATCCCTGCGGAGGAGCCGCGCGCAGGTCCCCGCATTTTCCACCGCGGAGGAGTTGATCCCCTTCAGCACCGGCATCACATGATGTCGGATGCGGTTTCGTGCGAAGTCATCCTCCTCGTTGGTGTGATCTTCCACAAAAACGACTTCATGCTCTCGCGCATAATCGAGGATCTCGCTGCGGGTGATCTCCAGCATGGGGCGCAGGATCGCACCTCTTCTGGGAGGGATCCCGCACAGGCCGTGAAGTCCACTTCCGCGGCACAGATTCAGGATCTGTGTCTCCAGCTGGTCATCGGCATTGTGCGCGGTGATGATCCAGTCACACTCCAGCTCGTTCCGGGCCTGTTCCAGAAAGGCATACCGCATCTCCCGGGCAGCTTCTTCCGTGCCCAGATGATCCTCTTCCGCCTTCTGACGAACTTCGCCGAATCCGATCTTCAGCGGGATATCCCGTTCCTGACACCAGTCCCGCACAAAGGTGCGGTCCCGGGCGGATTCCAGTCCTCTCAGCTGATGATCGAAATGAGCCGCGCAGATCCGGATCCCCCACTCTTCCCTGTGTTTCCACAGGCAGTGCAGGAGCACCATGGAATCCACGCCGCCGGAGACAGCACAAAGGATGCTGCTGCCGGAAGGGATCCCGCTTCGGATTTCCTCTACGTGGTTACTCATCATTCTTCGTGGGTGGTATCCAGATTGGCAAAGCAGGTGTACTCCGGCATCCAGTTCAGACGGATCGAACCGGTCTCACCTTTTCGGTTCTTCAGGATGATGGCCTCCGCCTCATTGGGATTCTCAGCATCCTGATTGTAATAAAACTCACGGTACAGACCGATGACCACGTCGGCATCCTGTTCGATAGAACCGGATTCACGGAGGTCGGACAGCTGCGGCCGTTTGTCCGAACGCGATTCGTTGGCACGGGAAAGCTGTGACAGGCATACGACCGGCACATTCAGTTCCTTGGCCATGATCTTCAGCATGCGGCTCATGTCCGAAACGGCCTGAGTCCGGCTTTCACTCGAATAATGGTGGCCGCTTCCCGAGGACTGCATCAGCTGCAGATAATCGATGACCACCAGTCCGAGGTTGTCCACACGACGGCACTGTGCATTCATATCCGCTACGGAAAGCGTCGGATTGTCATCGATCCGGATATCCGTACGGCTCAGTGTCGATGCGGCAAGTCCCAGACGGCTCCATTCCGCTTCATTGAGGTCTCCGGTAAGCAGTTTCTTGGCATCCACCATTCCTTCAAAGGACAAAAAGCGGTTCACGATCTGCTCCCGGCTCATTTCCAGAGAGAATACTGCAATGGTCTTTCCGGACGCCTTGGCTGCATTCAGTGCAATGTTCAGAGCCATGGAAGTCTTGCCCATGGCCGGACGTGCGGCCAGGATCACCAGTTCGCCGGGATTGAGTCCAAGTGTGCTTCGGTCGATATCTGCAAAACCGGTGGACAGACCGGGAAGCTTCTTCTCCCCGTCGCCCAGCTTGCTCATCTCTTCATAGACTTCGCTGATGATGGTGCTGATGGGGATCAGTCCGTTGATGTTTCTCCCCTGTCGCAGGGCATAGATCATCTGTTCTGCGGATTCCAGCATATTTTCCGCTTCTCCGGAACCCTCATAAACCAGTTCATTGATCTTTTCCGCGGTCTGGACCAGGTTGCGCATCAGCGCCCGGTCCTTCACGATGGTGCAGTACTCAATCACGTTGGCGGACGTGGGCGTTACCCGCATCAGTTCGGCCATATACTGTTCCAGATTGTTCCGGTATTTCCCCCGGCTCTTCATCTGATCCAGTACGGTAATGGGATCCACCTTCATATTGTAGGAAAACATGTAATGAATGGTCTCGTAGATATCCCGATTCTGTGTGCTGTAAAAATCTGCACTGCTGACCTTTTCTACTACATCCGAGATGCACAGATCATCTATCAGCATGGATCCGATCACCGCCTGTTCCGCGGCGTCATCGTGAGGCAGCTGCCGGTTGAGGATCTCATCCACAGGTGGTCCCCCCTTTCTTAATCAGATTTGGTTTCAACCCTCTACCACGGTGAGGTTGACGTTCCCGGAGATCTCGTATCCGAGTTTTGCGCGGACCTGATAGGAACCGTAAGCTTTGATGGGATCTCCCTGAACGATCTTGTTCTTCTCGATCTCGATGCCCGCCTGTTCCTTCAGTGCTTCGCTGATTTCCTGGCTGGTGACCGCCCCGAACAGCTTGCCGTTCTGACCGGCTTTTGCCTTGATGATCAGGTTCACGGACTCCAGTTTCTTCGCAGTCTCCTGTGCTTCCGCACGTTCTGCTGCGATCTGTGCCTGACGGGCTTTTTCTTTCAGCCGGGCGGTATTGATGTTGTCTGCCGTGGCTTCCGATGCCAGTTTGCGCGGCAGAAGATAGTTTCTGGCATATCCGTCGGAAACTTCCTTCAGCTCGCCCTTCTTGCCCTGGCCCTTGACGTCCTGGTTGAAAATAACTTTCATATCGATATCTCCTGTATCAAATATCTTTTAACTTGCTAAGTACTCATCGATAGCCTGGTGGATCTTGTCCAGTGCCTGCTCGATGGACACGCCCTCCATCTGGCATGCTGCGGCATTGCGGTTACCGCCCCCGCCCAGGCTTTCCATGATCAGCTGAACATTCAGATCGCCGATGGATCGCGCGGAAATGTATACTCCCGCTTCATTGGGGTATGCCACGATGGACGCGCTGACACCGGAAACATTCAGCAGCTCGTCTGCTGCCTGCGCTGCCACGACACGTTCCTGGGGCACCTTTGGTGCTGCGATGGCGATATCACGGTACATCTGTGCCGACTGCAGGATCCTGTACTTTTTGACCGTATGGGGAAGATCCGTCTGCATAAGGATCTTCACTTCCGCGGGGTCCGCGCCGGCCCGCCGCAGATAAGCTGCCGCGTCAAAGGTCCGCTCTCCGGTACGAAGATTGAAGTTCTTGGTATCCAGCACGATGCCGCTGAGCATCGCTTCCGCTTCTGCCGAAAGCAGATCGGACGGGTCCGTGACCACCTGAAGGATCTCGGTCATCAGCTCACACGCAGATGACGCGTAAGGCTCGATGTAGGAAAGATCCGGTTTCTCCACATACGTTGCGGCACGTCGGTGATGGTCGATGACAGCGACGTGATGGCACGCTTCCAGCAGCCGTCCCTCCTCCGCCTGTTCCGGCCGGTTGGTATCCACCAGGACCAGCAGTGTCTTGCTGTCGGCGTGGACGATGGCATCTTCTCCATCGATAAAGGCATTTTTGTATTCCGGTTCCGTCTTCAGTTTCTCGATCACCGTTTCCGCCGGCGAATCGGGACTGTTGGAAATGATGTAAAACGGCTTTTCCTGTTTCCGGGCGATGCAGCATACCGCCGCTGCCGCGCCGATGGCATCGTAGTCCGGCGCCTTATGTCCCATGACATAGACCTTGGAGGCATCTCCGATCAGCTCGGACAGAGCGGTTGCCATCACGCGGGATTTGACCTTGGTGCGGGTCTCCACACCGCCGCGGCGTCCGCCGAAGAAATCAAAGTTGAAGCGGTTTTTCATTACCGCCTGATCTCCGCCTCGGGACAGTGCCATTTCAATGCCCATATTGGCAAACTGGTGGTTCTCGGCATATCCGGCTCCATCCAGTCCGATTCCTATGGACAGCGTCGCATGGATGCCGGAGGCATTAGTAATGTCATGGACCTTTTCCAGAATGGAAAACTTCTCCGCGATGATCTTCTTGATATACTGCTCTTCGAAGACCATGAGATAACGTTCACGGGAAATTCGTTTGATCAGACCGTTGAAGCTCTCGCTCCAAGCCACGATCATATCATCCAGATCGTCCCGGAGATTGGACACGACACGGTCCGGCTGATTTTTCATCAGCTCTTCGTAGTTGTCTACGACGATAAGCGCCACAACGGGCCGGGTCTTCTCATATTCGGAACGGATATTGTCATAGTCTGTCACATCCAGCCAGTAACTGATCCCCATCATATTGCTGACCTGTCCTTCCTTTTCGGAACGGATGAGGTTGCCGCTGACCTGATACTTCCGGTCATTGATCTCGATAAGGTTGGGATACTGGTTCTTTCCTTCCAGAAGCCACTTTCCGGAAAACTCCGGAGCAAGCGCACTGATCTTCTGTCCGGTCTTTGCCCCTGTGAGTCCGGTAACGTCGAAGAACATCTGATTTCCCCAGATGATGGTGGTATCCGTCATGCGGAACACCGCCAGAGGAAGGGGGAAATTCTGGAATGTGTTGTTTTTCGCCGTCTCCGTGTCATAGGTGATGGACTCGATGTATTCCACCAGTTCCTTCCGTTTTCTGCGGCTTCTGACGATGGTATAGATAATCAGTGCAAGAATGACCAGCGCCTCGCCTGCGGCCAGTGCATACTGACGGACGACGACGGTACCAACACAGAAGATAATCAGGAAAACGATATACATCTGTGCACTACGTTCCGACATCAGCTGCTTGTTGCTGCTCATAGACCCGCACCTCCATTTCGTTGTAATTCCGAATATTGCATTCGGGAAACAATATTATATCAAATTGATTTCCCTAATACAATATAATGCAACGCCCAAATCACATGTTCTTCGGGTAAAAATGCCCCCGGGAAAGATCCCGAGGGCATCAAATCATTTTTGGATTAATACATTCCCATTTCCGGGTTGGGAGCTGCCGCGGGTGCGGGCGGTTCCGGAATGTAGGCAACCAGGCTCTCGGTGGTGAGGACCATGGCGGCTACGGAAGCTGCGTTTTCCAGTGCGCTGCGGCAGACTTTGGTCGGGTCAACGATACCGTTTTCGATCATATCGCCGTAGGAATCATTTGCTGCATCGTATCCGTAGTTCACAGCACCGTTGCTGACTTCATTGAGGACGACTGCGCCCTGTGCGCCTGCATTGGCTGCGATCTGCTGTACGGGAACGTTCAGTGCATTGGCGACGATCATGGCGCCGGTCTTCTCATCGCCTTCCAGCGTGTTGGCCAGATCCAGAGCTGCCTTGGCTGCGCGTACATAGGCGGTGCCTCCGCCGGCGACGATGCCTTCTTCCACTGCTGCACGGGTTGCGTTCAGTGCATCCTCGATGCGGAGCTTCTTTTCCTTCATCTCGGTCTCAGTTGCTGCGCCGACCTTGATGACTGCAACACCGCCGGCCAGTTTTGCCTGACGCTCTTTCAGCTTATCCTTGTCATAGTCGGAAGTGCTGGTCTCCAGCAGTTTCTTGACCTGTGCGGCACGGTCTGCGATGTCGGCTTTGTTGCCGGCGCCGTCCACGACCGTGGTGTACTCTTTGGATACGACAACCTGACGGGCCTGACCAAGCTGATTGATGGTTGCATCTTTCAGTTCCATGCCCAGATCACCGGAAATAACCTCGCCGCCGGTTACGGTAGCGATATCCTGCAGCATCTCCTTTCGGCGATCGCCGAATCCGGGAGCCTTTACGGCAACACAGTTGAAGGTACCGCGCAGTTTGTTCAGGACCAGCGTTGCCAGAGGCTCTGCTTCCACATCTTCTGCGATGATAAGGAGCTTGCGGCCGGCTTTGACGACTTCTTCCAGAAGAGGAAGGATCTCCTGAATGTTGGTGATCTTGCGATCAGTCATGAGGATCAGAGGATCGTCCAGAACTGCTTCCATCTTCTCACTGTCAGTGACCATGTACGGGGACAGATAACCGCGGTCAAACTGCATGCCCTTCACTACTTCACTGTAAGTCTCAGCAGTATTGGACTCGTCAACCGTGATGATGCCGCTCTGGGAAACCTTGTCCATTGCTTCTGCGATCAGATTTCCGATGAATTCATCACCGGAGGAGATTGCACCGACACGGGCGATATCCTTGGTGCCGGAAACCGGCTGGGAGTTTGCCTTGATGGTATCCACTGCAGTCTCGGTAGCTTTGGCAATGCCCTTCTTCATAACCATGGGGTTGGCGCCTGCAGCCAGGTTCTTCAGACCTTCTTTGATAATGGCCTGTGCCAGAACAGTTGCGGTGGTGGTGCCGTCGCCAGCATCATCGTTTGTCTTGGTGGATGCTTCCTGGATCAGGTGTGCGCCCATGTTCTCAAACGGATCTTCCAGTTCGATCTCCTTGGCGATGGTAACACCGTCATTGGTGATCAGGGGGGAAAGATACTTTTTTTCCAGAACCACGTTTCTGCCCTTGGGGCCCATGGTGATCTTAACGGTATTGGCGAGCTGGTCCACGCCTCTTTCAATCGCTTTGCGTGCTTCTTCGCCATAAATAATCTGTTTTGCCATTTGTCATACCTCCATATTCTGTGTAGCGCAATTATTCAATAACAGCCAGAATATCAGACTGCTTCACGATGGTGTATTCCGTGCCTTCCAGCGTGATCTTGGTGCCGGTATACTTGCCAACCAGAACCTGCTGACCGGCTTTAACCGTCATTTCCACTTCATTGCCATCGACTTTTCCGCCCGGTCCTACTTCAACGACCTGGTAGATCTCCGGTTTCTCCTGCGCGGAAGCTGCCAGGAAAATGCCCCCTGCAGTCTTGGTTTCCGCCTCTTCCTGTTTCAGAACAACGCGGTCTGCCAACGGTGTAAGTTTCATGTCGATTACCTCCTGATATTTGAATCAAATTGTTTATTTGTTGGTTTAGCACTCAATCAAAATGAGTGCTAACGGTGATTATAATAGCATACATTTTATATTTTTCAAGTCTTTTCACGGAAAAATTGCAGTATTTTTTTGCATTACACTCTGCAGTGTCTTCCTCTTCCCGTATTCTCCGAAAAAACAGGGCGGAGAGCCTCCAGTGCTCTCCGCCTGTATAGCATTTCCGTCCCTCGGAATCCTTTTCTTCCGATTCTGTTATTCCGGCTTTTTGTCAAAATAAGTCATGCCTTCCGGAACGATGAAATTCACGGCGCCGGGGATCAGTTCCA
This sequence comes from Oscillospiraceae bacterium, assembly GCA_904501855.1. Taxonomy (GTDB): domain Bacteria; phylum Bacillota; class Clostridia; order Oscillospirales; family Oscillospiraceae; genus UBA2922. The sequence continues at coordinate 2,959 of CAJGCI010000052.1, read as the reverse complement.
CGGTAAGATCATCGGTGTAGATGGCTTCGCCGTCAATGTTGATGACACTGACCTTGTCCAGTTTCACATGGATCTTGTTGGCATCCACTCGCGTGATCAGATCCGGAACCTCATAATAGCGGCCGTCGCCGTATGCTCCGATGAGGCTGGCTGCCTTTAAACGGGAAATGTTCTTCGTCAGAAGGATATTCATCTGTCCGTCTGCAGGATTGGCATCCTTGATGGGATTGAAGCCGCCTCCGTAGAAGTTGCCGTTGCAGCAGGTGACCATTGCGAACTTTCCTTCTGTTTTCACGTCGCCTGCCTCGATCTTCATTTCCTGTCCGAGGCCCTTGATCACGTTGACCACGAGACTGGTAATATAACCGGTGGCGCCGCCGATCAGCGGAATCTTGCTGTATTTGTGCACATCCGTTCCGATACGGGCGTCGATGCCCACAGAGGCGATATCCACACACTTTCTTCCGTTCACGTCCATCAGATCGATGGGCATCACCGTGCCGTTGAGCAGGTTCTCCAGCTGGAAGAAATACTGTTTATCTTCGCCAAAGGTCTTGATAAAGTCATTGCCGGTTCCGTTTGCATATGGTGTGACCGCCGCGTTTTTGAAGCCTGCCGCACCGCAGCAGCATTCATTGAAGGTTCCGTCACCGCCGCAGGCATAGATACGCAGTTCTTCCCCGGTCTCACAGTACTTCCGGACTGCCTCGATGGCGTCCAAGGGCGCATTCGTAATGTAGATCTCGAAGGAATCCTCCCGGTCCTCGAATGCCTTTTTTACCTTTTCATAAATCTCGGTAGAACGGTTGGTCCCGCCTGCCACCGGATTAACAACAAACAGATGCTTCATATCTCTGTTCCCCTTTCCTTTTGTTTCCTCACTCGCTTGCTATTTCAGCCGCCGTCCCTCACATTACGGCGGTACATATACAAATTACATGGAATCATGCCGTTATACAGTTTCCTCTTTTTATCCGCCGCCTGTCCGAAGAACCGTTCAAAGTCCGGATGGGACGACAGCAGGAACAGATCCCAGCCGTCCGTCTCCCGGTAACGTTCTCCGAAGATCCGGTAGAGCTCTTCCGCCGAGTTCCGCTCCAGCAGGCGTTCTCCGTAGGGCGGGTTGGTAATGATCAGTCCCCTGTCGCTGTTCCGGGAAAAGTCGCGGACATCCGCCACCTCAAACTGTACCACGTCATCCACTCCGGCACGGCGGGCATTTTCTCTGGCGATCTCAATGGCCTTGGGATCGATATCCGTTCCCAGGATCCGGTATTCTCCATGGAATTCCATGCTGCGTGCCAGTTCCCGTTCTTCTTCCCAGACATCTGCCGGAAACTGCGGCCACTGCATTGCCTGGAAGGCGCGTTCCAGCCCGGGAGCTCTGTTCTTAGCGGTAAGAGCCGCCTCAATAGGGATGGTACCGCTGCCGCAGAACGGATCGCAGACCTCTTCTCTTCCGCGGTAATGGGCAAGTGACACCATTGCCGCTGCCAGTGTCTCCTTCAGGGGCGCCGCATTGTGTGCCGGCCGGTATCCCCGTTTATGAAGACCGTCTCCCGTGGTATCCAGGCACATGGAAACTTCATCTTTCATGATGGAAAACTGGATCTGATACCGCACTCCGTTTTCCGGGAACCATTCCAGATGATATCTGGTCTTCAGGTGTTCCACCACGGCCTTCTTGATGATCTTCTGGCAGTCCGAAACGGAAAACAGCGTGGAGTTGAGGCTGTATCCCTTTACCGGAAACTCAGAATCCGCAGACAGAAACTGTTCCCACGGAAGCGCCTTTGTCTGCTCAAACAGCTCATCAAATGTCGTGGCACGGAACCGCCCCAGTTCTACCAGCACCCGTTCTCCGATACGCAGCCGGATATTGGCTCTCGCCAGTGCCGCCGCATCTCCGTGGAAATAGACTCTTCCGTTTTCGGAACGGACCTGCTCCTGTTTCATATGTTTCAGTTCCGATGCGATGGGACCTTCCAGCCCCAGCAGACACGGAACGCAGAATTGATACTCCATAGAACCTCTACTTTGCCATAGCCGATGGTACGGCGCGCGTTTCATTATATCAAGTATATATTATGCGTTATTCCTTCATTTTGCCAGTAAAAAATATAATTTTTTGAAGTTTTTCTGTCCTCATGATTTTTTCCGCAACAAAAGGGTCTCCGAATCGCGGACAAACCGCAGAAAGTGTTCATTTTATGCTTGTTTTCCCTTGACAAAGAAATCACATTATTGAGACAAACAGTATTGCTTTTTACCAATTACAGGTGTATATTACTAACGAAATACACAAAATAGCAAACTTTTTATGTGTAATTTCGACAGTTTATGATTGTGAATCCGGAGGGATTTTATGGCTTTTGACCGTAATCAGTTCATAGAAGACCTGAAGGGATCCTATGAAATGTATTATGATCTGCTTCCGGGAGAGGCAGACGGGGAAATTCCCCTGGCTTTCCGGGCCGACTTCCATTCCCGAGGAGAGAGATACTTTCTGATCAAGCCGGCAAAGATCTGGTCCAACGAGACCAACGAATATGTGTTCGTTTATTCCTCGCCCTGGTTTGACCGCGAAATAATCGACCGCTGTGTTCAGTTTGCACTGGATACCGCGCTCCCCCTGATCCACCCTCATGCGGAGCACAATTATTCCAATGTCCATACCGTTTTTGTTGCGGATACGGTCAGCGAAGAAGTACGCAGGCATATCCGCAAGGTTCGTTTCAGCAAAAGCTATCGGATGAACCTTCACGGGTTCACGATTCTGAAAGCCGGATGGATCGATCTGCAGTCTTCTGCATACGGCACCAACCGGGACGGTCATGACATGAACAAATTTTTTAAGGAACTGTTTACGGACCGGCACTAGCCCGCAAACAGCAAAAAAGCAATTAAGGAGTGAAAAAGCGTGAGTGCAATACTGATTCTTGTTATTGCTGTCGTTGTC
>CAJGCI010000051.1 GCA_904501855.1 Oscillospiraceae bacterium | reverse complement strand
TTTTTTGCCTCTTCCTGCCTTGTAAAAGTAGCATCACATATTGTATCAAAAATTTCCGAATTTGTACATATTTTTTTTAGAATATTTGTGCATTGAATAAAATTATCGTGAGTTTGTGTCGTTTGTGAAACAACGGTTATGGGTTGATTAAAATCCAGAGATTTCTGATCAATGATTTCATGGAGTTCCTGCGTGTTCTGAATGACGATATGATCCTCACACCATCCTTCAATCGCGGATACTTCCGGATGCCCTTTGACACCGATAATGATCACGAACCGTTTCTGACCCGAAGCTTCGGAAACAATATGATGGATCTTTTTTACTCTCGGACAGGTGGCATCCATAACGATTCGTTTGCGTTCGCACAATCGCTCATATTCCTGTTTGGATATGCCGTGTGAACGGATCAGAACAGCGCTGCCGTCAGGAATGGTATCAATATCGTGCGCAACGGCAAGTCCCTTCTCCTCCAGACGGGATACGACATCTGCGTTGTGAATCAGTTCACCGTAACTGAAACAGTTTTCATGTTCCTGCAGCAAATTATCCGCCATTTTTACCGAACGGCTTACGCCAAAACAGAAACCGGCTGTTTTTGCAATTAGTATTTTATCCACGTGCTTTCTCCAATGCATTATTGATAACGCCGCAGATCAGATCGATGCTTTCCTGAAGAGTATTACCGCTGGTATCCACAAGGACCGCATCTTCGGCCGGTTTCAGCGGAGCGACCGCACGGCTGGAATCCTGCTCATCCCTCTTTTTCATATCTTCATAGATGCCAGGGTAAGTCACATCCATTCCTTTTGCCACAAGTTCATCAAAACGGCGTTTTGCACGATCGTCCAAAGAGGCAGTCAGAAAGATCTTGATGTCCGCATCGGGAAGAACGACCGTACCGATATCCCGACCGTCCATGATGACATCATATTTTTCTGCCATATCTCTCTGCATCTGAAGCAGATGTTCCCGGACACAGGGAATCGCCGAGATCTTGGATGCCGCCTGTGAGATCTCAGGATAACGGATCTCTCCGGTAACATCGTCCCCGTTCAGGTACATTCTCTGCCCTTCGTTCTTATCATGCTTCATTTCCACATGCACGGTAGGAAGAAAAGCCTTTACCGCATCGGTATCGGAGATGTCGATGTTGTTCCGGACTGCGCCGAGGCCAAGCGTACGGTACAGAGCTCCGGTATCCACATAGATATATCCGAAGTGTTCCGCTGCAGCCCGGGCAATGGTGCTTTTACCTGCACCGGAAGGGCCGTCTATTGCGATAGAAATCGTTTTACTCATATTCATGCCTTTCTGTTTATATAGAATTTCCTGCCAGACTGGCAGTGGACCAAGCAATCTGAAGATTATATCCGCCGGTATATGCATCCAGATCCAAGACTTCACCGGCAAAAAACAGACCCGGTACCAGCTTGGATTCCATTGTTCTGGGATTGATCTCGGCAGTTGATACACCGCCGGCTGTTATCACCGCTTCGTCTATGGGGCGGGTGCCGGTTATAGGGATGGTAAAGCATTTCAGTTCATGCACCAGTTTACTTCGTTCTTCTTTGGTGATTTCATGGACTGGTTTTCCACCGGGGACGGCGATTCTGGAGAGGATGACCGGTATAATGGCTTTCGGAAGAAGATCTCCCAAGGCATTACGTATGGCCTTGTTCTGGTATTTGCTGAAGTCACGAAGAATCCGCAAGTCCAGTGTTTTTTCATCCAGCGCCGGTTTAAGATCAAGGATCACTTTGTATTCAGAGGTGTCGAAATGACGCATATGCGCGCTTGCAGACAACACGAGCGGTCCGGTAATTCCGAAATGAGAAAACAGCATCTCTCCCCGCTCTTTATATATGGCTTTATCATTTTCCGTCGCTGTGAGTTCGATGTTTCTGAGAGAAAGACCCTGCAGTTCCGAACAGCTACGGTCATCACTGACCAGCGGTACAAGTGACGGGAGCGGAGCAACTATGGAATGACCCAGTTTTGATGCCAGACGGTATCCGTCTCCATCGGAACCGGTCTTGGGATATGATCTTCCGCCGGTCGCAATTACACAGCGATTTGTCAGGATACGGCGGCTGGATGTGACCACTTCGGAAATGTGTCCTTCCTCTGTGACAAGATCAACACCTTTCTCATGAAGTACGGAAACTCCGAGACGGTTCATTTCCTTCTGAAGAGCATCTGCAATATCATTTGCGTTATCCGATACCGGAAATACCCGGTTTCCGCGTTCTGTTTTAAGAGGAACTCCCAGTTCTTCAAAAAACTGTATCGTATTCTCCGGAGAAAAACGAGACAGTGCACCATATAGAAATCGGCTGTGATCCGGTATATGGTTCATAACAGTACGGATATCACTGTTATTTGTTACATTACACCGTCCCTTTCCGGTGATGCGAAGCTTGCGGCCAATTTTGTCATTTGGTTCCAGCACAATGACGGAAAGACCGCGTCTTGCGGCGGTTACGGCGCAAAAGGAACCGGCGGCTCCTCCGCCGATAATAACAGCATCAGCGAGGATAGGTTTCGTAGACATCATATTCCTCCCAGATATTCTCCAGTTGCTTGAAGGTCTCAAGGCTGTTGTCGGGAGAACGGGAACCTACTGCAACGATCAGAGCGTTGATAAGGCTCATGGGCGCGACCAGAGAGTCCAGGAATGAGACCATGTCGCTCTTAGCAAACAGACATACATCCGCCACATCATAACAGGGAGAGTGCTTTCCGTCGGTGATGGCTACGGTATATGCGCCGCGGGTCTTGGAAAAAGTCATCGCATCCACGGTATGTTTGGAATACCTGGGAAAACTGATCCCGATAAAAAGATCGTTCTTTCCGATCCGAATGAGCTGTTCGAAAACTTCAGAAGCCATGGTGTCCTGCACAACAAATACATTCTTGCGAATCAGTTTCAGGTAGGAACCGAGAAATGAAGAAAGCGAAGTGGAGGTACGCATCCCAACGATATAGACATTTTCCGAACTCAGGATACGGTTGACCACGAGGTCAAATTTTTCCTGATCGATCTCATTTAATGTCGTGTGAAGGTTCTCCACATCGGACGAAAGGACTGATTTGAGGATTTCCCTTTCGTCGATCATCCGTTTGGCTACTTCGATCCTCTCGACGCTGGTAAGACGGTTCCGGATCATGTCCTGGATGGCCTTGCGCATTTCCGGGTATCCCTTAAATCCAAGCTCAGAGGCAAAACGGACGACGGTGGATTCGCTGATGCCGACTTCTGCAGCAAGTCTCCCTGCCGTCATAAAAGCCGCCTTGTCATAGTTGTTGATGATAAAACGCGAAATCAGCTTCTGTCCTTTGGAAAACTTCCGGTCATCGGAAAGCAGGTTTAATATATCGATGTCTTTCACGGTAGTCGCGACCCTTCTAAAATAATGAGTTTATTATAAAAAGTTACTTGCAAAACATCAAGAAAAAATGCAGGATTTCTTTCATTTTTCAGAATGGGCGCCTGCTTCCCTGCGCAGTTTCTCCACTTCCTTCGGCGTAAGATAGCGCCACTGACCGGTGGTAAGCCTGCCCAGAGTAAGAGAGCCTTCTCGAATGCGTTTCAGTCTGGTGACGTACAAGCCACAGGCTTCGCACATTTTACGAATCTGCCGATTGCGTCCTTCATGGATGATCACACTCAACTGAGCTCCTTTTTCATCCTGCTCAATGATGCGTACTTTTGCCGGTTTGATCCTGTAATTATCGATTGTCATGGGAAATGAAAGACGTTCAATGCTTTTATCCAGTGTCTTTCCGCGGACCCAGACATAGTATTCCTTTTCAATCTCTTTTGACGGGTGTGTGAGCATGTTGCTGAACTGACCGTCATTGGTAAGGATCAGGAGTCCCTCTGAATTGATATCCAGTCTTCCGACAGGATATACCCGCACCGAAAGCTCCTGAAGGAGATCCGTGACATTACGCCTTCCCTTTTCGTCACTTAATGTGACCACATATCCTTTCGGTTTGTTTAGAAGGATATAGGTATCCTCCGGTTTTGCGGACAGAGTCTTGCCATCCACACAGATGATATCTGTTTCCGGATCCGCTCGCTGACCGATCCGGGCAATGGAACCGTTGACGGTCACTCTTCCCTGCTGGATCATCTCCTCGCCGGCCCGCCTGGAACAGATGCCGTAGTCGGACAGAATTTTCTGTATCTTAATTTCCATTATCTATTTCCTTTTGATCTAAAAAATCGCACTACCTATCGGATCGGAAAGGTAGTGCGGACTTTTTTTATTTTTTATTCACGATCTTGTCGATAAGCTGATCAACTTTTTCCATCATATCCGGTGTCATGTCAATGATGCGGTCCAGTGTATTGCTGGCAGGCGGAAGTACGTTCAACAGACGTACATTGCCGTCCTTGATTATAAGGATGCCGGTAGGTTCGATCTTAACACCGTATGCAGTTCCGCCGCCGTATCCTTTCGCCTGGGCAAAATCTGCACCGCCTCCGCCATAACCCATGGATACGCGGGAAATAGGGATCAGTGTCATTCCGTCTGGGGTGTAGATGGGCTCACCGACAATCGTGTTGGAATCCATCAGACCTTTTATGTTGTGCATTGTGTTTTCCACAAGACCTTCAAAATTTGTAGTCACGGTATCTGCACTCCTTTCCCCGGGTCGAGGACTTCGCTGAGTTTGTTCATCTTTCTGCTTCTGCTAAGGAAGCGGAACAGTACTTTCATCAGCTTTGTGATTAGTATAAACCCAATGACTAGGATCTGTCCAATACGAATAGTCATTTTCAGTTCAAAATCCAGATAATTCTTACCAACGATAAAATCGGTGGCCGTTTTGATGTCTGATTTCCGTATGACAAGATTGGGATCCGTCCAGGTACCCAGTATACATAGTATGTTGTTGACCTGATTATATGTCTTAACTGTTTTATATGGGTCCTCATGAGAGGATACAAACCAGAATTTAAACCGGTGGATCACAATCTTTGACCGGAACCGGTGAATGGCCTGTCCTATAGCATGAAGAACATCGGTTATATCTTCGAAGGTGATCCGCTGCTTAATCGGTACGCGCTCAATTTTTTTCTTTTTGGGTTCCTTTTCCTTTTTCTCTTTCGGCTTTTTTTCCTTTTTCTTTTTCTTTTTCTTCGGAAGAATAGAGATATGGAGCGGACCCAATACAAGGGCTAATCGGGCAGCCTCGTCGGAAACATATGCAACAAAAACACCGACACGAAGCATATTAAACAGTATCAGGACTAACAGTATTATGCCCAGAATAATTAATGCTTTCATATCAAACCCTACTGATACGGATAATTATAGATCAGGATTCCGTTTGCAGATCTTCCTTTTCGCTCTCATCATCAACGATTTCATCTTCTTCCGTACGGTCTTCTGACCCGGATTGCTCCTGCTCTGAAGAGTCATACAGGCTCAGCTGGCCTTCGATCTGCTGATTTTCCTTGATCTGTTCGATCTGCTCCTGAAGTTTCAATACACCCTCGGACGTACTGACATCAGGAAGCTCCGGCAAGTCTTCCAGATTTGTGATCCCCATCGTACGAAGGAATAGATCTGTCGTGCCATACAGTGCCGGACGTCCGGGCACATTCAGATATCCCTTTTTGTCGATCAAGCCCTTGTCCATCAGAACACTGACGGTGTAGGAGCTGTCCACACCTCGGATCTGATCGATGTAGGCTCGCGTTACCGGCTGATAGTATGCGACGATGGATAACGTTTCCAATGCAGGCGCGGACAGCCGAGGCGGTTTGCGATGTTCCAGCACTTTTATGATATCCGATGCATAATCCGGATTGGAAACCATCTGAAGCTTGTCGCCAATACGCACAATACGGATTCCGCGATTGGCAGATTCATACATTTCAGAAAGCTTTTCGGATGCTTCAATGATATCTGCCGGATCAACTCCGAGGATCAGGGAGATCCTGTCGATACGCACAGTGTCCCCTGCAGCAAATAGTATCGCTTCAATTTTTGCCTGTAAAAACTCGTTCATTCTATGCGTAACAGAAATTGTTTTCTGCTACCCTCCTTCTTTATTCTTCACTCATTCAATCTCAATTTTATCCAGGATGCTGTCAATGTTTCCTCCGATGAAGGTGAGGATATATTCCTCATTATCATCCTTTGAGACCATCAGACTGCCCATACTGCAAAGCTCCAGCACGGAGATGAAAGTCGCAACGACCTCGGATTTGGTCGTACAGTCGGAATAAAGCGTATTCAGATTAACATGTTTGCTGCTCTTCAGCTTTGTGATCAGTTCCTTGCTCTTTTCACGAACACCGTACGGAGTATACTTGGGTGCTGCTTCATTGATGGACTGAATCGCCGGAGTGCTGCTTCCTCTGGTAAAAACATCAAGGATCGAGGATAACAGATCAATGCTGTCATGATGATATTCATACTTGCGGTTTCCGATTTTAATCGGTTCCGGCTGCTTTGAAAAATACAGGACTCCCCGATCGTAGCGCTCTTTAATCTCAGGAATGATCTGCTGTAGAGTGTTTTGTACGTCTTTGGCTTTCATCTGCTCCAGAGACTGGATCAAAAGCTCAAGTTCCGTTACCTCTTTCTCCTCGGTAAGAAGCATTTTCGTCTTGATATACAGCAGATAAGCTGCCATCTGAACGAATTCACTTGCGATCTCAAGATCCATTTTTTCCATCTGATTGAGATATTCCGTGTACTGATCCAGAATGTCTGAAATCACAATATCACGGATCTCGATCTTATTCTTCTGCAGCAGCATGAGGATAAGCGTCAGAGGACCTTCAAAATCCTGAATATCATCTTTAGTTTTCAGAATACCTTCAAGATGGTATGTAAGATCTTCCATTAAAACAACCTCAACGATAATTGATATCCGGATTCCGCGAGGAAAAACAGTTTGTTCAGCAAATACTGAGTGGCGGAAGACAGCGGTCTTCCAAGCAGTCCTGATGCGACTAAAACAAGGAGTATCATCATACCGTAACGTTCATAACGCATCAGTGTACGGTATTGCTCATCGGACAGCAGAGAAAACAGCACCTTGGAGCCGTCCAGCGGCGGAATAGGAAGAATATTAAAGACTGCAAAGCCAAGACTCATATAAGCCGTGATCTGCAGCATATCAAGAATAATACCTGCAAATTCGCTCTTTCCGTTAAGCATCGGAAAGAAAAAGCCGTAAAGAAACAGGAAAATGACAGCAATGATGACGTTGGATACAGGACCGGCAAGCGCTGTGATGGCCATTCCCTGTTTCGGATTTTTGAACCGGTTCATATTAACAGGCACAGGTTTTGCCCAGCCGAAACGAAAGAACACCATCATCAGAAGTCCCATGATATCAATATGACGAATGGGATTTAATGTCAGTCTTCCCTGCCGTTTGGCGGTATCATCTCCCAGTGAATAGGCCACAGCGCCATGGCTCAGCTCATGCAGCGTGATGCACAGAAGAGCCGGAATAACGCCAAATATCATTTCCAGGAGATAATTCCAGTTTAATCCGTTCCATATAGTCTGAAAAGTATCGATATGAGTCACCTTCCAAGTTTCGTGGAAACGATTAATTTCCACCTTATGGTATTGCACATTTTACCATATCACAGCAGGCAAAAACAATACCGGTCAGCGGATGCTGCCGGTATTGAAGCTACTTGATGTATGGAATGATTGCATTGATCAGTTCGTTTTTGCCAGTGCCCTTCATCGCAGAAAACAGAATACAGGGAAAATCTTCCGCAAGATCCAGTTCTTCCCGAATCATTTTTGGATTTTCACGGGACTCTGTTTTGTTCAGCTTGTCACATTTGTTAAGCAGGATGATATATGGTTTGCCCGAATAATCAAACCACTCCTTCATCCGGCGATCATCGGCAGTGGGCTTATGTCTGGAATCCAGTATCAGAACACCGAGATCAAAACGGTTGAGATCCGAAAAATAGGATTCCATCAGCTTGTTCCACCGTTCTTTTTCCGACTGGGAAACCTTGGCATAACCGTATCCGGGCAGATCGACCAGATAAAACTGCCTGTCCACCAGAAAATAATTGACATGAATCGTTTTTCCGGGAACGGAGCTGACTCGTGCAAAATTCTTTCGGTTGAGAAGCTTGTTGATCACAGAAGATTTTCCGACATTGGATTTGCCGGAAAAAACAATGCTTTTCTTGCCGTCATTCAGAAATTTATTCGGCTGGGCAACGGAAGTCACAAATTCAACGTTATTAAAATTGATCAAATCATCACCTCAATCACTGGGATAGACGTGCGGATTTTTTGCTTTTCGTCTGTGCCGGCATGACAGCAGTGCTGCTGCTCTGTTTCTTTAATGTTGGTAAAACGATATCCAGAATGTTGTCAACATGACTGGCCGGGATAAACTGCAGAGAATCCTTGACCTCGGGATCGATTTGTTCCAGATCAACAACGTTGTCCTGTGGGATGATCACTGTCTTGATGCCATTTCGCAGGGCGGCCATAGTCTTTTCGCGAAGCCCCCCAATGGGAAGAATCCGTCCGCGGAGAGTGATCTCACCGGTCATGGCAACATCGTGACGAACAGGGGTTTTCGTCAGTGACGAGATCAAAGCCATGCAGACAGTGATTCCGGCAGAAGGACCGTCTTTCGGAACGGCGCCTTCCGGAAAATGAATATGGATATCCTTCGATTTGTAGAATTCCGGATCAATGCCAAGAACATCCGAGCGGCTGCGGATATAGGTCAGAGCTGCCTTGGCGGATTCTTTCATGACCTGCCCAAGGTTGCCGGTCAGTTCCAACGTTCCGTTTCCGGGGACCACCGCAGTTTCCACGTCCAGCACTTCCCCGCCGACCTGTGTCCAGGCAAGTCCATGGACCAGTCCGATGGTGTCTTTCTTGACATTCGGCTCCCGTTTATAACGTACCGGGCCAAGATAATCTGCCAGATTTTTGCTGTTGATGGTGATGGTCTTGTAATCCCCGTCTACGATATGGGTCGTTACTTTACGGCAGATGGAACCGATATGGCGTTCCAGTACACGGACACCGGATTCCCGGGTATACATGGAAATGATCTGATCCAGTGCCTTGTCATTGATCTTCATCTGTTTGGCAGACAGACCGTGTTTATCCCGCTGCTTGGGAATGAGATAATTTTGCGCAATATGAATCTTTTCGCGGTCTGTATAACTGCTCAGTTCAATTACTTCCATGCGGTCCAGAAGCGGACGAGGAATGGTGTCCACCGTATTGGCGGTCATGATAAACATGGTTTCGGACAGATCCCAGGGAATCTCAAGATAACGATCGCGGAATGAGTTGTTCTGTTCCGCATCCAGCGCTTCCAGAAGTGCGGATGACGGATCACCGCGAAAATCGTGCCCCAGTTTATCGATCTCATCAAAAACGATGAGAGGATTTTTGCTTTTGGCCTGAATGATGCCGGTGATGATTCTACCGGGCATGGCACCTATGTAAGTCTTTCGATGACCACGGATCTCAGCCTCGTCACTGACACCGCCGAGAGAAATCCGGATCAGTTTTCGGTTCGTTGCTCTGGCGACCGACTTGGCGATGCTGGTCTTTCCGGTTCCCGGGGGTCCGACAAGGCATAGCAGTCCGCCGGTGATCTTATCGGTCTGTTTGCGCACCGCCAGATATTCAACGATCCGTTCTTTTATCTTTTCAAGACCGTAATGATCTTCGTCCAGAATGGTCCTGGCCTTGTCCAGATCCAAAGTTTCTTCGGTGCGTTCATTCCACGGAAGCGAAAGACAGGTATCGAGATAACCGCGGATCACAGCCGCTTCTGCTGAACCGGGCTGCTGTTTGGAAAGTGAACTGACTTCTTTCAGAAGTTTTTCCTTTGTCTCCTCATCCCTGAGCTGAAGCGCTTCGATTTTCTGTCGGTACTCATCTATTTCCGTGAGAAGATCTTCCTCATCCCCCAGTTCCTTGTGAATGATTTTCAGTTCTTCATGAAGGAAGTATTCGCGCTGTGCTTTATTCATCTGCTCGTTGGTCGCTTCCACGAGTTCCTGTTCGATGGATAATACGGCGAGCTCCTGTACGAGCATCCCGTTGAGCATGGCCAGACGCTTGCTGGGAATCAGTTCTTCCAGAAGTTTCTGTTTGTCACCAAATCGGAAGTTAATATGGTTGGCAATAAAATCCGAAACATAACCGGGGTCCTTGCTGGCAAAGATATTCAGTACTGTTTCAGGAGCAACAGAATTTGTGATGTGTACATATTCTTCAAACAGTTCAACGCTGTTGCGTACGAGAGCTTCCTTCCTGGCCTCACTGACACGGTCCGGTTTGTCGGAAAGTCTCTCAACATCCACATAAAAACTGGGCGATTCAGAGACAACATCCAGGATCTTACCGCGATAGAGTCCTTCTACCATGATACGGGCGGATGAGCCGTTGGGCTGGCGAAGCTGCTGCCGGATGCGGCAGACCGTACCGATGGTATATACATCATCGGCAGATGGAATATCTTTCAGAATATCTTTCTGTGTTACGAGAAAAATGATCTGATCGGCTCCCATGGCAAAATTCAGTGCGGCCATAGAGGCGGATCGTTCAATATCAAATGTCAAAAGCATGCCGGGAAAAGCAGTCATCCCGCGCATGGCGATCATCGGGAGTCCTCTTGTAGTATTTGTCATAGGACCTCACCTCCGGGATTGAAATGAAAGTATTATACCATCAATCCATGAAACGGTCTGTGGTATATACAACGGATTAAATAAGACAGAGCAAAAGCTCTGCCTTAATAATCATTGATTAAGAAACGTTACGTCCCTTGCTTTTTCTCCGAACGACAACGGGTTCGGACTGCTGGTTAACGGAATCCGCAGTGATAATGACCTTTTCAATCTCATCATCAGACGGCACACGATACATGATGTCCGTCATGGTGCGTTCCATTACGCTGCGAAGACCACGGGCGCCGATTTCCATAGCCAAAGCGCTGTCTGCAATCGCATCCAGTGCGGACGGTTCGAAATCAAGATCCACATGATCAAAATCCATCAGAGCCTTGTACTGCTTCGTCATTGCGTTTTTAGGCTCGGTCAGAATGCGTACGAGATCTTCCCTGGTAAGAGAATTCAGAGACGCGATAACAGGAAGACGGCCAATTAGTTCCGGAATAATACCAAACTGAAGAAGATCATGCTGCTGCACATGTGCAAACAGTGCACCGAGATCCTGATCTTTCTTGCTCTTGATCTCCGCCTCAAATCCCATGGATTTTTTATCCATCCGCTTTTCTATGATCTTATCCAGTCCGTCGAATGCTCCTCCGCAGATAAAGAGGATATTTGTAGTGTCGACCTGAATGAATTCCTGATGCGGATGCTTGCGGCCTCCCTGAGGAGGTACATTGGCAATAGTGCCTTCCAGAAGTTTCAGCAGTGCCTGCTGAACACCCTCGCCGGAAACATCACGGGTGATGGAAGTATTCTCACTCTTGCGGGCGATCTTATCCAG
>CAJGCI010000050.1 GCA_904501855.1 Oscillospiraceae bacterium | reverse complement strand
TGGTTGACCAGCCAGCCGACGCCTGCGCCCAGTGCTTCGTTGATCACGGTGCAGATCGGACCGATGGCATAGTAGCCGAGGATGGCCAGGATCATACCCAGGATACCGGCGGAGAAGTTGTTGTACAGCATCTCAAAGCCGCCGGGGATCTTGTCCTGGAAGGCGCCGTCGATCTTCTTCATGCACCAGCCGGCCAAGGGGCCCATGGCCATGGCGCCCAGGAACATGGCGACGTCGGCACCGACGATAACGCCCATGGTGGCGATGGCACCGACCACGGCACCGCGGGTGTCATGGACCATCTTGCCTCCGGTGTAGCCGATGAGCAGCGGAAGCAGATAGATGAGCATGGGGGATACGAGAGTGGCAAGTTTCTCGTTGGGGGCCCATCCTGCTTCTATAAACAGGGCGGTGATAAGACCCCAGGCGATGAATGCGCCGATGTTGGGCATCACCATGCCGCTGAGGAAGCGGCCGAATTTCTGAATGCCTTGTTTCATTACGGGATTTCCTCCTTATCTTTTCCTTTTTTCTGTCGGAAGCGCCCGGCCTTCCGCCGCGGTCATTCTTCCGTCGATTCCTAAAACTTATTCTACTGGAAAACCGTCGATAATGGAACAATAATTTGTCCATTTTTTCACAAAAATCCAAATTCCGGGAATATCATGCTGTAAAAAGGCTGCTCCGCGTTCTGCGAAACAGTTTTTCTCTCACGTTTGTCTTCCGATTTCTGGATCTCACCCGCGAGCATCCAGCGGGAATCCCATTCCCCCCCAGACACTTGTGGAATCCGGCGGAATGGTGTAGATTTCAGATAGACCATACTTTACCACGGGAGAAGGAACCATGTCCGTATATTATCTGGAAACGGGATCCACGGATCCCTGCTATAACCTGGCCTTCGAGCAGTATGTGCTGGAACACAAGACGGAGGGCGACTGGCTCATGCTGTGGCAGAACGCCAACGCCGTCATCATCGGGCGCAATCAGAATACCGCGGAAGAAGTGGATCCTGCCTTCATCGAACGGCACCGCATTGCCGTGGTGCGCCGCATGACCGGCGGCGGAGCCGTGTATCACGATCTGGGGAATCTCAATTATTCCTTCATAACCGACGCAGGAGAAGCGGCGCTGCAGAACATTTCCCGGTTCACCGAGCCGGTGTGCCGGGCGCTGGGCTCCATGGGAGTCGCCGCGGAAGCCTCCGGACGGAACGATATCCTGGTGGACGGAAAGAAGGTCTCCGGCGTGGCCCAGCGAGTGCATCAGGGACGGATCCTGCACCACGGCACGCTGCTGTTCGATTCCGACCGGGACATGATCGCCGGCGCCCTGCGGGCCGATCCCGCCAAATTCGCTTCCAAGAGCACGAAATCCGTGCGCAGCCGGGTGGGGAATCTGAAGGATCACCTGCCGGAGGGCACCACCATCGAACAGTTCTGGGAAGCCCTGCGACGGGAACTGATGGAGGAGGACGCCTGCCCCGTCATGCTGCAGGAAGAGGATCTGGCCCGGATACGGGATCTGGCGGATTCCAGATACCGCACCTGGGAGTGGAATTACGGAAAGAGCCCGGAGTATACCGTACAGAACCGTACCCGCTATCCCGGCGGGACACTGGACGTGCGGATGAACGTGCGCCGCGGCATTCTCTGCGAGATCCGCTTTTACGGAGATTTCATGAGCACCGCCCCCCTGGACGGACTGACGGAGGAGCTCCGGGGCGTGGCCCGGGAGCGGAAGGCGCTGGAAGATGTGCTCTCTCATTATGATCTTCCCGCCCTCTTCGGCACCATCACCGAAGCCGAGGTGCTTCAATCCATTCTGGGATAAGACAATGCCGCTTGACGAAGGAGGTGTGATACGTGACTCTGGAACAGGAACAGTTTCAGCGGTACCGGCCGGACTTTTCCCGGCTGATCCCCTACGGCTTTGAACCCACGGAGGAGGGTTATCTCATTTCCCGTGAGCTGATGGGCGGGGATTTCCGCGCCGACATCACCGTGCACACCGACGGATCCGTCACCGGCAGGGTCATGGATCTGGACACCGGGGAGGAATTCTATGCCATTCATTCCTCCCAGCGCTACGGCGCCTTCGTCAGCACACTGCGGGACGCCTACTGTGAGGTCCTGCATCAGATCGCGGAGGACTGCTTCGTACCGGAGGATTTCGTCTTCCCCCAGTCCAACCGCATCGCCCACGCCCTTTCGCAGCGGTTTGGCGAGGTGCCGGACCATCCCTTTGAGACGGCGGAGGATTACGGTGTCTTCCGATATTCCGGAAACCGCAAGTGGTACGGTCTCATCATGCTCCTTCCCCGCCAGAAGGTGGAGAAAGATCACCCTGATCCTGCGGAGCAGATGGAGATCCTCAACGTGAAGATCCCTCCGGAGAGCCGGGATACCCTGCTGAACAACAACGGGATCTATCCCTGTTATCATATGAACCGGGACAACTGGATCAGCATCGCACTGGACGAACGGTTGCCGGACGAGACCATTCTGGAACTTCTGCGTCGCAGCCGGGAATATGCCATCCGCTCCACGGCGAAGAAGCACGAGATCATCCCCAACGGCGACTGGATCCTGGCAGTCAATCCCATCGACCATGACGTGGATAATCTGTTTGCCCAGGGCGATGAACTGTGGAAGCAGCCGGAGAAGATCCGGAAGGGCGACATCGTGTATTTCTACATCGGCCGGCCGGTCTCCGCGGTCCTGTACCGCTGCCGGGTGCTGGAGACGGAGATCCCCTACTCCTATTCCGACGGAACGCTCTCCATCCGGAAGGTCATGCGTCTGCACAAGCTCCGGGAGTACGATGGGGATCAGGCCACCATGGAGAAACTGCGGAAGCACGGCATCACCAATGTGCGGGGCGCCCGCAGCGTCACCGGGGAGTTTCTGGATTTCATCCGCGCGCTGCCCTGACGGGACCGCCGCAGTTATCAACAAGTACACAAAAACCGACAAGCTGAGTGATAAGCTCAACTTGTCGGTATTTTTGTACACTCCTTTTGCTACAATGAGATCAGGAACAAACGAAAAGGAGGTTTTCCTTATGGTCCATGAACGAAACTACCGGCTGGATGAGACCGGTGCGGGATACCGGGACATCTACTACCTGGACGAGAAGGGATATCTGGTGGATGCTCCCAAGGCGGTCTTCCGTATGGTGCGGGAGTGCCTGCTATCCGGACAGCTGCTGAGAGAACGCACGGAACGCATCGCGCTGGCCACTCCCTCCGCCAGCAATTTGTAATCATTCGTTACAATCGCCCCCTTTCTTCTGGTTTTGGTGTATACTGACGGTTAGTCTGTCCCGGCAGCGCATCTGCCGGGGCCGGCGCAATCGAAGAAAAAGGATTATTACGAATGAAAAAGACACGTAAGATATGCAGTCTGGTCATGGCTCTGTGCCTGGCCGCTACCCTGTTTATTCTGCCGGTATCCGCCGCCTTCTCCGATGTGGCCGGCGGCCGGTGGTATTCCGAAT
Source organism: Oscillospiraceae bacterium (assembly GCA_904501855.1). GTDB lineage: Bacteria > Bacillota > Clostridia > Oscillospirales > Oscillospiraceae > UBA2922. The sequence continues at coordinate 8,083 of CAJGCI010000050.1, read as the reverse complement.
CGGTGGACTGGGCCTCCGCGTCAGGCTATGTCTCCGGATATGAGGACGGCACCTTCCGTCCCGACCGGTCCGTGACCCGTGCGGAATTTGCCGTGATCATGAACAAGGTGCTGGGACTGCAGAACAACACATGGAACGGCATTCAGGGTGCCATCAACAATCCGGTCTCCTTCCAGGATGTCTCCTCGGTTTCCTGGTACGGTCCCGCCATCCGCAACTGCGTCCGGGCAGGCATCATCGCCGGGTATGACTCGGAGCACTTCGGGCCCGGGGATCCCGTGACCCGTCAGCAGGCGGCGGTGATCTTCAGCCGTGCCTACGGCCTTCTGAAGACCGGCGGCCGGTCCCGTTTCGCCGATGACGGCAACATTGCCGAGTATGCCGTGGGCTTTGTCAAGGCCATGGTCACCGCGGGATACATGACCGGCATGGGCTCCAATCTGTTCCAGCCCAACACCAACATGACCCGTGCACAGATGGTCACCATGCTCCATACCATCAACACGGGCAAGAGCGGATATCAGAAACTGGCAGACCATGAGAACATCAACCTTCTGGTGGTGGGAGACTCCATCTCCGAAGGGGTGGGCGCCAGCGACAAGTCCCTGACTTTGGCCAACCGGCTGCGCGTCTGGCTGCAGGACCAGTACGGATGCAAGGTCAACCTGAACAACCAGTCTCTGTCCGGCACCGCCAGCACCTACGGCTATGCCCGTACCAAGCTGCTGGACGATCAGATCCCCTATGATCTCATCGTCATCTGCTACGGCCACAACGACAGCGAGCAGAACTTTGCCCTGTATTACGAGGCGCTTCTCCGTGCCCTGCACACCAAGTATCCCCATGCTTCCATGGTGGCAGTGGCCGAGCACACCCAGCGGGATACTTCCAACAACCCGTCCAACAAGATGCGCGTCATCGAAACTCTGTGCTCCCACTACGGTGCGGACATCGCGGATATCGCCATGGCATTCAATGCGAACAGGGGTTCTTCTCTCATCTCTATCGACGGACTGCATCCCAACAATGACGGCCACCTGATGTACGCGGCCACCATCAAGAGCGTAATCGATCAGAATGCCGGAGCCCGCAAGGGATTCCGGGGCACCGTGGCTCCTGCCGACCGGAACGTCACACAGTTTGACTACATCACCTATTTCTACAAGGATCAGTTCCAGCGCAGCGGCAACACCTATACCATGAACGTCCCCTCTCCCCAGTCGGGCTATGTTCTGGTCGATACTTCCCTGTCCACGGGCATCAATGTCGTCACCGTCTCCATGGACAGCACCGACCTCCGCTGGAGCAACGGCCGGGTCTATACCTACGACCAGAAGGAATTCGTTCCCCTGGGCAGCGGCACGGCCAACCAGACCATCAAGGTCAACTTCGCCGCCTCCCTCCACGCCGACAAGTTCACCGGCGTGATGGTGTGCTACGGCAGCTGATCTTCATATCGATTCAACTGTTTCCGCCGGGATTTTTCCCGGCGGTTTTTGTTTTCCCTCTGTTTTTCTCCCACGGTTTGTTTTACAATAAAAACAGAAGAAAGGATCCGTTTCGGAATCTCTGGCCGGGGGGAAGGCTAAAGGAGATCGTCATGAGAAAGGCCATCGCATCCATCTTAATACTGAGCATGCTGGTTCTGCTCCTGTGCGCCTGCGGAAAGGATGCAGGCCGCAAAGAACAGAGCCTGCATCTGCGCATCATCGACGGCGCCGGCACGGGTTCTCTGATCCTGGCGGGCGATCAGGTGTACCAGCTCCCCACCGAGGGACTGAAGATCACTGTCGGGGACAAAAAGGGATCTCCGGAGGATCTGGCCAACGGTATGATGGTGGATGTGGCATTTACCGGTTCGGTAGAAGAGACCATGCCGGCCCGCATCTCCGGTGCCGTTTCCCTTTCCGTTCCAACCAGCCGGAAGAACATGACCCGCAGCACCGACGGAGCCTTTTACGATCTGTGTTCCCTGTATCTCAAGGTGCTGGACACCCTTTGGTATGACAACACCGAGCTGAACGATGACATTGAGTACATCAGCGTGGATCTCAGCGACGCCCCAGGGAGCCTGACAACGGTGGAGCGTTCGGCCATCGCATGGGCCTTTGCCAGCCGGCACAAGGCCGTGCCTCTGGAGCTGTCCATCAACGAACTGATGGATACGGGCTATATCCATCTGAACGATCTGAAATGGAGCGACGGACTGTTGTTTACCATCTCCTCCGGGATGTCTCCCTCCACTCTGGGGACCGTCTCCTTCGAAGGCGCCAAATGGCGCAGCGGCAACGGCACGGTCAGTTATAAAAACTGCATCTCCGATGCCCCCGGGGAAGGCGCCTGGACCGGATTCGTCATTGGTTCCCGCACTGGATCCTGACCGTCTCCGCTCCTTGACATTTTCCGAAAAACCAGTAGAGTATACAAACAAGCGTACACCATCACATGGGAGGTGATCATATGACAGACAATTCAAAAGCATCTTCCCTCCTTCCGGAGGAGCCGGTGGACAGCAAGGAGCCTGCCTATGATCAGACTCTGTTTCCCGCCCTGTACGAGATGCATCAGCGGGGCTATGCGGTGGAAGCCATCTCCCAGACCGGTGACTGGGAGATCAGTGTCACCATGAAACGCTTCTACCACTTCAGTGATCTGCCGGAACACTGGATGCAGTGTGGACGGGATCTGGTCTACCGCCACCGTCCTGACTCGGATCAGTATGACCGGAAATACGGCGCTTTCCTGCTGTACGGATGGGCCTGCAATCTTCCCTCCGTCGCCAGAGAGATCCGTCTGACCAATTTCTATCAGGGTCTGATGGAGACCATGCTCCCTGCCATACCGGACATGCGTTCCTGGCAGCAGGACGACGAGGACGTCCCGGAAGACGGCTGGGGTCCCAGCTGGAAACAATAATAAGAACATCCTGCGGAAAAGGCCCTGCGCTTTTTCCGCACTTTTTGATGAGGTGCTGTCATGAATTTTTCCGAACTTGCCCGCCGGCGCCGCAGCGTCCGGCTCTACTCCGGATCCCCGGTCCCGGAAGAGGACCTGGACCGGATCCTGAAAACGGGGCTCCTGGCTCCCAGCAGCCGGAACATCCGTTCGGTGGAACTGATCGCCGTACGGGACCGGGATACCCTGGAGGCCCTTTCCCGGTGCAAGTGCGCCGGAGCTGCCATGCTTGCACAGGCATCCTGTGCCGTCGTGGTCCTGGGGGACACCCTCCGGTCCGATGTATGGATCGAAGATACTTCCATCGTCATGACCTACATGCAGCTTCAAGCCGTTGACCTGGACATCGGTTCCTGCTGGGTGCAGTGCCGGCTCCGCTCCGGCGGGGACGCCACCTGCGAGGAGAATGTACGGAAGCTGCTTCAGATCCCGGAACACTATGCCGTGGAAGCCATCCTGTCCCTGGGCATGCCGGCTCAAGATCCGGAACCCGCGGAGGAACCCGTACTGACCAGCCCTCCCGTCCATCATGAACAATTCTGAAGATCCCGGATCAACACACCCGGAGACCGCAAATTGGTCTCCGGGTTTTTGTATCCTATTCTCCACATATTATCCATTTTATCTATACAAAATACCATTTTTTGTCTAAATCCATGAAAATCCGTCAGAGACGTTGTATCTGCTGATTTAAATCCTTAAGATATTGCTGTGGACTGATTTTCAGTCCGGAGAGAAACGAAAAAGGGTCTGCGGGGAAACAGATCCGAAAAAGAGAAAGGGGAAAGAATGAAAAAGAACCGCAAGAGTCTGGCTCTCATCATTTGCCTGGCACTGATGCTGAGCCTTCTGGTGTTCCCGGTCTCCGCCGCATCTTCCGTTGATAAGGGCGCGGGAACTCCTTCCAAGGACTATCCCATGGTATTCATTCACGGATATCTGGGATGGGGCGAATACGATGTTCTGGATAAGATCCTGCCCCATATGGGCATGACCACCGGCGACACTGCAACCTGGCTGGAAAGTCAGGGATACAACGTGGTGAAACCGGCTCTGGGTCCCATGTGCAGCGCCTGGGACCGCGCTTGTGAACTATACGCGGAGCTCACCGGCACCCGCACCGACTACGGTATCGCCCACTCGAAGAAATACGGCCATGAACGCTACGGCCGCGACTACACCGGACGGGGCCTGCTGGAGGACTACAAGTGGAGTGCCACCAACAAGCTCAATCTCTTCGGCCACAGCTTCGGCGGTGCCACGGAACGTACTTTCGTGGACATCCTCTCCGACGGACGCAAGGAGGAAGTGGAAGCTGCCAAGGCCGCCGGCGAGACCGTCAGCCCCTTCTTTGAAGGCGGCAAGTCCGACTGGGTCTATTCTGTCACCATGCTGGTGGCACCCAGCAACGGCTCGGACTTCTGCGAAGCCAACCCGTTCATGCGTGAGTTCATCACGGGTCTGGTGCATTACCTCAGCAGCGCACTGGAAGTCACCGACTTCAAGGGGATCTATGACCCCCATCTGGATCACTTCCATGTTTATAAAGAAGAGAACGAGACCCTCATGCAGGGCGTCATCCGTGTGCTCACGTCCGACTTCATGGATCACCATGACAACGCTCTGGATGACCTGTGGGTAGACCGCGCCACCTGGATGAACAAGGAGCTGCAGCTGCAGCCCAACATCTACTATCAGCTGTATTACGGCTGCACCACGGATATCGGACAGGCCATCGGCGACAACATCCCCAACGACCGTCAGTGGCTGCTCTTCCGTCCCATGTCCGCCAACATGGGTAAGCTGGACACCACCACCAAGGGATCCTTCCTGGATGGTTACGGCGACACTCTTACCACCATCAATGTGCCCGCCCAGCGTCTCGGTCGGGAATGGCAGCCCAACGACGGCATGGTGAACATGGTCTCCGGCTACTGCCCGTTCCGTCTGGATGACAAGGGCAACCGCATTTACGACAAACATACCTCCTATGTGGAAGGCATGGCCTGCGAGCCCGGACAGTGGTACATCATGCCCATGCAGAACATGGACCACATCGGATTCGCCGGCGGATTCTTCAATGAGAATCCGGACAATGTCCATCAGTTCTATGTGCGCGCCCTCGACCAGATCGACAAGTTCGGCTCCTCCAGTGATGCCGGCTGCCCCAGCAAGTCCCTTAAGGACGTCTCCGGAAACGCCTGGTATCATGAGGAAGTGGATTACGTGCTCACCAACGGTCTGATGGCCGGTACCGGTGGAAGCGCCTTCTCGCCCAACAGCAAGCTTTCCCGTGCCATGATCGCCCAGATCCTCTACGCCATGGCAGGCAAGCCCTCCGGCGGTGCCTCCCGGTTCAGCGACGTGGTAAAGGGCTCCTGGTACGAAGCCGCCGTCAACTGGTGTGCAGCCAACGGCATCGTCGCCGGATTTGACGACGGGACCTTCCGTCCCAATGACGATGTGACGAGAGAACAGCTTGCCACCATTCTGATGGGATATACCGTCGCCTGTCACGACAACGCGCGGAACCGTCAGATCCACTGGAGTCTGGATACCTTCTCGGATTGTTCCAGCGTCTCCGGCTGGGCACAGAACGCTGTGGCCTGGGCCGCCGGCAAGCATCTTATTGCCGGACGCGGAGGAATGGTCATCGATCCAGGCGCCACGGCCACCCGTGCGGAAGTTGCCCAGATCATCACCTCTTACTGCATGGAGATCGTCAACAACCCGTCGGTCTACTACTGATACCGACAGTCTTACAGGCATGGCCATCCGGCCATGCCTGTTTTTTCGAAAAACTTTTTCCGGAATTCGGGGGTTCGTTATTGAATCCCCGAATTTTTGATGGTATCATATCTATTTGTGTAACTCGCGACAATATCAGGAAGGAACCTGTATTTTTTATGACTGATAAACTGGAAAACGAAGTACTGGAAGAGACCATCCCGGAAGAAGAGGCGGAGAAAAAACCGAAAAAGCGCGGCCGCAAGAAGAAGGTCGTGGAAGAGGAAGTACCCGTCGCAGAAGAGACCGTCGGCGAAGAAGTGAACGAGAAGCTGGAAAAGAAACTGACGGAGCTCCGGGACAAGGCCAAAAAGACCGGTTCCCTGTCCGCAAAGGACTTTAACGCGCTGGGATCTCTGGGCATGAGCCAGGAAGACATGGATACGTTCCGCGAGGAATTGGACTCCTCCGATGTCATGCTGGAGATCAGCGATGATGAGCTTCCCCCCATCGATGAGGATCATGTTCCCGACAACGAGGAACTGTCCACCATCGAGGAAGTCACGGACGAGGAGATGGCCAATGCCTCCAACGTGGAGGAAAGCATTGCCACGGACGATCCGGTCCGCATGTACCTCAAGGAGATCGGCAAGGTGCCCCTTCTCACACCGGAAGAGGAACAGGATCTCGCCCGCCGCATGTCGGAGGGGGATGATCTGGCACGTCAGAAACTGACGGAGGCGAATCTCCGTCTGGTGGTATCCATCGCAAAACGCTACGTGGGACGCGGCATGCTGTTCCTGGATCTGATTCAGGAAGGCAATCTCGGTCTGATGAAGGCCGTGGAGAAGTTCGACTACACCAAGGGATATAAGTTCTCCACCTATGCCACATGGTGGATCCGTCAGTCCATCACCCGTGCCATCGCTGACCAGGCCCGCACCATCCGCATCCCGGTGCACATGGTCGAGACCATCAACAAGGTGGTCCGTGCCTCCCGGCAGCTACTGCAGGAGTTGGGACACGATCCCACCGCTGAGGAGATTGCCGAAGCGCTGGGAATGCCTACCGACAAGGTGAGGGACATCCTGAAGATCGCGCAGGAGCCTGTGTCTCTGGAGACCCCCATCGGCGAGGAGGAGGATTCCCATCTGGGAGATTTCATCTCCGATGAAGGTGCCTCCGAACCTTCCGAGGCTGCCAGCCAATCTCTTCTCAACGAGGCGTTGCTGGAAGTCATGGATACTCTCACCGAGAGAGAGCAGCGGGTCCTGAAGCTCCGTTTCGGCCTGGAGGATGGACGTACCCGCACCCTGGAGGAAGTAGGCAAGGAATTCAACGTCACCCGTGAACGCATCCGTCAGATCGAAGCCAAGGCGCTGCGCAAGCTGCGCCACCCCAGCCGTAGCAAACGGCTCCGGGATTTTCTCGATTAAAGACAACAAACGGCTGTGCCGCATGGCACAGCCGTTTTCTTTTCTCTCAGGGTTCCAGCAAAACCACTTCATGGGAGAGGAAGCGGATCTTTCCCACCGTCTTCTCCACATGCCAGTGTCCGCAGAACCATTGACGGAAGGAAGTCTTTCGGAGGATCTCCTCCAGGAAATCCTCCATGGAGGTATCCACTCCACCCTGCTCGATCCCAGGCACGAATTTTTCCACCGGGCGCACGGAGTAGGGACAGGTATGGGTAAGGATCACATCCTCCTGCCATCCATCCCGTTCCATCCGCCGCCGGATCTGATCCCGTTCTTCCGGCGACAGCTGTTCGTCGGGATAGAAGGGGTGACCCATCAGTGTCCGAAAATAGTTGTCGATGGAATAGGCTCCGCCGATGACTCGGAAGGTCCTGCCGCCGATACGGTACCGTTCTCCTTCCTCGGCAAAGATCAGCGTGGGGAACCGGCTCTCCACGTAGGCCTTCCCTCCCTGCCACGGGACCGGTTCATACTCCCACCGGATATCCGGTGAGGTGGGACGTCGCTCATGATTTCCGTGGAGGCACAGCACGGTGGGAGAAAGCCGGGCGAGATCCTCCTTCAGCCGGATGTCCCGGTCATCGTTATAACAGTTGACGCCCACATCTCCAAGGATGATGAGCAGGTCTTCCCCGGTCATGTGCATCGTCTTCTGTTTTTCATGGAGATGGGCAAACTCCTCATGGGGGTCTCCCGTCAAAAAGATCCGTCGGTACTCCATTGATCCTCCGAAAAAAACGCTGCAAGGATATTTCCCTGCAGCGATTTTAATTGTGCAATGATTATTTCTTTGCGGTGGTCTTCTTGGTGGTAGTCTTTTTGGCTGTAGTGCTCTTGGAAGCAGTTGCTTTCTTTGCAGGAGCTGCCTTCTTTGCAGGTGCAGCCTTCTTTGCAGGTGCAGCCTTCTTTGCAGGTGCAGCCTT
>CAJGCI010000049.1 GCA_904501855.1 Oscillospiraceae bacterium | reverse complement strand
GGACACCCCCGCCGGCATCGCCCACTATCTGGAACACAAGATGTTCGACATGCCCGAGGGAAACAACGCGCTGGAGATCCTCTCCGCCAACGGCGCCGATCCCAACGCCTTCACCTCCTCCGGCATGACGGTCTATTATTTCGAGAGCACCCGCAATTTCCGGGAGAACCTGGAGATGCTGCTGAAGTTCGTCTCCACCCCCTACTTTACGGAGGAGAGCGTGGAGAAGGAACAGGGCATCATCGGCCAGGAGATCCGTCAGACGGAGGACTCCCCGGGATTTGAGGTATACATCCAGCTGATGAAGCTGCTGTACGACCACCACCCCATCCGCGATGCGGTGGCGGGTACGGTGGAGAGCATCCGGGAGATCACTCCCCAGGTGCTCTATGACTGCCACCGGATCTTCTATCATCCCTCCAACATGACCCTGTGCGTCTCCGGGGACGTGGATCCTCAGGAAGTCCGGGATATCGCCGGGAAGATCCTGACAAAGGAACCGGGCACGGCTCCGGAGCCGGATTTCGGTCCGGAGGATCTGGCGGAGCCGAAGGAGAAACGTCACTCCATGACCATGGAAGTGGCCGCTCCCCTGTTCTACATCGGCGCCAAGTTCGCCCCCGCTCCCCGCGGTGAGGACCTTCTCCGCCAGAAGCTCACGGCGGGACTGGTGCTGCGTCTGCTCTTCGGCTCCTCCTCGGAGTTCTATACGGAACAGTACGCCGCCGGACTTATCAGCCGGGACTTCGATTACGAGGCGGACTATTCCGCCGGCACCGCCACCATCATTCTCGGCGGCGAGAGCCCGGATCCGGAGAAGGTCTACGAAGAGATCGTGAGGACCATTGAGAAGAACCTTCGTCACGGGGTGGATTCCCGGGATCTCTCCCGCATCAAGAAAGCCTCCATCGGTGCCCGGCTGCGGGGCCTGGAGGACGTGGAAGGCGTGGCCCTGAGCCAGGTGGACGGCACCTTCGGCGGATACGATCCGCTGCGCTCGGTGGAGATCCTTCCCTTGATCACGGCGGAGGAATGCAACGAGTTTCTCAAACAGGTCCTGGCACCGGAGCATCTGGTGATGTCTCTCGTGCTGCCGAAAGGACGGTGACGGTATGACATCCACCATGATGCGTGATGCGGTCATCTCCTTCCCCATGCTGGGAGACCTTCACATGAACCCGCCGGCCTCGTTCCAGCTGTTCGGGCACGACGTCTACTGGTACGGCGTCAGTCTGGCGCTGGCTTTTCTGGCGGTCCTGATATGGGTGGTGACCCACGCCAAAAACTTCGGCATCGAGAAGGACGACGTGTATGACGAGGCCATCGGCTGCATCCTCTTCGGTGTGCTGGGCTGCCGGATCTACTATGTGATCTTTCAGTGGGACTACTACTCGCAGCACTTAAACGAGATCATCCGTGTGTGGGACGGCGGAATCGGCATGTACGGCGGTATCATCGCCGCGGTGACCTTCCTGCTGTTCTTCACCCGGAAACGGAAAATCTCCTTCGGGGCCCTGCTGGACGCCGATGCCTCCGGCATGCTTCTGGGACACAGCATCGGACGCTGGGGCAACTTCATCAACCGGGAAGCCTTCGGCGTGCAGACGGACATCTTCTGCCGCATGGGCCTGACCCGGCCCGGTCAGGAGACGGTATACGTCCACCCCACGTTCCTCTATGAGAGTCTGTGGACCCTCACCGGTTTCATCCTGCTCAACCTGTATGTCCGGAAGAAACCGAGAAAATACGACGGGCAGGTGTTCCTCATGTACATCTGCTGGTACGGCCTCGGCCGCGCCATGATCGAGGGACTGCGCACCGACAGTCTGTTCCTGATCCCCGGCGTCATCCGGGTCTCCCAGGCACTGGGTCTGGCCACGTTCCTCATTACGGGAGTTATCCTCCTTATCCAGGCACGGCGGCCTCATGACCCGTCAAAACTGTATATCAACCGAATCCGTTATGAATTATCGGACACCGAATCCGGCAGGGACGATGCCGGAGAGGGTCCGCAGGAATAATCACCTCCGGCCGGCAGCGTTCCGGCCACGCAAACGAGAAAGGAAGGAATACGATGGCAGACTATAAAGACATACTGAAAGAGACCCTGAACAACCTCGGGGAGATGGCAAAGGACATTACGGACACCGCCACGGAAAAGGCCCGGGAGTTCACCGGGACTGCCACGGATTTTGCCAAGGAATTCAAGGACACCGCCACGGAGAAGGCCCGGGAGTTCACCGGTGCCGCCGCGGAGAAGGCCAAGGATTTTTCTGACGCCGCCAACGAGAAGGCCAAAAGCTTTTCCGACGATCCCGTGAAGGATCTGACCGACAAGGCAAAAAAGATCCGCGCCAACACCCGTCTCGCATTTGAGGCAAGCGGAGTCAACGAGGATCTGAAGAAAGTCTATATGGAGATCGGCAAGCTCTATTACGAGACCGCCGAGGCGGAATCCGGCTCCTATTTCGAGCCACTGTTCCGCAAGGCCCGTCAGCTCAACGAACAGCTGGACGAACTGAACCGGAAGATGGCCGAGGATCCCGCGGAACCGGATCCCGAGACCGTCATCGCCGAGGAAGCCGTGGCAAGCGAGCCCTCCTCCGAGGAATGACAGGACCGCAAAACGAATACAGGGGAAGCTTCATCGTAAGCTTCCCCTGTTCTTTTTTTATGTCCGGATCACCAGACGCGGATCGCATCGCGCAGCCGGCGGTCGATATCCAGGCGGGTATGCCGGCTTTCCTCCGGTGTATCAGGACAGGCGCCAGACGCCGTCATAAAACAGGTTCAGATCCCCTGTCTGACGGGACAGGACATTCCCCCTGCGGTCTTTTGCCACGGTGGTCTCGTAATAGCGGTAGGACTCCGTCAGCCGGCCTTCTTCCACCCCTTCCTCCATCCAGGCGCTGCACCACACGGTATCGCCGTCGATGATCTCGGCAGTCTCGTTGGGTTCCAGCGGGATGCGGAAGGCTTCGGGATAGTAGCATCGGAGCTCATCGCTCTGGCTGACGATATGCACCGGGTCCGGCAGGATCTGCAGGTTATACAGATTCACTTCCGATACGGGGATGGAATGGATCTCCTCCGGCCGGTCTCCCGGGCGGAAGGCGATGAGTGTCACTGTTCCCGCATTGAAATCGCCCCGCAGGAACCAGAGCTTTCCCTCCGACAGGAGGGCATTGCCGTACAGGACGTTCCGCCGTTTTTCAAAGGGCACCCAGACGGTGTTGTCCTCCAGATCCAGAAAGCGGATCTCCGAGCCCTGATAGCCGCCCTGTTCCAGCCAGTCCGGCATGGACACGAAGTCCTCGTAATCCGTATATCCCACCGCAAACCGGGTCTGTCCGGGGATGAGTTTATAGTGGATCCCCTCCACGCGGCTACATTGAACGATCTCCATCTCTCTTCCCTTTCTCAGCTCTCCCGGGGCAGGAAGCGGAAATTCAGATCCACATTCCCCCGGATGCCCGGCACCGTGCCGGTAAAGCTGTACTGCCAGTAATCCGCCTTGTAGTAGAAACGGGGATAGGGTCCGGGATCGGACAGCCAGATGGTATAGTCCGCCAGTTTGGACAGATCCCAGGTGTGATACCCCGTATTCAGGTTCATATAGACGCCGGTGTCGTAGCCGGCCCGCTCCATGCGGCGGCAGAAGGCCACGGCGGCATCCGTCACCGCCTCTCCGTCGGCGGAATAGGTCCGGGACCCTTCCACCGTGTCGTTGCGTTCCCAGTCGAACATCACCGGCAGTTCCAGCGTGCGCCCGTCCAGGATCTGCGTTACCAGTTCCGCCTCTTCCATGGCCTCATCCTCGTTGAGGGCCTGGGAGTAGAAATACACTCCCACTTCCAGTCCCGCCGCATGGGCTTTTTCGAAGTTGTCGGCGAATTTCTGATCTTCCGACAGGCCGCCCTCGCTGGCGCCCCGGTATCCGCAGCGCAGGAACACGAACTGGACATTGGTGGCGGCAACCGCCTCCCAGTCGATGTCTCCCTGAAACTCCGACACATCCACGCCCCGCTGGGCGAGGAAGGTCTCGCTCTTGCACACCGGCATGCCGTTCTGGTCGGCGATGAAATCCTCTTTGCCGAGGACCGACACGGGAACATTGGAGGCGGGCTCGATGGGGATGAAGTTGGCCCCGTCGTACACGTCCACCGTGGAAACCATACCGCAGCCAGTCAGCAGGGACAGCAGCATCGCCACCAGCAGCACCAGCGCCGGAAGGGATCTGCACTTACTCATCGAACTGCTCCTTTTCCACCACGCACCGGGTCTTGATGGTCTCCACCAGAGAGAACAGGGCATCCGCAACCCGGGGCCGGATGTCCCCGCCCAGAAGGACCATCATGATATCGTCACCGGGCTCAAGATGCCCGGAATTGAGCCATACCTTCACACAGAAGATCCCTTCCTTTTCCAGAGCCTCGTCCATGGCCCGCTCCACCTTCTCCCGGTCAAAGGAAAAATCCATACCGGTGACAGCGGGGCTCTCCTGTCCATGACGGACCTGGGCACGGGCCGTTTCCCGGACAGTGCCGTTATGAACGAGATACATGCCGCAGGATCCGGCGGTCTCCTCCGCCTTGGCTTCCTTCAGCCACTGGTCTAGCGACGGTTTTTCACGGGTAATGATGCTCATGGGGTCTGCCTCCTGTGTGTTGCTGACAATGATTATAGCATGTTCCGCCCCGGATTGACAGGGATGCCGCCGGCCGGACCGGACGGAACACCGGTTTGAAATTGACGCTGATCCCAAAAACATTTATAATATTCCACGTTTCCGGCACGATCCTTTCTGCCGGTGATTTTGGTTTTCGAGGTGTTGGCATGTCGCGCCGAAAGGGATCAAAACTGCATATCCTTCTCCTCACCGGCGCCCTGCTGTTTGCCGCCGGATGCGGCACTGCATCGGAGCCGGAATCTCCTCCGGACGAGGTTTCCGCGGAGACCCAGGCGCCCATCTACAGCAGCAACGTTCCGCTGGAGTATCTGGCCATGGCCAATCAGTCCTCCGCCCTGCGGATGAATCACGACCGGGTGCATCTGACCTCCGATCATCTCCTCTACGGCAAAACGGAGACCTGGATGAATGAGGACACGTATTATCACAGGGAGGATTCCTCCCGGGTGCTGGTACACGCCGACGATCCCCATTTCGCCGCCGTGACGGAGGATGCGGATGCGGAACCGGCGATACGGTACAGCACATCCGTTCCCGAAGACGTGGTGTTCCTCTCCGGGGACTTTCAGCTTCTGGCCTTCTCCGAAGGCGAGACCATCGAGGAGGAAGCGGAATACGAAGGCGCCTTTCACGTGATCACCCGGCGGCCGGCAGGCACGGATGCGGAATTCTATTCCATGCTGGATGCCCGGGAAGACGACATCATCCGGGAGGAATACATCCTGGACGCCGCCACTCTGGCACTGCTGGAGAACACCACCACCCTGCTGAAAAAAGACGGTTCCGAGGAATCCATCGGAACCATGACCGTATCCTATACCGATCCTCTGCCGGAGACCGGTGCCCGGCTGCAGGATCTCCTCAACGATGCGCGGAATGCCTCCCCTGCCGTCACGGTGACTCTCCGAGAGAAGGGTCAGGAGGACGTACTTCTCCGCATCAGGAAAAACACCCTTCTTCAGATCGATCCGGGAGACGGCCGCGAGGTGAAAAACGGCAAAAAGTCTGTCCGCAGTGCTCTTCCCATGGAAGAAGACACGGTTTTCACAATCTCCCAGTGACGACGTAGAACAACAAGACATGAAACGATCCATGCCGCAGCGAATTGCGGCATGGATCGTTTGTTTTTTCAGGAATCGAGGGGGAAACACAGTTTCCCTTTGGCGTAGGGTGTCCAGCCGGGATCTCCTTCCCGGGCAAAGGTGCCCCAGATCCGGCGCAGCTTCTGACCCATGCGGATCGATTCCGGGTCATCCGCCTTGCCCAGCAGGTCGATACCGAACAGAACGGGCAGTTCACAGGTGTGATAACACCCCATGGTGCTGCCGGGGTACACATACCGGTACTCGTAGCACCATGCCGGCCCGGAATATCCGTCCAGGATCTCCTGCATCGGCCGGATGTAGATATGCTGTGTCAGTGCATCGCTCACACGCGTCTCCAGCGGTGCCGACCCTTTCTCCACCTTCAGTCCGATGACCATCGGCGCCAGGGGAAGGATCGCTTTGGGGAGCCACTTGATAAAGAGGTTCGCCTCCTGGGCAACGCTGCCGATGAGCAGTGGGATCTTGCATCGCTGTACCGCCTTTTTCGGTTCCTCCTTCAGAGTCACTCCGTCGATGACCGGAGAGAAGGCACAGCGGACATCCCCTTTCATGATAAGTCTTCCGGCGTAACGCTCGTTGATGGCGCACACCCGTTGTTCATTCAGTGCAGCCAGATTTTCCGGGCGGGAAACGCCGGCAAATTTCAGATAGTCATAGGTGTATCTCCGGCTCTCCTCCTCGGTGTAGAAGTGCTCGATGTTGGCGGACATGACGATGGCCTTGTGAAACAGTCCCTCCGCCTCCTTCATCGCCATGAGAGCCAGAATGGAGGAAGCCCCGGCGGACTGGCCGAACAGGGTGATGTTGTCCGGATCTCCTCCGAATGCGGCGATGTTCTCCTTTACGAAACGCAGTGCCTGGATCTGATCGTACAGTCCGTTGTTCTGATCGAAACGTTCATCCAGAAAATGCAGATTGAGGAATCCGTACAGATTCTGCCGGTAATTGAAGGAGACCACGGCGCAGCCCGATTCCCGGGCAAACAGAGCCATATCGTAGAGGAGCTCCGCGCTGTCCTTCCGCACCGCCCCGGCGCCGCCCTGATTATAGGCGCCGCCGTAGAACCACACCATCACCGGAAGCGGACCTGTGTGTTCCTCCGGCACGAAGACATTGAGATACAGGCAGTCCTGGCTGTTGTTGCCGATGGAGAAATCCCCTTTCGACTGGATGGGATTGGCGGAACCGCAATGGGCCTTCCGGACGCCCTCCCAGGGCTCCGGCGGCTCCGGATGCCGAAAAGCCAGTTCTCCCACGGGAGGCTTTGCGAAGGGGATGCCGTACCAGACGGAGCATCCGCCGTGGGTGAATCCCTCCACCACGCCGTACCGTGTCCCGATCTCCAGATTGTTCCGTTTTGTTTCATTCATGTTCGTTATCCTCCATCCGGTCCCCGTCCGTAATGGGACGCAGCACCCGGCAGGGTACGCCCGCCGCCAGAGAGTTGGGCGGGATATCTCGCGTCACGACGCTGCCGGCGCCGATGACGCACCCATCTCCGATGGTGACTCCGCCGCAGATGGTGACGCTGCCGCCGATCCAGCAGTTGTTTCCGATGTTCACAGGCTTTGCATATTCCAGATCGTACACCGACCCGTCCTCCCTCCGCCGCAGGTTCCGTTCCTGCCATCGCAGGGGATGCATGGCGGTATAGATGGACACATTGGGTCCGAAAAAGACATCGGCTCCGATGGTCACCGGTGCACAGTCCAGACAGGTGAAATTGAAGTTGGCGTAGGTCCGTTCCCCCACGGAGGTGAATACTCCGTAATCGAAGGCCACCGGCCCCTGAAAGTACACGTTCTCTCCCCGGTTGGGCACCAGTTTGTCCATGATCGCTTCCCGGAGATCTTCTTCCGTCTCCTTCGCTGCGTTATAGTCCACGTTCCAGCCGTGGGCATTCTCCCGCAGCTGAACCAGTTCCTCGTCCGTGGGATCGTACAGCTGGCCTGCCAGCATCTTTTCCTTTTCCGTCATGGTGTTTTCTCCTGTTTCGCGTCAAAGGTCTTGAAGGACTGGACGATGCCCTCCGCGGAAGTGCGGATGATCCCCATGGAAAGCTCCATGTATTCCTCCCAGGGCATGATCTCCGGCTGGCTGAGCCACCAGACGTAACCGTCGAAGGCGGCATACACATAATGCTGCACCGCAAAACGGGCTTCCCGTTCGTTGCAGAACACATTGCCGAAATCGTTCAGGATCAGCGGATACAGTTTCTCAAAGCAGAAGTACCGGAAGGAATTCTGACCGGTATAGGAAAAGGCGTTTTTGAAAAACTGGGGATCTTCATGGATGTACTTCAGGATCTCCGGATAATAGTCCCAGATGGTCTTGTCCGGACGCACTTCCACCATGCGGCAGAAGTCGTAATTGTAGGTCCAGGTCAGAAGATCGAACTTGTCCACGAAATACCGATAGAAGCTCCTTCTGCTCACCATGGATTCCGCGCAGATCTCCTCCACTGTGATCTTTTCGATGCCCCTCTGGCGCAGCAGTTTTTTCAGGCTGTCCGCCAGGGCTTTTTTCGTGATATCCGAGTGCGCCATCCTGATCACCCCTTCAGCTTATTTTAATATTTTAACATAAGAAAATCCTCAGGAACAACTGGTTTTCAGTTTTTTTCGGAGCACCGGATCCCCGTTCCGGCAAACGAAAGCGCCGGATCTGAAATTGATCCGGCGCGCAGACGCATGATATGGTCTCAGTTTTCGTTGGGAAATGCCGGTTCCGGTGTGGAAAACGCTCCGTTTTTCCATTCCGTGCGGTACACTTCGCAGTTTCCCACATAGGTGTTCCAGTACCGTCCTCCGGAACCCTCCGTCAGTGCTTCCAGGATCCCTTTCATGGCAATGGCATGGGTGGAAATGAGGATGTTGCCCTCCATTCCCTCCAGATCCTTCATGAAGTTGGCTCCTCGGGCCACCACCCTGGAAAGAGGCTCCATGCCTGCCGGCGCGGGATTGTGGATGAAATCCCGGAAGAAGGTGAGCACTTCCTCGGGCGGATGGGACAGATCCGTGCCCTCGTAGGGACCGTAATCCATCTCCAGAAGGCGGTCGTCCGTGAGGATCTCCGTACCCGGGGATACGATCTCCGCCGTCTGCACGGCGCGGAGGAGAGGGCTGGAATACACGCGGGAAAAAACGATGCCTTCCCTGCGCAGACGCGCTCCGGCCTCCGCGGCCTGCTGCCGTCCCGTCTCATTCAGGGGATGGTCGCTTCTTCCCTGCAGAAGTTTCCGGTTGTTCAGTTCCGTCTGTCCGTGGCGGATGATGTAGATCACTTCATCTCCTCCGCCCAGTTCTGGATCTCATCGGGTGCGGGAAATACTCTGGCGCTGACCAGTTCCGGCTCTCCCTTGAAATACGGGCGCAGCTTCTCCATGGTCTTTCCGATGTCGCTGCCGCCGGAGGTGGCAAAAAGGGCCACTTTCTTTCCGGTCCAGTCGTAGGAGGAACAGAAGGTCTGAATGATGTTGGGCGCGCCGTAATACCAGATGGGAAATCCCAGATAGACCATGTCGTACTCCTCGAAGTTCGGGACGGTTTCGGCGATGGCCACATCCTTTCTTCCGATCTTCTCCCTGTTGCACCGTGCCAGCGGATTGGTGTAGCGGACATCCGCCTCGGTATAGGGAACTTCCGGCCGGATCTCAAAGACATCGGCATTCATCATGGTCCCCAGCACACCTGCCAGGGCTTTGGTATTTCCGGAAACGGAAAAATAGGCGATCAGTGTCTTGCTCATATTGTATTCTCCCATCGTTTGTATCATTGATGTTTTCGGTTTTCTCCAGTATAATTTCCCCGGAATGAAAACGCAAGAAAGAAGGGATCCCGATATGGAATCTGTCCTCCTGGCGGATGGCTTACCCGCCGTCTGCCTGTACCCCTCACGATCACCGGATCGTCCGCTCATCGTCCTGAACAGTTTCGCGGAGGAAGGCGACCGGGTGGCGGAAGCATGTTCCGGTCTGGATCTTTCCTTTCTCATTATCCGGGATCTTCGCTGGGACGATGATCTGTCCCCGTGGCCGGCCCCTGCTCTGTCGAAAAAGGATCCTCCCTTTTCCGGCGGCGCCGACAGACATCTTTCCCGGATCCGGGAGGAATATCTTCCGGAAGCTCTGAAGCACATCCCCGGAGATCCCTCCTTTACCGCCATCGCCGGATACTCCATGGCGGGGCTGTTCGCCCTGTATGCCCTCACCCGGTGCGATGTCTTCTCCCGGTGTGCCAGCATGTCCGGTTCCCTGTGGTTCCCCGGTGCGGAAGATTATCTGAAAACAACGAAGCCGGTAAGAATGCCGGAGCGCATCTACCTGTCTCTGGGAGACCGGGAGGCGAAGACGCGGCATCCGGTCCTCCGCACGGTGCAGGACACCACGGAGCACCTCCGGGACCATTACCGGTCCCTGGGCATCGATACCCGGTGGGAACTGAATCCCGGCAACCACTTTACCGATCCCGTTTCCCGCACGGTGCGGGGCATCCGGGAGATCCTGGACTGAACAGAAAAAGACGCAGAACGTTCCGTAAAAAAGCGGTACGCTCTGCGTTTTCATTCTGTCAGGAGCCGGTGAGCTTCAGTCCCGTGATCCCGGTGATGATGAGCAGCACGCAGATCACCTGGGTGACGCTCATGCTCTCGTGAAACAGCAGCACCCCCAGCACGGCGGTGCCCACGATGCCGAATCCGGTCCACATGGCGTAGGCGGTGCCCAGCGGCAGCTCCTTCAGCGCCGTGGAAAGAAACACGGCGCTGAGGATGTATCCCACCACCGTGATGATGCCGGGCACGGTCTTCGTGAATCCCTCCGAGGCCTTCATGGCCACGGCCCAGGTCACCTCCGTCATCCCTGCGATAAGAAGCATGATCCATTTCATAGTTACCCTCCTGATAAACAAAAGCGCCGTGCGGTATCTTCTAAGGCCTAACGATACCGACCGACGCTTTGCGATTCCCACCCGGCGGCGGGACTTGTTATTTTCTTTTTTCCGAATCTACCACGGGAAGCGGTGTCCTGTCAATCGCCCGGCATCTCCAGATCCAGAAGATAGCGCTCGTAGGCGTTGATGATCATGGTGTTCTCGATGATCATCTTCCGGGGCGTCCGTTTGACGCCGTCGGGATGCACGTGGCCGTGGATGAACACTCGGGGCTTCTTTGCGGTGAGGAATTCCCGGAAGCAGTCAAAGCCCTCATGACAGGGATCCTCTCCGTCCCCGAAGCCTCTGGCCGGTGCGTGGGTCAGAAGGATGTCCACGCCCCCAGCCTTCTTCTGCTGAAGCCGTGTCCGCTGAAGACGCTGCCGCATCTCCTTCTGGGTGTACTGATGGGGTCCTCCGTTATACCGGTGGGAACCGCCCAGCCCCAGGATGCGGAGTCCCTGATATTCCACCACCCGGTCCTCGATGCACTCGCATCCGCCGGGAGGTGTCTGCTCATAACGGCCGTCGTGGTTGCCGTGCACATAGAACACGGGACACTTGGCCATGGTGACAAGGAATTCCAGGTAGGCGGGATCCAGATCCCCGGCGGACAGGATGAGATCGAACTCATCCAGCATCCCGGGACGGTAGAAATCCCAGTACGCCTTGCTCTCGATATCCGAAATGGCCAAGATCTTCATAAACGCTCCTCCAGTACTCCCTGCAGATCCACCATCTCACGGGCGGGATCCGTCAGATTCTCTTTCACGGGGATGGTCCCCTCCACATTCTCCAGCAGCCAGTCCATCTCGGCGATCTGCTGGGGACTCATCTCCTCATCCCTGCTGCCGTGAACGCCGCCGTTCTGGTCGGTAAAGGTGCCCCGGAAGGGATGGCACACGCCCCAGCTCAGATACCGCTGGAATTCCTCCGCCAGCCGCCGGGTGCCCTCCGGCACCGCATCGGTGCAGCTGAGCTCCAGCACATCCGCGGAGAAGCCCCACCAGTAGTTCACCGGTTCCGTCTCCTTCCCGCTCTTCTTCCAGGTTCCGTCCTCGATGGAGTGGAGGATTTTCCGGTAGAACCGTCCCCACTGCACCAGACCGGAGGCCAGTTCGATGCGCTGCCCGTCCTTCTGGAGGAACAGGCCGT
>CAJGCI010000048.1 GCA_904501855.1 Oscillospiraceae bacterium | reverse complement strand
ACTGTTACCATGATTCCGCCTCCCTTACACGATCTTCATTTTCTGGAGCTTCCGGTAACTGGGAACTCCTTCCTTGGTCCATCCGCGGGCGTTGTAATACACCTTTTTCATTTTTTCCAGAGGAACCTTCGTCTTCGGGTTATTGGGATCCTGCGGGTCATCGGTAAGCCGCTTTGGCAGAAGATCCTTGTCCGAGCAGACACCGAACCGGGCATTGACCGCGCGTTCCACGTTGTAGCTGCGCTCTCCGATCCGTATGAATTTGCCCATATCCATTTTCATACCGACCGCAAGTTCCATTTCCTTGGTGTGCGGTAGGAGCCACAGATGGAAATGGGCGATCTCCGGGAATTTGTTGATCAGACGCACCGCTGCGCCGATAAAGGGAATCACCAGATTGACGGTGGTTGTAATCGGACCGTTTGGTTTTGAGATCAGGAAACCGGGAAATACCGCATAGGAAGTGAACAGGCACTGTCCCGTCAACGATACCGATTCCATCAGATCCTGCATCGTCATGGTAAGGTCCGCTTTCGCATGCGGCGTCTGGGAGTCGGTATAGAGTCCCAATCCTTCCAGAATGACCAGATAACCGCCGTTCAAGTGGCATCCGCCGCGGTTGGATACCGCATAGCCAAGGCCCTGTCCCACGGCTCGGCGTGGCTCGTAAGCGGCCAGCTCCAGACCTTTGGACTGAATGGCAAATTCCTTGCCCCCGTATTTTTCGCTGAGCCGTTTGCTGCCGTTGGCGAGCTCATCTCCAACTCCGCGCCGGAAAGCAATATCTTCAATGACCTGGGAAATGTTGTCGGTCTTTCCGAATTCCAGACCGTTGTCCCACAGTCCTTTCTCGTTGGCTTCCATGGCATAGGAGATGGTGTTTGCGCAGGCAATGGTATCCAGACCCAGTTCGTCAAGCTCATAGTTCCAGCGACAGACCAGTTCCAGATTGTCGTTGAGAATTCCGCCGGCCATAAGTCCCAGTACTTCCAGTTCCGGGCCTTTCACTTTCTTTCCGTCCACTTCCACCACGCGGGTGCAGCGGATGGGGCAGGACAGGCATCCTTTGTTGACGACATTGAAGTCTTCTGCCAGCGTCTCACCATTTACCTTGTCAAAATGCTCAAATTGACCGTACTTGTAGTTCTTGGTCGCCAGTATTCCGCGGGCCTGCATGGTGGTGACCAGCCCCGCAGTGCCCATCTTCGGCAGCTGATTTCCCGTCAGGGGATGTGCTCTCAGGGTGTTGACCCATTTCTGATGGAATTTTCTGGTCTTCTCAGGATCATAGATCTTGACATCATGATTGCCAGAGGCCACGATGGCCTTCAGATTCTTCGATCCGAATACCGCACCGACCCCGGCTCGTCCTGCGGCGCGTTCTCCGCTGATCACGCAGGCATACAGAACTTTATTCTCTCCCGCCGGTCCGATGGAGACCATACCGCATTTGGCTCGACATCCCTGGGCTTCGTCCATCCATTCCTGAAGCTTCTCCTGTGCCGGTCCCACGCGGAGTCCCTTCAATTCCTCTGCCGAGTGCAGAACAAACTTGTCATTGTGGATCTCCAGCCAGCTGAGTTCCGGACACTGTCCTTTCAGGATCAGTGCGTCATACCCTGCCTTCTTCAGATAGTATCCAAAGTTTCCGCCGCAGTTGGAAGATGTAGTCAGTCCCGACTGCGGAGACAGAGTTGAGATGTTAAACCGGTTGGAGCAGGGTGCCCCGGTTCCCGTCAGCGGGCCTGTGGTGATAACGATGATGTTTTTCGGTCCAAGAGGATCCTCCGTTCCGTGGAACGTATCGAACATGATCTTGGAGCCCATGGCCTTTCCACCGATATAGAGCTCCCTGTCCCGGTCGGACCAGGGATATTCCTCCACTTCTCCGGTGGTAAGATCCATCATCATGACCTTTCCCATATAGCCGGAATATTTCGACATGTGCTTTCCTCCCCAATTGAGTCTATGTGAGTGTTTTGATATTTTTTTTGGTTAATTCCACTCATTACAACTCAGAATCTACAAAAAAAGAACTAATTTAGCTCTTTTATTATAAAATTCGTTAAAGTGATAGGAAAGAATAAAATCCCTTTAAAAGGGATGCTGCTTTTCATTTCGTATTATTTCGTATTATTCACTAAATGAGATAGTCAATTCTTGTTTTTTTTACCATTTGGATTTTTGTACCATCTGCTATAGAATAATTATGTAGATTTGTTTATTATACTTATTGGAGAATAATGGATATTCCCTATAAAGAATAATAAACCGTTCCTGCATAAATTTCAACTATTGGGGGAAACAACATGAAAAAAAGTCTTGCGATCTTGCTTGCCGTGTGCATGATCTTTGTTCTCTGCGCATGCGGTGCTCAGGAAACCGCACCGGTTTCCGAATCTGTCGCGGAAGAATCTGTCTCTGCAGAAGAAACAAGCTCTGTCGATCTTCAGATCCTCATGGAAGAAGATGACAGCATGATCAACACCTACTCCCTGCTGGCCGTGAATCCCGATGCCAATTTCGTGGATGCCGATGGAAATGCAGTCTCCGACGTGGAACTGAACACAGAAGGTGCTGATGCACTCATCAACTGGATGCTCTCGGAAGAGGGCGAGGAACTGGCTGCCAACTTCGGCTTTGACGAGTACGGCGAGTATCTGTTCTACGGTCTGAAAGACGCTCCGGTCTCTGAAGCAGAGATCCCCGAAGCGACGGACGAGACCAAAGAGATCCGCATCTCCACCACCACATCCGTCAATGACTCCGGTCTGCTGGGTTATCTCCTCCCCATTTTTGAAAAAGAGTACGGATATGAAGTTGAAGTGTTCTCCGCCGGAACCGGCAAGGCCATCGCCAATGCCAAAGACGGAAATGCCGACTTGATCCTGGTCCACGCAAAAGCACAGGAAGAAGAATTCGTTGCTGACGGTTTTGCGCGTGTCGTAGACGGCATGGATTCCGAGCGGCTCAGCTTCCTTTACAACTACTTCGTACTGTGCGGACCCAGCGCGGACCCCGCAGGTGTTGAAGACTGTGACAGTGTTCTTGATGCATTTGCCGCAATCGCAGATGGAGAGTACAAATTCATCTCCCGCGGCGACATGTCCGGAACTCACACCAAGGAACTCTCCCTCTGGCCGGAAGAGCTGGGCATCACCGAAGAGCCCGACAGCTTCGCCGATTACTCTGACTGGTACGTCTCTTCCAACGCCGGTATGGGCGTATGCCTGACCATGGCTGAAGAAGAAGGCGCTTATGTCCTGTCGGATAAGGCAACCTTCCTTACCTTCCGCGCCAACGACGGTGAATTAGAAGAAGCAGCATGAGTTCGGCTTTTCGTGAGGCGATCCAACTGATACTAAGCGGCAATTCAACGCTGTTTAATATCATTGGCGTCACAATGCGAATGAGTCTAGCAAGCTCCCTGCTGGCACTCCTTATGGGAGTGCCGCTGGGAGCTCTTTTGGGTTGCAGCAAATTTCCCGGCAAGAAGGCCATCGTGATCCTTACCCGTACCATGATCGGACTTCCTCCGGTCGTTTGCGGCCTATTATGCTATCTGATGTTCTGCGGTGTCGGACCGCTGCGGCATCTTCATCTGCTGTACACTGTAAACGGGATGATCATCGCGCAGGTCATTCTCATCACACCCATTGTTATCGGGCTGCTGGAGAGTTTCTCCGCCGGTGTGTATCCGGCACTTAGGGACAGCGCCAGAGGAATGGGTTTCCGAAAGGGAAAGACCGTCCTTCTTCTCATGAATGAATGCCGGTATTCCATCCTCACCACTTACCTGCTGGCATTGGCTCGCGCTCTGGCGGAAGTCGGTGCGGTCTCCATGGTAGGCGGTGCCATCGTCCACAAGACCAACATCATGACCACTGCGATCATGGCGTACACCAACATGGGGCAGTTTCAGAACGGTATGGCGCTGGGGATCGTCCTGATCCTGCTGGCGCTTGTGCTGACGACCGTTGTATCGCTGTTACAGAAGGAGATTCCGCAATGAAGACATCCTCCTTTACCAAAAGCTATAACGGGAACACGGTTCTGAGCCTGCCGGAACTGGAGCTTCGACCCGGTACGATCTATGCCATTCTCGGTGCCAACGGTGCCGGAAAATCCACAATGCTCCGTATCCTCGGAGGATTGGAAAAGGCAGACCGCGGCAATGTTGCGCTGAAGGAAGTATCTGCAGGATTCCTTCCTCAGAAACCTTTTGCACTGTATATGAGCACGCTTCGGAACCTTCTGGCCAACAGTGACCGTGATGAGAAAGCAGAAGCGAAAGCCCGAAAACTGATCCAAACGATGAGACTGGACGGACTGGAGGACCAAAACGCCAAAAGTCTCTCCGGTGGCGAGACTGCCCGCATGGCTCTGTGCCGCCTGCTGATGCGGGACTATGAAGTCCTGCTTCTGGATGAACCAACCACGGCGATGGACATGGAGTCCACACTTCTGGCCGAAGAGACCGTACGGTCCTACCGGGACCGTACCGGATGCACCGTTCTCATGATCACCCACTCCGTGGCACAGGCGAAACGGCTGGCCGACGAGGTTATTTTTCTTGACCACGGCCAGCTGGACACTTTTGGTCCTTCGGATTATCTGGAGCATCCTGATACTCCTGCATTCCGTAAGTTTCTGGACTTTGCGCAGGGTACCAGTTCCGGAGAATCTGCATTTGAATAAAAACCGTTAAACAACAAAGAACCTGCAGAACTGTGTTCGGCAGGTTCTCTTTTTAGTGGTCCTAATTAAACGATGGTCTCCAGATAGGCGGCAATTTCTTCTTCCGTCTTCATCGCCATCACTTTTTCCGCAATCTTGTCCGCTTCGGTTTTGGACCATTTGGAAATGCATTTTCGCACTTTCAGGACCGAAGGAGCCGAGACCGAGAATTCCGTCAGGCCGAAAGAAATCAGCAGCGGGATCAGCTGCGGATTGGCTGCTGCTTCTCCGCACATGCCCACCGGGATCCCGTTCTCACGTCCGCACTGAATCGTACGACGGATAAGACGGAGCACGCCGGGCTGAAGGACTGAGTACAGATAGGCGACATCGGCATTGCCGCGGTCACAGGACATGGTATATCCAGTAAGATCGTTGGTTCCGATGGAGAAGAAATCTGCCTCCGGTGCCAGCACATCCGCGATCACAGCGGCGGAAGCGGTCTCAATCATGACGCCCACATCAATGTTCTCATTAAACTCCGAAACGCTGGAAAGACGGAGCTCGTTCTTCACTTCCTCCACCAGTGCCTTGCCTTCCCGCAGTTCTTCCAGACAGGTGATCAACGGGAACATGATCTTGATATCACCGAAGGCACTTGCCCGCAGGATCGCGCGAAGCTGGGTCTTGAACAGATCCCGGTTCTTCAGGCAGTAACGGATAGCACGGAAGCCCATGAAGGGATTCTCTTCCTTGGCAAGGCCCATATAGGGAATCTCCTTGTCGCCTCCAATGTCCAGCGTGCGGATGATGAGGGGTTTTCCCTTCAGGATCAAAGCGGCTTTCTTATAGGCCTCAAACTGTTCCTCTTCCGTAGGCATGGCATCCCGGTCCATAAACAGGAATTCCGTACGGAACAGGCCAACGCCTTCGCCGTCTCCGGCAACGACTTTCTCTGCATCCTGGGGTTTGCCGATGTTGCAGACCAGTTCATATTCCGTGCCGTTGGCGTTGACGGTCTTCTTGCCGCGGTACTGTTCCAGTTCCCGGCGTTCCTGAAGGAATTTTTCCCTCTTCTCGGTGTATTCCTTCACCGTTTCTCCGTCCGGATCGGAAATAACATCTCCTTTGCTGCCGTCGACGATCACAAAGTCTCCGTTTTTCAGGATTCCGGTGGCATTCTCAACGCTGAGCACGGCGGGAATTTCCAGTGCCCGGGCCAGAATGGCCGAGTGAGAAGTCTTTCCTCCGGTCTCTGTAATAATACCAACGATATTGTCCTTATTGATCCCCGCCGTAACGGAGGGGGTCAATTCCTTCGCCAGCAGAACGGTACCGGCAGGAGCATCGCTGACCTTTACTTCCTTGACTCCGAGAAGAACTGCCAGAAGTCCGGATTTGATATCACGGATATCGGCTGCTCTCTGCCGCATCATCTCGTCTTCGACGTTGGCAAACATGTTGATAAACATATCGCTGACGCTTTCAAACGCAGCCTCTGCACACTGTCCTTCCCGGATCAGGCGCTCTGCTTCTCCGGTCATATACGGATCCTGGATCATGGACACATGGCCCAGCATGATCTCTGCTTCCTTTTCGCCGGCAGACGCTTTCAGCGCCTCTGCCTGCGCTTCCGTCTCATGAATGAATTTCTGAACTGCTTCCTGGAAGCGCAGAATCTCCTGTTCGGGATCTTCCACTTTGGTCGGTGTGTAATCCAGAGACACCTCTTCGATCAGCATGATTGTGCCGATGCCAATGCCTTCTGACGCACCAGTTCCTTTCAACATATTGTCACCTCGTTCTTTTCAAAGTTCTAAGATCGGGCTTTACTCGCCGAAACCGCTCTCGATCATCTCAGCAGCTTCTGCCAGAGCTTCATTCTCGCCGTCACCGTCGCAGATCACGTCGATCTCGCTTCCGACCTTGATGCAGGCGGCCATGATGTGCATCAGGCTCTTGCCGTCAACATCAGCGCCATTGTGCTTGATGGTTACTTTGCAGCCGTATTTTGCCATGGTATTGGCAAATGTAGTGGCAGGGCGCATGTGAAAGCCCTGAGCATTGGAAACGGTAAAATGTTTGGATACCATATTATTTCTCCTTTATCTTACGTTTTGATTAATTCTTTGCGGGTTTCTTCAGGATGGCAAGCATCAGCATGCCAACCACGGAACCGATGGCCAGTGCCACGAAGTACATCAGCCAGTTGCCGATGGTCGGCAGGACAAAGATGCCGCCGTGAGGAGCCATAAGAGTGCAGTTGAACAGCCAGCTCAGACCGCCTGCAACTGCAGAGCCCACGATACAGGACGGGATGACCTGCAGAGGATAGCTTGCTGCATAGGGGATTGCGCCTTCTGTGATGAAGGACAGACCCATGATGTAGTTGACCGGACCGCTCTTCCGCTCGTCTTCCGTCCAGAGCTTCTTGAAGAACGAGGTGCTCAGGGCGATGGCGATGGGAGGAACCATACCGCCGATCATAACGGATGCCATGATCATGTAAGCCGCAGTAGGATCCGAAGTTGTTGTAGCATTGGCAAGCATGCCGGCACCGAAGACATAGGCTGCCTTGTTGAATGGGCCGCCCATATCGATGGCCATCATTCCGGCAAGGATGCATCCGAGCAGCACGCCGAGATTGTTCTCATTCAGGCTGATCAGAGCATTGTTCAGGCCGTTATTGATAACACCCATGATGGGGTTCACTGCGCACATCATCACGCCGATGATGCCAAGACCTGCCAGCGGGAATACCAGAACCGGTTTGATACCTTCCAGCGCCTGCGGCATCTTTTCGCACATCTTCATGCACTTCTTCATCAGCCAGCCGCCGATGAAGCCTGCGAGCAATGCGCCAAGGAAACCGGACGGAATGGTGGCTGCTGCACCGGGATCAGCAAAGGTCGCACCATTGGAGGCAAGCCAGCCGCCTACGAAGCCGACGAGCAGACCCGGACGGTCCGCAATGGACATGGCAATGAAGCCGGCCAGAAGCGGGAGCATAAAGTTGAATGCGTATCCGCCAATGGTCTTGAACCAGGCTGCTGCTGCGGTGTGGGAACCGAAGTCTGCGCCGCCCTTAACACCAGCTGCCGCATCGATCAGGAATGCGACTGCGATGAAGATACCGCCTGCCACGACGAAGGGCAGCATGTGGCTGACACCGTTCATCAGGTGTTTATATAGCTTGCGGCCGAAGGATTCGTTGTCATCTGCGGCAACTTCCTGGGCCTTCTTGTCGGAATGGAAGATCGGTGCTTCGCCGTTGAGGATCTTGTTGATCAGCTCTTCCGGCTTGTGGATTCCGTCTGCCACTTTGGTGGAATAGACCGGTTTGCCATCGAAACGGGCCGTCTCTACGCTCTTGTCTGCTGCAATGATGATACCGTCACAGTTTGCGATATCTTCCGCGGTCAGCACATTTTTGGCTCCGCCGGAGCCGTTGGTCTCGACTTTAATGTTGATCCCCATGGCTTCACCGGCTTTGGCCAGTGCTTCTGCTGCCATGTAGGTGTGTGCAATGCCGGTGGGGCATGCAGTGACTGCCAGGACACGGGGTCCGGCTTTCTCTGCGGCGGCAGGTGCGGCTGCCACAGGGGCTTCCGGTTCTTCCGCTGCTTCCTCCGGGAATTTCTCCGTTTCCTTGGCGTCGATGATTGCAAGGAATTCTTCCGGTGTTTTCGCTTCTTTCAGACTGCCGGTGAATTCCGGATCCATCAGAAGCTGCATCATCCGCGCAAGCACTTCCAGGTGTACATCACCGTCGGTGGTGGCTGCGATCATAAACAGCAGCTTGCAGGGGTTTCCGTCCGGTGCATCATAATCCACACCGTCGGGAACGGTGATGGCAGTCAGAGCAGGAGCCTTGACTGCTTCGCTTTTTGCGTGGGGAATGGCGATCTCCATACCGATGGCGGTCGTGCCCATCTCCTCGCGTTTCAAGATCCCTTCCTTGAATGCGGCAACGTCGTTCAGGCTGCCACATTTGTCGTGAAGAGATATCATCATCTCAATGGCTTCCGCTTTACTCGCAGGAGCTGCATTGAGCAGGATTCCTTCCTGTTTCAGAAGATCCGTAATACGCATATCTGTTCTCCTTCTTTTATTCGTTTTTCAGCTTTCTTCGCTGTAAACTTCCATTAACTCGTCGATCAGTGCCCGTGTCGCCAGACCCGGCAGGAACGCAGTGGCGTTTCCGCATGCGCTGCCAAGTTTCAAAGCATAGGCATAATCCTTTTTCAGTTCATAGCCTGCAACGAACCCGGCTACCATGGAATCGCCGGAACCTACCGTGTTGACAACATTGCGGGAGATGATTCCAAGGGTATGCACCTTGCCGAATTCATCCACCAGCAGCGCTCCTTCACCGCCCAGAGACACCAGCACGTTCTGTGCTCCCATCTCCTGCAGCTTCCGTGCATATTTCTCCGTATCCTCCGCTGATTTCACCGTCGTCTCAAACAGCTCGGACAATTCCTGCCGGTTGGGCTTGATGAGGAACGGATGATACTTCAGAGAATTGACCAGCAGTTTTCCGGTGGCATCCACCACGATGCGGATATCTTTATCTTTCAACCGTTCCAGAAAACGTTCATAGATATCATTGGGCATGGTGTTGGGGACACTTCCGGAAATGATGAGGGTATCGCCGTCGGTAATGTCGTCGATCTTCTTCATCAGTTTTTCCAGGGACTCCTCATCGATACGGGGACCCTGTCCGTTGATCTCGGTCTCATCGTTGTGCTTGATCTTTACATTGATACGGGAGAGTCCTTCCTTCAGATGTATGAAGTCCGGATGGATCCCCGGTTTCACGAGGCTCTTTTCAATTGCCTCACCGGTGAAACCGGCAACAAATCCCAGCGCCGTATTCTCCAGACCGAGCTCCGACAGAACATTAGAGACATTGATTCCCTTGCCTCCGTAATAGTATTCCTCCCGGGTGGTTCGGTTGGTGATACCGGCAACCAGGCTTTCCATATGGACAACATAGTCGATGGATGGATTCAGAGTAACTGTATAGATCATTCACTCACCTCCTTAATTACGGTTATTTCCGAAAAGTCACCTTCCGGAATATGATCGGTTATAATACAGCAGGTATCCAGCGGGGAAAATGTCACCGGATAGACCCTGCGGAATTTCGTATGATCCGCCAGCACATAGGCGGTATAGCTCTGGCATACCGCACGTTCCTTCATGCGGCCCTCCTCCACGTCCGGAGTTGTAAAGCCGGCCTGAACGTCAATGCCATTGGTACCCATGAAAGCCTTGGTGAAATTGTATCCCTCCAGACTTCGAAGACCTTCCGCGCCAACGATTGCTTCGGTAATCGGTTTGATCTTGCCTCCCACCAGATACGCATTGAGCCCCTTTCTCAGAAGCTTCAGCGCATGAGATACACCGTTGGTCACATAGGTGGCATTCCGGTTTGTGATATGGTCTACCAGGCAGGCCGTTGTCGTTCCGGAATCGATATAAATAAAATCATGATCATTGATGAGGGTTGCGGCATACTTTCCGATGAGCTCTTTTTCCTTGCGCATCACAAGCTCTCTGCTGCTGACTTTCTCATCGCCCACATTCGGGATCTTCTGCTGGATCGAAGTAGCTCCGCCAAATACTTTTCTCAGTTTTCCTTCTTCATTCAGAACGTTTAGGTCCCGACGGATCGTAGATTCCGAGCTGTTCAGAAGTCCGGTCAGCTGAGTGACAGTCACCGCGTCGTGCTTGTTCAAATAGTCCAATATGACCTGATGACGTTTCTCCGTCAACATGGCTATCACCTCATTGTTAAGATTACCACAATCTCGCTCAAAGTCAATCAATCTCGGTCACATTCGTTCATTCGCACTATGGGGAAGCTCCTTTTTTGGATGCTTTGTCGAGAGCATTTTTTTGTCCCTGAGTTTTTTCTTTTTTCAAGCGTAAAAAGAGCTTTCCAGAAGGCAGTCTAAACCTTCTGAAAAGCTCTCTGATTATATCTCTTTCCGGAATTCCTCTGCCGCACGTACCGTGTTGACAAGATAGCGGATCACTTCCTCCGGATACTCTCCTGCTGCGGTCTCACCGGTAACCATCACGGACGCGGCGCCATCCAGTACGGCATTGAAAATATCGCTGACTTCCGCCCGCGTCGGTACCGCACGGTATTCCATGGATGCCAGCATCTGTGTCACCACCATAAAATCCCGGCCGGCGGTACGGCAGGCGGCAGCGATTCGCTTCTGCACGGCAGGAAGATCCCACAGCTCGACGGCATTGCCCAGATCTCCTCTTGCGATCACGATCTCATCCGCCCATGGAATCAGGGCATCCGCCTGCTCGATTCCCACTGCGTTTTCAATCTTAGCAAACAGCCGGATGCTCTGCGCTCCTGCCAGTTCCAGTTCGTTGCGAACATCTTTCAGATCCTGCGGCGATCGGACAAAGGGCTGCATGACACCCGTTACACCGTATTCCTGAGCACATCGGATGTTGACCCGGTCCAGTTCCGTCATGGCGGGCATGGGTACTGTGAGTCCGGGAAACGCGATGCTCTTGCGACCCATGAGTGTTCCTCCGCGGAGAACAGTGGCCCGGATTTTCTCCTCTCCCGTTTTCGTAACCCGGCACAGGATCTTTCCGTCATCCATCAGGACCATCTGCTCCGGCCGTATCAGGGGAACGCTCTGTGCGGGAATCTGTATCTGAGCCTCTCTTTCACCGGAAAAGACAACATCCTCTCCTTCCTGTAGAAAGATCGGTTCCTCCAGTGGTCCGATTCGCAGTTCCGGTCCCTGCATGTCGATAAGAAGCTCTGTTTCCACTCCTGCTGCCGCTGCGGCACGGTGCATCTTTTCAATGATCGCGGAGGCGTCATGAAGCGTCGTATGCGACAGGTTCAGACGTATCCCGGTCATTCCGTATTCAAACATCTTTTTTAAGACCGCCTCATCACCGCAGGCAGGTCCCAGAGTCCCGTATATCTTCATGGAATGATTCTCCCAATTGTTCTTTCTTCCGAAAGTTCCGGATTTTTGATTTTCTGGATCTGTGTCTATTATATCACTGATCAGGAGCAACCAGCTACTATCTTTCCCGATTGAACAGGCGGATCCGAGTGCATTCGAATTCCGTTGGAAAATCGATAATTAATGTTGACATCCCCTGTCATTTAGGTTAGAATAACTTTCGCTGTGAGGACGATTGGCGCAGCTGGTAGCGCATCCGCTTGACGTGCGGGAGGTCACAAGTTCGAGTCTTGTATCGTCCACCAGTAAAAAACCCTTGAAGCCAAAAGGCTTCAAGGGTTTTTCTTTT
>CAJGCI010000047.1 GCA_904501855.1 Oscillospiraceae bacterium | reverse complement strand
TTTCCAAGATCCGGCCGGGCCCCATGGGAAGAAGTGCCGTAGATATCCACATTCACTTCGTCGGAGCAGGCATACATCTTGCCGTATTTGATCCCCACGGATCCCACGGGAAGAGACGGTTCCACATGAAGACCGAGAACGGCGTCCACGTGAGGACCTTCCAGACAGCCCTCATCGATCATGCGCTGCGCGCCGCCGATGCTCTCTTCCGCCGGCTGAAACAGCAGCTTTACCGTTCCGGGAAGCGTTTCACGAATGGACTGAAAATAGGCACCGGCTCCCAGCAGGACAGCGGCATGGACATCATGACCGCAGGCATGCATGACCCCGTCTTTCCGGGAACGGCATGCCAGATCCGGATTTTCCTCCTGAATGGGAAGCGCATCCATGTCCCCGCGAAGAGCAATGACCGGGCCGTCCGGGTCACCGGCAATGACGGCCACCAGTCCGGTGTCGGCAATTCCGGTCTCATAAGGGATCCCCAGTTCCGTCAGTTTCCCGGCGATATAATCCCGGGTGTTTTCCTCATGTTCCGACAGATCGGGATTCTGATGGATATAGTGCCGGACCTCGATCGCCAGAGCGTCGATCCCCAGATTCTTTATTTCATTGAGAATGGCAGATTCCATATCGATGGTCCTTCTGTAAGATTAGTCACAATTTAAACCGATTTGACAGCAGTGTCAAGAAACAGCTTGTTTTTCTGCCGGATCAGGAAACGGATGGGCCAGTCCAGGATCCAGGCGGCGGCAAAGCACAGTGCAAGGCCCCACAGGGTGACCAGTACCGGATGTCCGGGCCAGTAGAGGATGGGCATGAACACCTTTTTCGACGCTTCGGCGAAGAAGATGCAGTGCAGAAACCAGATCTCCATGGAGACCCTTCCCAGTTCCTCCAGAGGGAAGAGAAGGACCTGTCGGGCGGGGATACATTCAAACAGATTGACCAGACAGTAAATAAACAGCGGGGCGTAGAGGATGTCCAGACGGATGGTAAAGGGAACGATCTCGCCCTGCAGGTTCAGAAATGCGATGGAGATCTCACCGACGTAAAACCGGCCGATGAAGGCAACGAACAGCAGTGCACACCAAAGAGGGATGCGCATCCAGAGATATTTGAAATTGTCCTTCAGGATCCGGTCGAAGAACCGGTGGAACAGATCATAGCGGGAAACGATATACCCCATGCCCATGGTCATGAAGATGGTGCGGAAATTTTCATTCAGTTCCAGAAAATAACCGTCTCCGTGCCGGCACCAGAACTGCAGCATGGTGCTGACCAGCGTCGGCAGGATGATATAGGCCATCACCGACAGAAGGGGACTGTTTTTCGGAAGCTTGTCCAGCAGTGCGATGACCAGCATGGCACACATGTAGAAAAAGACGTACCAGCAGAACATCATGATGGGACGGCGGTATCCGATCATCTCCAGAAGGATCCCGGTGAAGGTAAAGGTATGGGTGCCCAGCACCAGGACCACGATGATGATAAGCAGATAGATCACCCAGTATCCGATGAGAAGATCCGTGATCTTCCGGAAGGCATAGCGGAAGTCGCAGCTGGGCCGGATCCCGCAGAACATACCGGTGAGACAGGCGAAGACGGGAACACACAGTTCGAAGGGCTGATAGTACAGCTTGGCGAATGTGGACAGTTCGGGATAGGAGATCCCCGGCAGATACCACTGGGGGACAGTGAAGAAATGAAGAATCATCATCATGATGATGGCGATGCCCTTGATGCGATTGGTCATGCGATGATCAAAATAAAGCGTCGGGGCCATTTCAATTCTCTCCTTCCTGTTACTGTTTCCATTTTAGCATGACCGCAGGGGATACGCTATTTAGAAATCTTAAGATTGCGCAAAGAAAGCACACCGTCCGGTGTGCTTTCGGATTGTTTTATGGGTGGACGAGGACCATGCCACCGCGCAGATCCTTGCCGGTATTCCACAGAGAGGGGAAATCCATCCATTCCGATTCTCCGTAGGTAACGGCCTGGACGAGCATACTGTCGCCGCCGTCATCATACCCGTTTAACAGAAACCAGTGCCATTCATACTCGTTAAAACGGGAGTCTTGGTGTTTCAGCAGAAGAAACACCACCGGAAGTCCGCCGTCGATCTGACGGCAGACGCACTCCTGTGCCTCTTCGCAGGAGATGCTGCCGGGGACGGCATCCATATGAAGACGGTCTGCCATGTCCGTGTTGTCCCGGAGATAGGATTCCATTCCCTCCGTATAGGTCTCCAGTTTCGTGATGCCGGAGAGGCGGGGATGGAGGTAGGGTTTCATGATCTTTCCGAACTCCAGAAAATGTTCTCTGCTAAGATCACCGC
Source organism: Oscillospiraceae bacterium (assembly GCA_904501855.1). Taxonomy (GTDB): domain Bacteria; phylum Bacillota; class Clostridia; order Oscillospirales; family Oscillospiraceae; genus UBA2922. Next base: position 9,649 of record CAJGCI010000047.1, on the reverse strand, counting down.
AGTCAAAAGGGATCAGGGAATCGGAGTATCCGTTGAGCGCCATGACGATGCACAGATCGCATGCGGTCACGGCCGCGCATCCGCCGACCCGCATGACAAGATCCCGGAACCAGTCCTGGTTTCCGCCGATGCAGTTTTCGATATGAAAATGTGGCAGTTCCTTGCGCATGATCGTGCTCCTGATGAATTGGTGTTGGAATTATATCATTCCATGGGAAAATGGGCAATATCCCAGTATCTTTTTCCGAAAAACTGCTGTTTTTAACCGAAAACAGTTATTGAATTGGAAGTAAGGATGCGATACAATATACATATAAAATTACGAAAAAGGAAGGCTATTCAAATGAATAATGATCTTCTTCAGCAATATATCAAAGCAAATCCCAAATGGAAACTGAAAGATGTCGTGGTTCAGCTGATGTACGATCAGATCATCAATCTGAAGATCCTCCCGGCGACGAAACTGAACATCAATCAGCTGGCACAGAATCTTGGAATAAGCCGTACTCCCGTTGCGGAAGCGGTGGGAGAACTGATGGAGAAGGGACTCATTGTCAACCGCGAGGATAATCCCGGCTACTATGTCATGAACCTCAACATCAATGACATGATCGACCTGTACCGCGTACGTACTGCTCTGGAGTGCGAGGCGGCTGCGGTATGTACCGAGCGTGCTTCCGCCCAGGTGATCCGGGAACTGGAAGAACTTGCCGGTCATTTTACCCAGTTTGCCCAGAAACGGGATCAGGAGGGGATGACCGATGCGGATATGCCCTTCCACCGTCTCATCGTGGATTCCAGCGAGGATCCCTACATCGTCAAATGCTATGATCTGATGGTTCCGTATCTGTCCATGTATCAGAAAGCCATGACCCGTGCAGTGGCCACGGACCGGGATAATCCCTGGTACTCCAGCGTGATCTACAATCATGAGGCCATTGCCAGTGCCATCAAGATGCACATCCCGGAACTTGCCCGTACGGCAATGAAAGATCACATCAACGCCAGCCTGAATTATTCCAGTTACACGAAAAACAACATCCTGTTCGGATGAAAGACACCAGAAAGGGTTAATTGACCCTGCATTTTATGTGTGATATACCTATAGAGTGCTTAGAGAAGTGGAATTGACCTGTGATCCTGCAGGTATGTTCAGAAATCAGACTTGCTATGCACCGCGGCTTCAGGCCGCGGTGCTTTTAATCCCGGAGGTTGTACAATGGAAGAGATCCTGTCCATGGAACAGAAAATGGATGAAATCGATGAACAGATCGTCAGACTTCTGGATCAGCGCCTTGCTCTGTCCGAGCAGCAGGAGGAGCTGAAACGGAAAAACCGCGTTCTGACCCCGGATACCGGCAGAGAGAGGGAACTCATCGCCAAGGTGACGGAACTGGCCGGACCGGAGGCCAAATACTGCGCGCAGTCGGTGTTTCATGCCATTTCCGCCGCAGACCGTTCCCGGAGGAATGCCGTGGAACGGGGAGACTCCCTGATGGATTCCATTCATCAGGCACTGGCAGATACGCCGGATCTGTTTCCGCCGGAGGCCATCGTGGCCTGTCAGGGGACAGAGGGTGCCTATTCGCAGATCACCTGTGACCGGATGTTCAAGACTCCTTCCATCATGTTTTTCGAGTCATTCTCTCACGTCTTCCGGGCGGTGGAAGCCGGCATGTGCCAGTACGGGATCCTTCCCATTGAGAACAGTACCGCCGGTTCCGTGAATGCGGTGTACGATCAGATGCTCAAGCACAATTTCTATATCGTGAAGAGTGCCCGTCTGAAGATCAATCATTTCCTGCTGGCAAATCCGGGAGCATCTCTGGACGGGATCCGGGAGATCATCTCCCATCAGCAGGCCATCAGCCAGTGCAGCAATTTCCTGTCCACACTGAAAAACGTGGATGTCCATCCTGTGGCCAATACCGCCATTGCCGCCAGAACCGTGGCGGAATCCGGAAGGACGGATGTTGCAGCCATCTGTTCGGCCTCCTGCGGCGAGGACTACGGCATGAAAGTGCTCAAGGAGAACATACAGGACAGCAACGGCAACTACACCCGTTTCATCTGCATCTCCAAGAATCAGGAGATCTATCCGGGCGCCGACCGGATCTCCCTGATCATCCGGGTGCCGCATAAACCCGGCGCTCTGTATAACGTTCTGGCCAAGTTCTATGCTCTGGGCGTGAACATCCGGAAACTGGAGAGCCGCCCGATGCCGGACACGGACTTCGAATTCGAATTCTATTTCGATGTGGAGAGTCCCGTTTATGCACCGGAAACGGATCGGCTGATCCGGGACCTGGAGAAAGGACCGGAGACCATCCGGTATCTGGGAGCATACAACGAGATCCTGATCTGACCAATAAAAAATCGTGCAGTCGATGGACTGCACGATCTTTTTTTTAAACAGGTAATCAGTCGGCGAAGTAACGGTCCAGCAGGCCCTTGAATGCCTTGCCGTGACGGGCTTCGTCGCGGGCCATCTCATGAACGGTGTCATGGATTGCGTCCAGATTCAGCTCTTTTGCCTTCTTGGCAAGAGCGGTCTTGCCGGCGGTGGCGCCGTTCTCAGCGTCGACACGCATCTGCAGGTTCTTCTTGGTGGAATCGGTGAGGACTTCGCCCAGAAGCTCTGCGAATCTGGCAGCGTGATCGGCTTCTTCCAGAGCAGCTCTGTGATAGTAATCGCCAACTTCGGGATAACCTTCACGGAACGCCTTTCTGGACATTGCCAGATACATGCCGACTTCACTGCACTCGCCGGTGAAGTTCTCGCGGAGACCCTGAATGATCTCTTCGGGAGCACCCTGTGCTACGCCGACAACATGCTCAGCAGCCCAGGTCAGATCCTCTGCCTGCTCGGTGAATTTCTCGCCGGGGCATTTGCAGATGGGGCAAAACTCAGGAGCTTTTTCTCCTTCTTCAACATAACCGCAAATCGGGCATACCCATTTTTTCATAATAATAATCCTCCATAGATTAAAAATGCTTTTGCTAATGCAATACTGCTTGACCATACTATATCATTTATCGCAGTTTTAGGGATGTAGCAAAAACTACAGTTCTGCAGTTTTTGAACAGGAAAGAAGGATTAGTTGATCAGTCCCTGAAAGAATTCCACGATGGTGGAAACAAAGCTCTTCAGTTTCTCGGTGAAGTTCTGAGCGGTGTTCTGCACATCGGACAGACGGTGCAGGGCATCCTTCACGGAATTGACCCGCTCCATCAGGGCGTTGGTATCCAGCTTTTCCAGAGAACGGACCAGATCGATGAGTTTCTGGATCTGCTCTTCGGTAAGGCTCTGATTATAATCGGAGGCGATGCTCTCAATGGTCTCGCGAAGCTCCTCATCGGACATGTTCCGGGTCTGATCCAGAATGGCCTTCAGATCGTTGACGATGGCAGAGGTGTCTTCATCGCCGATCTCGTTGGCCAGTTCCGAGGAGACTGCCAGTTCTTCCGAGCCCACCTGTTTTGCCGTCTCGTCCAGTTTCTTTCCGGTAATGCTCTCATAGGCCATGTAGATGCCGGTGAGGGCAGCGGTCCCGGAGACGGAGAAGGGGGCGGTGATGGTGACGTTGGCGTCCGTGATGCCGGCGGTGGTCAGTGCGTTGCGGTAGGTGTCCGGCGTGCACCAGGAGATGTTGCTGGTGGAGACGTTCAGCCCGCTTCCTTCATCCAGTGCCTCGATGAAGATGCAGGAGATGGCTTTGGTGCCGATCATGCTCTCATCCACCGACTGGCTGAGATAGGCCCGTTCGTCACGGTTGGTGACGGTCAGTTCGGTGACTTGCCCGCGGTTGATGCGGAAGGTCTTATACACCTGGTTGATCTGTTCTTCGTTCAGATCGGAGCCGATGGCCACACGGCTGGAGGAACTGTCTGCCAGAGCCAGTGACATGGAAGTCAGCATCACAACACACAGCAGTGCAGACAGGATCTTTTTCATTTTCATAGTGTTATTCCTTTCCGTTATTGTCGTTCAACGGGTGGGTGAGTTCCCAAGGGAACCACTCTGCCCATATCATAGTGCGGCGGTATGGATCAGTTGTGAATGGCCGGTGAACAATTTCGAAAAAGATTATGAATCTCCGATGTCTCCGTTGCCATAATTCCGCCGGGATCGGATCGCGGATGACAGAACAAAATAGAAGCAAAAAGCGAGGATAAACAGAAATAATCACAAAAATAGGGAGAATAACGGACTAAAACAGGGCAGAAACAAGTTTACATAAAATGGAATCTTCAGTTGAAAGACGGCCGGGTTCTATGATAAGATACACTCATATAAGTATGTGCTTTATGCGGAGGAACGACGGTGTTTAAAGGTTTTTCTTCAGACCGTTCACCGCAGGGACCTCAGGAGGATCGCACCCGCATTCCGTTTTCCCCGTCCGGGGAGATGCCGGAGGAAGTTCCGGAGACGGATGAGAACAGTGTGATGAGCTTTGAGGAAGTCCTTGCTCAGTGGAAGAGACAACTGAATAGCGGCTCTTCCCCGGAGAGCATGGAAGAGGACCTGTCTCCGCTTCTGGAAGATATCCTGTCGGAGGAGTTCTCCGAAACTGAGCAGGAGAGTGACCGGACGGAAACGGCGGCCCCGGAGAAAACGGGGGGCACTCTGACGGTCTCGGATGTGATGGGGATTCTTCGCCAGAGACGGGGAGAACCGGGCGGGATAGAACCGCTTCGGATCATGCCCCTTGTTTTGAAGATCAGCGAACCGGACGCATACACACCGGTGAATGCATCGGATGCATGCCGGACGCTCGCCCGGAATGCGCGGCATGAAGTGCATCATGTCCTGCGGAAGATCCGGGGAGAGGGAAAAAAGGAAAAAACCGAGCCGGCGGCGGAGTATTCTCCGGAAGAGGAAGAACTCCTCTGGGATGAGGAGCACCGGGCCCGTGTGGAAGAGGAGAAGAAAGCCAGAAGTCTTCGGAAAAAAGTCCGCAGAGGGATCCGCACCGCACTGGTCACCCTGATGATCCTGGCATCGCTGCTGGGGATCGGGTACGGCCTGTTCGTCTTTTCGGACATTCCGTTCTTCGTCAAGTGGAGGACGCTGTATATTGAAACCGCCATGTCCACCCTGAATCATCAGTGGCTGGCAACCTCCTTTATCCCGCAGTCCATTATCGATGATGTGATGAATACGGCGGAAAAGGCCAATGAGGATCAGAAACAGGTGCAGACCAGCTGGAACGACCGGGAAGATGAGAACTCGGAGGGAGGACCTCTGGATAAGGAGGCCTTTTACGACCGGTACTGGGAACTCAATGAGGATTTCTTTGAAGAGTGGCTGGATCAGCATCCGGATGCGCGGGCGATGGGATATGAAAACCTCGTGATCGACAATCTGGACTGCGAGGATACCACGCTGCATACCCGGTACGGAGAGATCATCCGGGCACTGAACGTTCCGGAGAATGTCCTCATCGTACAGGTGAAGGGAACGGATTATGTGGGAACCCTGGCAACGGTCAAGGATCCCAGCCAGGTGATCATGAAAAAAGCCCAGGATTTCGGCAACGAGGGCGATCTCATCGAGACCTTCTGCAAGGATGAAGTGCTGGCCATCAACGGCAGCGGCTTTCTGGATGAGGGTGGCCTTTCCAACGGAAGTACCGTCGTGGGCAGCTTTGTCATGAACGGCGTGGATTACGGGTCTCCCGACTACAACTATCTGTTCTTCGGGATGCAGAGTGACAACCGGCTGCATATCCAGTGGGGCGTTTCGGAAACGGAGAAATACCGATGGGCATTCCAGTTCAGTCCCGCCCTGATCATCAACGGCAAGGTCGTTGTGGAAGGTTCCTTCGGATGGGGACTGCAGCCGAGAAGTGCCATCGGTCAGACGAAAAACGGCGATTTCCTCATGCTGATCGTTGACGGACGGCAGGTGGGATACAGCATAGGCTGTCTGGTGGAGGACTGCGCGAAGCTTCTGAAGAAGCACCGCGCCTATCAGGCGGTGAACATGGACGGAGGATCCTCCTCCATCATGGCCTATCAGGGAAAGATCATCACCAAGAACTCCAGTAAATCGGTGAACGGACGTGAGATCCCCAACTCCCTCGTGGTCACCCATTCCCATGCCGGAATCCGGCACAGCGGCGGAGGGGATGGGGAAACTTCCGCGGAGGAGAACGGCACCGACGAAACAGAAAACTGACAGAGAAAAACAGAGGGCTCATGCAGCGGATACGCTGCATGAGCCCAAAATCATATGGAGTTATTTATTTTGCTTCGTCATAGAAGATGATCTCGCCGGGTTCTACCAGCCCCAGTTTTTCCCGGGCGATATCCTTGATGGTGTCGTCGTCTTCGCTGTGCTCCAGCTGGTACTGAAGATGCTTGTTCTCCTCGGAGACCTCATCGATCTTCTGTTCCAGCGCCGCTTTCTGCTCCTGCGCACGCTGCGTGTGAGTCTTGATGGAGATCAGGGTCACCGAAGCATAGAGGATCAGCGCAATGGCCACGATACCGGCGATGATATGCATTTTTCTGTTGTTACGGCTCTTATTCATAAAAAGCCCTCCACAGAATCCTTAAATTTACATAAGTATACGTATACGTATATTATTGTAAACCAAAATTCCGTGGATGTGAAGCATTTTTTTCAAAGACGTTTTCAGGATCCGGAGCAGAAGTCCAGGATCAGCCGGGCGATCTTCCGGTTGTGGATGATATACGAGCCATGGCCTTCCTCGGAAAGGATCTTCATTTCGGCTCCGGGGATGCCGTTGGCGATACGTCGGGTCTCCGGTTCCAGGATCAGATCCTTTTCACCGGCCAGGACCAGAGTGGGGACCTTGATTTTTTTCAGGGCGTCTTCGCTGATGTGAGGCTCCGTGATCATCAGTTTGATCTTGGGATCCCTTTTGAAGAAATAGAGAACGCGCAGCAGGATGCGCAGCATCGGAGAGACCCCTTCCGGCGAGAGGTTCGCCCCGCTGACGATGAGACTGGTGATACGGTCGCACCGGGGAGCCGTGAGAAGACCGATGATCCCGCCGTCGGAAAAACCGTAGAAGACGACGTCGTGAAGATCCAGCTGTTCCATCAGTGCCATCATGTCCCGGGACATGTCTTCATAATGAAGTTCTTTCACATTCGTGCTCTGCCCGTGGCCCCGGGAGTCCACGGCATAGCAGGTGAAATGCTCCTTCAGTTCCTCGATGGCAGCATCAAAGATGGTATGATCCTCTCCGTTGCCATGGACCAGCAGAAGGGGACGCCCGCTGCCGATGGTTTCGTAATAGAGATCGATTCCGTTTATCTGTGCGATCATAGTTCCTCCGGTTATAGTGCTCCCTCAGGAGAGAATGCTTTCAATATACTGATACCAGCTGGTATCCCGTCCGTAGGTCTTCCACTTGAGATACCCTTCGGTCTGACGGACCGCATCCACGTCCCGGTCGGTGATCTCGCCGGCAAAGTAGGAGCGGTTCAGATCCATCATGAATTCCACCATATAGTTGAAGTCCTCTTCCGGGATGTCCCGGCCGGTGAGAGTGTCGGCGATCTGCCGTGTCATGCACGTGGAGAACCGTTCCGTTGCCTCCTGCTGCAGGATCTCCAGATGACAGGGAGTGTATTCCCACCGGGAACGGTCGGCACCGAGATTCAGGATCCCGTAGCGCAGAGGCGCCACGGTGATGCATCCGGTGGCGATGTCGGTCAGACCCTTTTCCTCCACGGAATGCTGGATGTGGATATGAGCGCTCAGGTTCAGCGTCACTCCGTATCTGCGCAGAAGAGACTCCAGTTTGTCGTGATTGTTGATGATGAAGCCTTTGGTCATGAACTTGTTCTGGGCCAGCAGACTCTGATGCGTGACGGTGATCACCGTCTTGCCGTCTTCCTGCGCCCAGGCCAGCTGCTTCTTTGCCCAGGTGAGGGTGGAGTCCAGGATCGATCCCGGAGCTTCCGGAGTGTTGGCATCCAGGAACATCAGCTCCACATCCTCCGACAGAGGATATACATAGCTGAAGGAATCGCTGTCCCGCGCGACGGCCTGCTCCCAGCCGAAGGCTCCGCAGTCTTCCCGGAAATCCGCAAGGGAGATGGCCGGAGTCTTTCGGGCATTGGAGCCGAAGTAGCTTCTGGCATAGGGATACAGCAGATCATGGTTGCCGGGGATCACCAGAACCGGGATCCCGCTGTCCTGCAGAGCCTTCAGTTTTCCGCACAGCTCCTGCAGACTGATGCGCTCCCCGTTGTACGTCAGGTCTCCGGGAATCACCACCGCATCGGGGCGGCGTTCCATGCACAGCCGGATGAACTCGTCCGCGATCGCTTCCGAGTATTCCGGAACCTTGCCGTCTCCCTGTTCCACAAGCTGGCGGAAGACCGTTCCGTCGTCGTGCAGGGAAGAGGCCAGATAATGAAGATCGGCGCAGATCCAGATCTCCAGCGGCTCCTTCGGACCGGACCCGGCGGACTCCATGGTGGAGACCCGGGAGCACCCTCCCAGAAAGGACAGGACGCAGGCGGTGGTTATGATTTTTTTCAGTGTATGATTACTCATCGTTACCATCATTTCATCGGATGGATCGCTCCCCTGTATAAAAATGCATCAAAGTGACGGATAACGGGGAACGAGCTCCTTTTTATTTTTGTGATTTAGTGAGTTGAAAACAGTTCGATTTTGACCTATAATGACTGTCTGTGTCCTTACTTTATTTATATTTTATATTATAAACGTCCATTCCGCCGGAGTACAGAAAAAACTTCCGGAAGGGACGAAAGAGGGCATTGAGGCAGTGAATATTCATTATCTAGTGAATATTTGGAGAATATATGCATAAAATTCCACTTTATCCTTGACAAAACGGAAAACGGGTGGATAATAGTTGCATAAATATACAACGGAGGCATTCTCATGAACAAAGAAGATATCAAAAAGGTCGTACTTGCATATTCCGGGGGTCTGGATACTTCCATCATTATTCCCTGGCTGAAAGAAAACTATAATGATTGTGAAGTGATCGCGGTTTCCGGCAACGTCGGACAGGCCGGCGAGCTGGATGGTCTGGAAGAGAAAGCAAAGAAGACCGGTGCTTCCAAGCTGTATATCCTGGATCTGACGGATGAATACGTAGACGATTTCATCATCCCCACCATGAAGGCCGGCGCCATCTATGAGGATTACCTGCTGGGTACCGCAACGGCACGTCCCGTCATCGCCAAGGGCCTCGTGGAAGTGGCCAAGAAGGAAGGCGCGGACGCCATCTGCCACGGCTGCACCGGCAAGGGCAACGATCAGGTCCGTTTCGAACTGGCCATCAAGCACTTTGCACCCGATATGCACATCATCGCTCCCTGGCGTGAGTGGACCATCAAGTCCCGCGAAGAGGAGATCGATTATGCCGAAGCTCACGACATCCCGCTGAAGATCAGCCGTGAGACCAACTACTCCAAGGACAAGAACCTGTGGCACCTGAGCCATGAGGGCCTGGATCTGGAAGATACCGGCAATGAGCCCACCTATGAGAAGGAAGGGTTCCTGGAGATGAGCGTTTCTCCTCTGCAGGCCCCCGATGAGCCCACCTACATCGAGATGGAATTCGAACAGGGCACTCCGGTATCCTTCAACGGAGAGAAGATGAGCGCCAAGGACATCATCCTGAAGCTCAAC
>CAJGCI010000046.1 GCA_904501855.1 Oscillospiraceae bacterium | reverse complement strand
TTTTGTTTGTTTTTTTATAGGAGGTATCTGTATGGCTCTCGCCGCAGCGCTGGTTCCCTATCCGGAAATGTGCAGTTCCGCAAGGGAGATCTCCCGACTTTTCCCGTCTCTCCCCATCCTGACCATCGAACATGTGGAAAGCGATACGGTTGCTGTTCGGGCAAAGGAACTGGAAAGAGACGGATGTGACATCATCATATCCCGCGGACTTCATGCCGCGCTCATCAAGGATGCTACCCACATCCCTGTGGTTGAAATCCATGTTTCCATGCAGGATCTGGGTGTTCTGGTCCTGGACATAAAAAAACAGCTTGGGAAGTCCAGCCCTCGCATCGCGCTGATCGGATTTGAGAATATGATGTGCGATACCTCAGACTTTCGTCGCCTGTTCGGGGTGACGGTAGACCGACACATGATCAATGCCACCTCCGATCCCTATCGCGCGCTTGTCTCTGCCGTTCACAGGGCTATCTCGGACGGCTGCGATGCGGTCATCGGAGGAAGAACCGTTTGCCGGGAAGCGGATAATCTGGGTGTCTGTTGCGGATTCATCCCCGGTAGTTATGAAAGCATCCGCACGGCTTTTGAACAGGCCAAACACGTCGCGTACGCAGTGGATCTGGAGAAAAAGAATAATGCGGAAATCCAGACCATGCTGGATTATACCTTCAACGGAATCCTTCAAATTGACTCCTCCGGAACCATTCAGCGGGCGAACGCCTCTGCTTCTGTTATTCTCGAATCTCAGGGAAAAACTCTGCTGGGTGACAGTATCCGTCAGCTGCTGCCGGAGCTGTATCAGGAGATGTGTCAGACCGTGTTCCGGGAAGGGGAGGAACTGCATTTTGCTACTCTTTTCAAACAGCAGGAAATAACCGTCCATGCGGCGCCTATCTTTGTTGAGGATTCTGTTCGGGGAGCAATCCTGACACTTCATGAAGGCCGGCGGATCATGGAGATGAGCAGCGATCTTCGATATGAACAGTATCTCCGGGGATCTCTGGCCAGATGGCAGTTTGACGACCTTCCTGTTTCCTCAGCGGAAGGAAAGGCCGTACTAAAAAAGATGCGCAGACTGGCTTCCCTGGACACCCCTCTTCTGCTGACAGGAGAACCCGGAAGCGGGAAAGGGATTCTTGCGCAGTGTATCCACAACGAAAGTCCTTTCCGAAAGAACGGATTTGTCGCCGTTGATTGCCTTGCCTATTCCCACAAACAACTGGATGAGCTGCTCTTCGGTCGACCGGACTCTCCGGATGCCCTCTGCATGGTATCCCTTGCACAGAACGGAACACTGTATCTGTCCAACATCGAGGTGCTTTCAGAGAATCTTCAGTACAGATTGCTTCGTCTGATCAACGGCAGTTACTTCCACAACGGAACAGGACGCCCTCAAAAATCATCCCTGCGTCTCATTGTCTCCACACGAAATGACCTGATGCCGCTGCTTCAGGAAAGAGCTTTTCGGGAAGATCTCTACTACACCCTGAAACCGGTGGAACTTCCCGTCCTCCCGCTTCGGGAAAGGAAGGATGAAATTCTGCCGTGGCTCCGCATTTCCCTCAAACAGTGGGGCACGCGGTATTCCCGAACGGTACATCTTACTAAAGATGCGGAATCTTATCTGCTGGACTACTCATGGCCCGGAAATCTTTCCGAACTCCACAACCTTTGCAAACAGATGGTGCTGCTCTCCGAAAAAAGGACCGTCAACGACGTTCTCGTTCGGCGAATGGCAGAATCGCTCTCCCCTGCCGTTGATCCTGATTCGGGACAGATTATCCGCTATCGGGAATCCGGAGCCGAAAAGCTTGTCGAGCTCCTGAAAAAGAACCGCGGCAGCCGACAGGCCACCGCGGAAGAACTGGGAATCAGCACCACTACCCTGTGGCGCCGCATGAAAAAATATGGAATCGACCGGGATCTGACCTTCTGATTGGATCCCGGCCTTTTTCATTATTATTCTGTTTTCCGAAGAAAGTCTCTTACATGCCTGAGAACAATCTCTGCAATGAGATGCGGTGTCTCTTCCAGATGATAGGCTCCTGCCACATGAGGCGTAATCACGGCCCTTGGCTGTTTCCAAAGCGGATGTTCCGGAGGGAGAGGTTCCGGTGCCGTAACATCAAGGCACGTCCCCCATAAATGCCCGGTGTCCATGATCTCTGCCAGCGCATCATTATCTATGATGGAACCTCTGCCCCCGTTCAACAGGATGGCATCGTTTTTCATTTTCATGATCCGTTCCCTGCCCATCAACTTGTTTGTCGCAGCGCCGCCGGGCAGCATCAGCGCAACGACGTCTGCTCTCGAAAGCAGATTGTCCAGCTGATCAAAAGAGAACATTTCATCGATCCCTTCCGCAGGCTTTCCTGCGTCTCTCCGAACGCCAGCTGTCCTGGCACCCAGTGCCTTGCACTGTTTTGCAAAAGAACTTCCAAGATCTCCGGTGCCCACGCATAGAACAAGTGCATCTTTCAGCGTTTTTGCGGGACCCAGATCGTTCCAGCACCCTGTTCTCTGCTGATCGCGATAGCTGGGAAGGCGTTTCATGCACCCAAGAAGCATGGCGAACATGTGTTCGCTGACCGAGTGCCCGTATGCTCCGGAAGCACTGAGAAGCACCGCACCGTCAGGAAGCACGCCCGGAGCAGAATACTGATCCACGCCGGCGCTGCGGGCATGCAGCAGTTTTAGCCTCCGGCAGTCTTTCAGCGCCGCTGTCGGAGGATTTCCGAGGATGATGGTGGCCCGTTCATAGTCTTCCTTGTCCGGACTCGCCTTCCCTTCCGGGAAAAACCGCTGCTCCTCCGGTGAGACCAGGCGGGAAAACGCTTCTCTTTCCGCCTCATCCAATGTAAGCATATTCAAAATCATTTCCATCTGTCCACACCTTCTTCATGTAATTGGGGCCGGATTGAATACACAAAGGTCATTGTGCCACCGGTACTGTTCCGTATATGGTTTCGCCCGTCCGCTGGCCACATCGATAATAAACCGGAACAGTTTTTCTCCCAGTTCCGGGATCGCGGCCTCTCCCACTGCAGCAGGACCGGCATTGAAATCGATGATGTCCGGCCACCGTTCCTTCATTTCGTTGCGGGAACAGACTTTGATCACCGGTGCGGCAGCCAGTCCGTAGGGCGTCCCCCGTCCAGTCATAAACACCTGCAATCCAATCCCGGACGCCAGCTGGCTTGGTCCGCATACAAGGTCGGATGCCGGAGTTGCCGCAAAGATCTCTCCATGCTTCGTCGGTTTTTGTCCGGGAGACAGGACCTCCACGATCGGAGACGTCCCGGATTTTGCAATCGATCCCATGGATTTTTCGATGATATTCGATAATCCTCCTTTTTTGTTCCCGGGTGTAGTATTTGCTCCGCGGTCGACACCTCCTTCTTTCAGATAGGCATCATACCACTTCATTTCTTCTACGAGTCGCTTTCCCACTTCTTCATTGATGCATCGGTGAGCAATAAACTGCACCCCGTCTCTCACCTCTGTCACTTCGGAAAAGAGAACGGTACCGCCCCCGGAAACGATGAGGTCCGCTGCATATCCGGCAGTTGGATTGGCCGTGATTCCGGAGAATGCATCGGAGCCGCCGCACTGCATGCCCACCAGAAGATCGGACAGGGGCAGCTGTTCTCGTCTTCGTTCATTGAGAACCGCCAGTTTCTTTTCCGCCATTCCCATCAGTGCTTCCATGATGGACTCGCGTCCCTGATGATCCTGAAGGATGATCACGTTTTCCGGAGAGTTCAGTTCCGGATACTCCTGGCAGAACCGCTCCACCGTAAACTTTTCGCATCCCAGAGCCACCAGCATGAACTGTCCTCCGAAATTCGGATGCGTTGCAATATTGCGTATGATTCTCTGGGGAACCTTCGCCTCCGGAGCATCAATGGCGACACCACACCCGTAGGGATGCGTGATCGCTATGATATCATCAACGTAAGGGTACCGGGGAAGCAGTTCTGACCGCATCTTCCCGATTGCTTCATTCAGCACACCGGCAACACACTGCACGGTCGTATTGATCGCCAGTATGTTTCTGGTACCTGCAGGCCCCCCAGTAGGATTGCGATATCCTTCCCACGTTGTGACCGGCGGCTTCGGCAGATCCCGGATGATATTCGTTGCAAACTCCATGCTGTCGAGATCCGGAGCTGGTGCCATGACAAGATTCTTTTCGTTGATCCAGCCTCCCCGGGACATGTCTTCATTCATTGTTCCCAGTACAACACCATAACGCAGGACCTCTCCTCCCTTGGGAATATCCGTCAGTGCTATTTTATGCGCCTGCGGGATATCTTCCCGAAGTTCAACTCCATTCATGATGACGGTTCCTTTCGGAAGATCCCGGACGGCAACCGCAACATTGTCCTTTTCGTGAATCTTTATACACAGGTTGTCCATAAGTGCACTCCTTTGTTCCTTGGTTCTTCCCTGTACCGCTCCCTTGTCTTCTGCTCTGAAAAAAGAAATGCACGCGCGTTCTCCTTCAAGTCTGCTCGTGCATTTCATTCATTGTTATGTTTTTTCGGAATCTTTGTTTTCCTCTTTCGTTTTGGCCTTTGCCTTTTTTCTTCTGTACACCAGAAATCCTATCAGCGCACAGACTGCGACCGCAATGGCAACATCAACCGCAAGCTGTTTTTTTGCAGATTTATTCTCTGCGGCTTCTGCGGTATCATCTTCCTCCGAATTGATGGAGATCTCGGTTGGTGTCAGTTCTACCTGTCCGTTCTCGCCAAATGTTGTTGCGCATTCATAATAGGCATCGAATTCACTGCGATCGATGACATCCCAGGTCTCCTCATTGCTCGCATCCGTGGCGATGCTGTTGTTTAATTCGTTCGTGACGGTGACCGTAAAGGTGCTGTTTCCGGAAATGACGGTTTCTCCGTTCTTCATGACGGTAACGGTATTACCGTTGAGGTCCTCGATGGCTGCGCCCTCTTCCATGCTGAGATTGGCAATGGTGCTGTTGGCTGTGACAATCCACTTGGAATCACTGCCGATACTGACGCTGATGTTGTCTTCCTTCTTTTCCGCCTCGTCCTCTGCTTCCTTCAGGGCGATGGTTCCCATATAGGTGGTCCCCTCCAGAAGATACAGGTCCAGCGAACTGATGGTATCCACCGAGATGTCTCCGGTGAGGGTCTCATTTCTGGCGGTAAACTTCACTTTGCCGCCGTTGGCCCCTGCCGTTCCCCAGTTGTTGGAATTGTTTCCTTCAATGCGCAGCAGCTTTGCTTCCTTGTTGTCAAAATCCAGAACGGAACCGGACAGAAGGATATCGGCGGCCGTATTGGTGACATAGAACATCGCGCCGGATGTAATGGCGCTGGTGAGCTGAGAGTTCACAGCCTGGAATTTGGCTGCCTCTCCTGTCGCCGCTTCTGCATCTCCGGACGTGGACTGATAGATAATGAATCCGTTCGCCACCGGGTCGCCGGCGGTCTTGCCTTCCAGGGAGCTCTTCAGATCGGAATTGAAGATCAGGATGGTATTCCTTCCTTCCATTCCCGCGATCTGACTGCCGCTGGCAGTGCCGGTCACGTGATCCACCTGAATGTTGCCGGTGGAGTACAGGAGCGGAGAGCCACTTCCCGTTGTATTCAAACTGCTGTTGGTCGCGGAGATTGTTCCTCCTCCCCGGTCGGTTGCGATGGCGGCACAGTGTTCGCCCATCGTGGTGATACTGATGTCATCGGCTATGATCGTTCCGCCATAGGTGGCATCCATGCCGCGGGAATTGCCCCCGCTGGTATGGATCGCATTGCCTTTGGCAAACGTGACTGCTTTGTCGGTGGAGAAGATGCCGTTGGATCCTTCGCTTTCCGAGGTGAGATCACTGTTGGAAACAGCTCCGTGGGTGTTCTCTCCCGTTGCAAGGAAGATGGAGTTGATTCCGTAGAAATTGCAGTTGTCTCCATTGGTATCATCGCCGGTCTTGTGCAGCGTTCCGTTGGTCACGCTGAGCACGCCGCCTGCCTGCACCAGTGCCGCATTCTGATCCGGATCGGTTGCTCCGATGGATGCATCTCGAGAGGCCAGCTGCTGTCCGGCGCCTACGGAAAGGACTCCGTTGAGCGGTCCGGTATAGTCATAGGTCATCGTGTCTGCGCCGCCGTTGGGTGGCGCACCCATCCCTTCCGGAGGATTTCCCATTCCATCCGGCGCCGCCGGAGGAGCGACCGTTGCCAACGCACTCATGGAGAAAGACAGAACTGTCAGACTCAGTACGATGGCCAGTATTCTAATCATTCGTTTTGTTGATTTATACACGGGATCGTCTCTCCTTTTGGACTTCTTGTCTCTATTATACTCGCTTCTGTTCGTAACAGTTGAAAACTTTTTGCGAATTTCAAAAAATCCTCTTGTCTTTTATTCCAGCGTAATCATGCCCTGTGCCGTCAGTTCCGGGATCGGCTGTCCGCCGTAACTGCCGCCAAAGTTCCAGGTTGCATAAATGGGACACTGGCCGGACGCAAAGTCAGAGGCGGGAACATATACATGCGTGGCGTGCAAAAGCACCGTATCCGCACCGGGGGTGGATACCGCCACCGGTGCAGAGTCATACACAAACGTCTTGCTGCCCACACCGATGGTAATTCCCTGGTTGCGGGAACCTGTCTGAAGGGTATAGCAGTCCAGTAGAACATCGATATAGATGGACACTTCATCTCCCGCTTCTTCCGCATACCAGTTCACGATCAGATTCAGGGAAGTTCCGGTCTGTGTCATGAATCCGCCGGAGTTGGCTTTCGGCCCGGTATTCATTTCCGGTCCGCCGGTTCCTTCCGCCGCATCCTGCTGAGGAGGCGGCGTCACTACCACTATGGTAGGGGCTGCGGTTGCCTGCGCGGTCACCTTTGCCTGTGCATGTCTCTTTCCGGTAAAGAGTTTGACTCCGGTGAAAATCGCCAGAATCAGTGCGATAACAATGAGCAGCGCCATTATGATATCGTTCTTGTCATAGTGCGTTTTTCTCATAACTTCCCTTTCTTCGCAGCAGGAGGCTTCCTGCCGGAAACAAAGACATTTAAGCGAGAGATCTTAATGCTGTTACGCTGATGGCATTGACCAGCATGTGCAGTGCGATGGGCCCCCAAATGGTTCCCGTACGCTCATACACCCAGCACAGAGCCCAGGTTGCGGGAATATAGTCGATAATATGAATCAGATACTTCCAGTCATTTCCTGGTGTGACAAACTGCCAAACATGAAGCAGTCCAAACAGCAGGATCGTAACCGCATAAGCGGCGAGCCGGTTCCTCTTCCGCAGCGTTCCGAATATTGCGCCGCGGAACAGCACCTCTTCCGTGATGGGTGCCAGAAACACAACGGTGCCGAACATAGTCCCGAAACCATACTGAAGCATGTCCTGAACGGCCTCATTGTTCTGGTTGTCCCCGTTGATTCCGAGAGGAAGCTCGATGATTGCCACCAGATACATCAGCGCCTGCTGCAGAAAGTAGGCAATCACAACGGTGAACAGGACGCCCCAAAGCCGGTCGCAGAGCACATCAAAGCTTCTGCGCAGAAACCGGTGGGACAGAAGAAATACGATCACCGTACTGAGCGCGTAGTAGCAAACATTCAGCTGCATCATCGAATAGGTGATGCCCGCCTTCTGAAAAACAAAACCCAGGATGGTCGGCATCAGAAAGGCATGGATGGGAAGATACAGCAGGAGCAGCACAGTCTCCAGCCGGCTCATCTGATTCTGAAATTGCAGATACGGTCTTTCCGGTCGGTTTTCATTCATTGCTCTTTGACCTTTTTCTGCAGCTGATACAGGAGATTCATTGCCTCCAGCGGCGTGATGGTGTTCAGGTCCAGCTGTCGGAGTGTTTCGCGGATCTCATCGGCACCCAGATCGTAAAAGCTGATCTGATCCGTTTCCTCCTCCGTGACCGGTTCTTTTACCACAGGGGCCTTTCCTTCTTCGCTCTCCAGTTCCTGCAGATAGGTTCTGGCCTGCGCGATCACCGAATCCGGGATCCCTGCCAGTTTTGCCACCTCGATGCCATAGCTGTCATCGGCGGAGCCGCGGACGATCTTTCGAAGGAAGACCAGGGTCCCCTTCTGTTTCTTTGCCGTTATGTTGTAATTCTTCACCCCGGAGATCGCATTCTCCAGAGCGGAAAGTTCATGATAATGGGTAGCAAACATGGTCTTTGCCCCGAGCCGTCTCTTGTCGGCGCAGTACTCCAGTACGGCGCGGGCAATGGCCATGCCGTCAAAGGTGGATGTTCCCCGGCCGATTTCGTCGATGATGAGAAGCGACTCCGCTGTGGCATGTTTCAGGATATATGCCATCTCATTCATCTCCACCATAAAGGTAGACTGCCCGCTGGCCAGATCATCGGATGCGCCGATCCGGGTAAAGATCCGGTCCACCACTCCGATGGTCGCTGATTTTGCCGGCACGAAAGATCCGATCTGCGCCAGAAGGACGATCAGCGCCGTCTGCCGCATATAGGTGGATTTACCTGCCATGTTCGGACCGGTGATAATGGCAACCCGGTCATCCGAGAGATTCAGTATGGCATCATTGGGGACAAACAGGGTGTCCTTCATCGTACACTCCACGACCGGATGCCTGCCTTCGGAGATGCGGATCTCTCTGGAATTGTCGACTTCCGGCATCGTATAGCCGTTGCGGACGGCAACTTCTGCCAGAGAGCAGATCACGTCCAGCGTTGCCACCGAGGTGGCCGTGGCTTTGATGCGGTTGACTTCTGCGGCGATCTGGAGCCGTATCTGTTCGAAATACTGGTATTCCAGATCGGCGATCCGGTCTCTCGCGGTCAGGAGAGAGCTTTCCAGATCCTTCAGTTCCTGTGTGAAGTACCGTTCGTTGGAAACCAGGGTCTGTTTCCGGATATAGCCTTCCGGCGGTTCCGTGAGATTTGCGGAGTTCGGCACATCGATATAGTAGCCGAACACCTTGTTGTATCCCACTTTCAGTTTTTTGCATCCGGTCTTTTCCCGCTCCCGCTCCTCCAGTTCCGCTACCATCCGGGCACCGTTGTCCCGGATCTCGCGCAGCCGGTCGATCTCCTCGGAATAGCCTTTCCGGAGGATTCCTCCTTCCCGGACGGAGAAGGGCGGGTTTTCGTCAATGGCTTCCTCGATGATCCGGCGGATATCCTCCAGCTTATCCATCTCTCCGATTTCCCTCAGAAGAGGAGAGCGGATGTCGTTCAACTGAGCGGTCAGAGCCGGAACCTGTGCGGCACAGTTTGCCAGCGCCACCAGATCTTTTCCGTTGGCTGTGCCGTAAACGATCCGGCCGATCAGCCGTTCCATATCGGTGATCTCACGAAGGGTCGCCGTCAGCTCGCCGCGCTTGACCATGGCTTTGGAGATCTCCTCCACGGCAGACAGGCGGCGTTTGATGGGAACCGGAGACAGCAGCGGCCGTTCCAGCCAGGACCGCAGCATTCTTCCTCCCATGGGAGTCTGTGTCCGGTCCAGCACCCAGAGCAGGCTGCCTTTTTTCTCTCCGGTGCGAAGAGATTCCGTCAGCTCCAGATTCCTCCGGGTGGTCCAGTCCATCTCCATATACAGCTTTTCACTGTAGACATTCAGCTGATCGATGTGGCTCAGATCAAACTTCTGCGTCTGTTTCAGATAATAGAGCAGCGCCCCGCTGGCGGTTTCCGCAGCCGGATGGCCGCTCAGTGCAGATCCGTCTTCCGGAAACT
Source organism: Oscillospiraceae bacterium (assembly GCA_904501855.1). Classification (GTDB taxonomy): domain Bacteria; phylum Bacillota; class Clostridia; order Oscillospirales; family Oscillospiraceae; genus UBA2922. The sequence continues at coordinate 2,362 of CAJGCI010000046.1, read as the reverse complement.
GCTCCTCAACGGATTCCCGCGCCGTTTCCGGTGCAAACCAGGACTCATCCTCTTCCGTCATGGCCCCCAGTTTGTCCCGGATAAACTCCATGATGTCCGCGCGCTGTCCCGCCGCCGGAGAGACCAGCACTTCGGATGGTGAAAACCGTGTCAGTTCGTTGATGAGATGTCCGTCCACCATATCGCTCTTTCCGGAGAAGGCCGTGGTGCAGAATTCGCCGGTGGAGATGTCGCAGAAAGCGATCCCGCCGCCGGTTTCATCCGCAAAAACGGACGCGATATAGTTGGAGCAGGACTCTTCCAGCATGGAGCTTTCCGTCACCGTTCCCGGTGTGATGATCCGGATCACTCCCCGTTCCACAAGACCTTTCACCAGATTCGGATCTTCCAGCTGCTCACAGATGGCAACTTTGTATCCCTTGGATATGAGCTTGGCGATATAAGTCTCCGCAGAATGGAACGGGATCCCGCACATGGGAGTCTGTTCTTCCTTGGGTTTTCCCCGGTCACGGGTGGTCAGAGCAAGGTCCAGTTCCTTGGATGCCACTTTCGCATCGTCATCGAACATCTCATAAAAGTCGCCCAGCCGGAAAAACAGCAGACAGTCCTGATGCTCCTGCTTGATCTTGTTGTATTGCTTTTTCATGGGAGTTAGTTCTGCCATGATAATCCTCGTCTTCTTTCAGTTTGTTTCATTTCGGATTTCCCCGAACAGCGCCCAGGTGTTGGAACTGGTGATATGAACGTTCACAAAGCAGCCGATCAGGGACGGATCGCCCTGAAGGTGAACCAGCCTTCCTCCCTCCGTACGGGAGGTCAGATTATAGGGTTTCCGGCCGGACTGCCCGTCCACCAGGACCCGAAGATCCTTTCCTTCATATCCGTGGTGGATTTCCGCGGAGATCTCATTCGCCGTCTCCACGAGCCGGTCAAAATGGACCTGCTTTTCCTCGCGGGTATACGGATCCGGCATCTTTGCCGCGGGTGTTCCTTCCCGGGGGGAATAGATGAAGGTGAACATGGCATCGTACCGCACCTTCCGGACCAGATCCAACGTCTCTTCAAACTCCTCCTCGGTTTCTCCAGGGAATCCGACGATGATATCCGTGGTGATCACAAGGTCCGGCATAAAGCGCCGGGCGGATTCCACCTGTCCCAGATATTTTTCCCGCGTGTAGTTGCGGTTCATGGCTTTCAGGACCCGGTTGGATCCGGACTGAACGGGAAGATGGATGTGATGCGCACATTTCTCGCATTCCGCCATCGTTTCGAACAGTTTATCCGTTGCATCCTTCGGGTGGCTGGTCATAAAGCGAATGAGAAAATCTCCGGGAATGTCGTTGATCCTGCGGATCAGGTCGGAAAAATCCACCTCTTCCTCCAGATCCCTGCCGTAAGAGTTGACGTTCTGTCCCAGCAGTGTGATGTCCTTATAGCCTTCCTCCACCAGGCGTCTTGCTTCCGCCACGATATCTTCCGGCTTCCGGGACCGTTCCCGTCCGCGCACATAGGGGACGATGCAGTAGGTGCAGAAATTGTTGCATCCGTACATGATGCTCAGCCAGGCCTTGGTGCGGCTGTCCCTCTGCTGCGGGATTCCTTCCGCGATGACCCCCTGCGACGGATCGGTTGCAAAGATCCGTTTTCTGGTCTGCATGACGGTCTGGAGCAGTTCCGGGAACCGCCAAAGTTCGTGAGGTCCGAACACCATATCTACGACCGGATAGGATTTTTTCAGCTTTGCCGATACGTGTTCCTGCTGGACCATGCACCCGCAAACGGCCACGATCTGATCCGGTTTCTTTTTCTTTGTGTGGACCAGCGCTCCGACGTTTCCGTAAACACGCTGTTCCGCGTGCTCACGGACCGCACAGGTATTGATCACTATCACGTCGGCCTGAAACTCATCCTCCGTGAACTGATATCCCATCTCTTCCAGATATCCGCGGATCTTCTCGCTGTCGGCTTCGTTCTGCTGGCATCCGTAGGTGTCTACCATTGCCAGCGGGGTCCGATGGGACGCGCTGATCGTCTGCTGTATCTCCCGGCAGATCCCTTCCTGTTTCTGGATCTGTTCGTCCGAGATTTCTCTTCGCTCTATCGCCATGTGCTGATTACTTTCCTTTATTATTAGTCATTCTAAAATCTTAACATTTTTATATAGAACTTTCAATGAAAATCCGATATACTAAACTATCAACGCAATACGATATTAGGAGTCTTTTTTTATGACAAATATCAACATTTTATCTCCTCATGTTGCGGATATGATCGCCGCCGGTGAGGTGGTGGAGCGGCCGGCTTCCGTAATCAAGGAGCTGGTGGAAAACTCCATCGATGCCGGAGCGGACAGCATTACCAT
>CAJGCI010000045.1 GCA_904501855.1 Oscillospiraceae bacterium | reverse complement strand
TCCACCCGCTGCCCGGTCATGGCGGAGATGAAGAGGACGGGGGCATAGCTCATAAAGCTCAGATCCGCCATGATCCTCTTCCGTGCCTTCTCCATGGTGCCGGTGTTCTTCTCCACCAGATCCCATTTATTGGCCACGACGATACAGGCTTTTCCCGCTTCGTGGGCAAGGCCGGCGATCTTCGTGTCCTGCTCCGTGACGCCCTCCCGGGCATCGATCATGATCACGCAGACGTCCGCCCGTTCAATGGCCAGATGAGCACGCATGACGGAGAATTTCTCCACCCGTTCTTCCACGCGGGATTTCCGCCGGATACCGGCGGTATCGATAAAGACATACTTTCCGAACTGATTCTCCACGGGAGTATCCACCGCATCGCGTGTGGTGCCCGCCACGTCGGAAACGATGACGCGCTTTTCTCCCAGAATCAGATTGATGAGGGAGGATTTGCCCACGTTGGGCTTTCCGATCACGGCAACCTTGATGGTATCGTCTTCCTCATCCTCGTCCGTCTCCTCCGGGAACTGTTCCAGACAGGCATCCAGAAGCTCATCCGTTCCGTGTCCGTGGACTGCGGAGATGGCGATGGGATCGCCCAGGCCCAGTTCATAGAACTCATAGACGGTGGGATCCACCACGCCGGTGGAGTCGGCCTTGTTGACGGCCAGCACGACCGGTTTCTTGGAGCGCTTGAGCATGGTCGCCACTTCCTTGTCTTCCGCGGTGACACCGGTGCGGATATCCGTGACCAGCACGATCACGGTGGCGGACTCGATGGCGATCATGGCCTGTTCCCGCATGAAAGCCAGCAGTTCGCTGTCCGTACGGGGCTCGATTCCGCCGGTATCCACCACATCGAAGGTCCGGCCGCACCACTCCGCCTCTGCGTAGAGGCGGTCCCGGGTGACGCCCGGCGTGTCTTCCACGATGGACAGCCGTTTTCCCACGAGTTTATTAAAGAGCATGGATTTTCCCACATTGGGACGACCCACGATGGCCACCAATGGCTTAGTAGACATAGTTTTCCTCTTTCTGAATTTCGATCAGTTCTGATTATACCGATAATACTCGGTCTCTTCTTCGTTTCTTTTCGGAAGCTTCACTTCCGGAAGGATGCCGGTGAAGGCATCGCATAATTCAAATCCGTCTTCTCCCACGGGATAGATGGGAATTCCCAGACGGCGGGAGGCTTCCTCCAGCGTGATGTCATCGAGAAAGTCCATCTCGTCCTGCCGAAGCATGGTCTTGGAGATGAACAGCCGCTCTCCCAGATCCCGGTCCTTCAGCTGACCGATAAGATCGGTGCCGGTGGTCAGACCCGCCACGGTGATATCGTGACCGAAAAAGTCATTGCGGATCTCATACACCTCTCCCCGGATCCCGGGGAACCGGTCCGCTGCCATCTGCAGCAGTTTTCTCATCAGAGGCGCCGCGGCAGCACCGGTGGCAATGGAGAACGGGACCCCGTCCGCCGACTCCGCCAGATCCAGAGCCGAGCGGAACTCCGTTTCCATGAGCCGGAGCATCCCGATGCCGTTTTCCAGCTGGGTATACTCTTCATAGAATTCATCCGAAGGCAGTTCCAGACCGGCGCGAAGATACATCTCATCGCCGCACCAGAAGATCCGGCTTCCATACTTTTCCAGACACTCGTCTCCAAACCGGGTCACCTGCCGGATCGTCTCCAGGGAATGTTCCGGGGTAAACTTCTCCAGCGGGTATAGCCCATCCCGGAATCTCGTCAGGCCCACCGGCACGATGGATACGGAATGGACACCGGGCCAGAGTGCTGCAAGATCCCGCATGCTGCGGTCCAGCTGCTCCCCGTCGTTGAGTCCGGGGCAGCACACGATCTGGCAGTTCATGGTGATCCCCGCATCGGCAAACCGCTTCATGATCTCCAGGCTCTCTCCCGCCCGGGGGTTCCGCAGCATCTTCGTGCGAAGTTCCGGATCGGTGGCATGGACCGAGATATTGATGGGGCTGATGCGAAGGTCCATGATCCGCTGTACTTCCCTGGGAGAGAAGTTCGTCAGTGTCACATAGTTTCCCAGCAGAAAACTCAGCCGCGCGTCATCGTCCTTGAAATACATGGTCTTCCGCATCCCCTTGGGGAGCTGATCGATGAAGCAGAACACGCAGTTATTGGCGCAGGAGCGGGGCCGGTCCATCAGGTACGACTCAAAGTTCAGTCCCAGATCCTCGCCTTCGTTCTTGCGGATCTTCACCGTCCGTTCCTTCCCATCCGGAGACCGGAGCACAACGGTGAGCCGGCGGTCATAGGAATAGAACTTGTAGTCCAGTACGTCCCGTATGGGATTTCCGTTGATGGAGACCACCGTATCCCCGGGCGAAGCATGATGAAACATTCTGCTTCCAGTATCGATGGATTTGATTACATTCTCCATAGCAAATCCTCAAACTAAGAAAAGGGGGAAAGGCCGCAACCTTTCCCCCATAAAGCGTTCAATTTGTATTACTCTTCAACGTTGATCACGTCACGGCCATTGTACTTTCCGCATTCCGGGCAGGCACGATGAGGTTTGATGAGAGCACCGCAATTCGGGCAACTTACCAACGTCGGTTTGGTGAGCTTCCAGTGGGAAGAACGTCTCTTATCACGTCTCTGTCTCGATACTTTTCCTTTTGGGACTGCCATGTTGACACCTCCTGTTTCTTAGCTGTTTTGAGCAGCTGTCATTCGATCTCTTTATTATCCAAAAGCTGCTCAAGCACAGCCATTCTTGGATCCGTTTCTTTTTTGCAGTTGCAGGGACCTTCGTTCAGGTTCTTGCCGCAGGTCGGACACAATCCCTTGCATTCCGGTCGGCACAGAAACTTGGTCTCCACACCAAGGACAAACAGGGTCCGCACGATGTCGTCCACATCAACACCGCAGTCTTCCATGGGGAAGATGTCCGGGTTCTCCAGTTCGCTCTCGTCTTCCGAGATCACTGCATCCAGGTCCATCTCCTTGATCAGAGAGAACTCTTCGCCGCAGCGGTCGCACAGACACGTCATCGGTGCCGTCAGCGCCCCCTTGAGCTCCAGGATGCCAGCCGTGTTTCGGATCTGACCTTCTGCATGAGGCTTTTCGGTATATGCCGTGATTTGATCAAAATCGAGATCTCCCGTATCCAGATCGCAGGAAAAAGCGACGCTTTCGCCGGGATTATCAGCAATTTTTCGTAAATCGATACGCATAATACACCTCGCAAGTCGCTATGACATTATAGAGTATGTTCCGATGCTTGTCAACCTGATTTTTATAGGGTATAATCGTGGCCATGCGAGAGATAATTGTGAAGAAAAACGACGCCGGTCAGAGGCTGGATCGCTTTGTTGGAAAGGCCGTTCCCCTGCTTCCGGAATCGTTGATTCAAAAGTACATACGGACCAAATACATCAAGCTCAACGGCAAGCGCGCACAGCGTGATGACCGTGTACAGGAGGGCGATGTTCTGCAGTTCTATATCCGGGACGAATTCTTTGAAAAGCCCCAGGAACAGAACTCCTACCTGAAGGTGGGCAACCCCCGTCTCACGGTGGTATACGAGGATGAAAACATCCTTCTTGCAGATAAGAAGCCCGGTGTGCTCTGTCACAGTGCCGGTGCCTGGGATTACAACACTCTCATCGCCAACATCCAGGCCTATCTGGTGAAGAACGGCGAATGGGATCCCCGGGCGGAAAACAGCTTCGCTCCCGCTCTGTGCAACCGCATCGACCGCAACACCGGCGGCATCGTCATCGCCGCGAAGAATGCGGAGACGCTGCGCATCATCAATGAGAAGATCGCCGACCGGGAGATCGAGAAGTATTACCTGTGCGCGGTTCTCGGCAGGCCTCGTCCGGAGTCCGGACGGCTGGAGAACTTTCTGTTCAAGGACGCCGCCAAAAACCAGGTATTCGTCAAGCCCCGCCCGGAACCCGGTGCCAAGACCGCCGTCACGGAATACCGGGTACTTGCTTCTCGCAAGGAACTGTCTCTGGTGGAGTGTCATCTTCTCACAGGTCGGACCCATCAGATCCGGGCCCAGATGTCCCATGCCGGCTGGCCGCTGCTGGGAGACGGCAAATACGGCCGGGAGCGGGTCAACCGCCAGTACGGAGAAAAACGGCAGGCTCTTTATTCCTACCGTCTTGTCTTTGATTTTAAAACGGACGCCGGGATCCTCTCGTATCTCAGCGGGAAGTCCTTCCAGGTGCAGTCCGTGGATTTTGCAGATAAATACTTTCCGGGATTTGTCATTCCCGGCACCGAGAAATAATCAGGAACCGCCGCGATCACGGCAGTTCCTGATTTCTGTCTTCCCGGTCATCGGCGAGGCATCCGTCCTCCAGACTGGGCAGAATGTAGTTTTCTTTTGCATACTCCCAGATCCGTTCCGAGCCCTCACCGGTATGTTCGTTCCTTTTCAGCACCTGGCTGACCTTGATCTTATGCTCCGTCCAGGCCTTTCCGTCGGCCGCCACGTTGAGCATCATCGGCTGGATGTTGTCCATGGTATGGGCAAACCGCGCCTCCGGGGTCTTCCCCTCTTCAAATTCCTCAAACAGGCTTTTCAGATACTGTCCCTGATCCTCGGGAAGCAGTCCGTACAGCCGCCGGGCAGCCTCGGCTTCCCGTTCCTGCTGGTTCCGCTTACCCACCTCATCGTAGGCATAGGTGTCGCCGGCATCGATCTCCACGATATCGTGGATCAAGATCATGGTAACGGTCTTCAGAACATCGATCTTTTCGTTGGCATGTTCGGCCATCAGAATGGCCATCAGTGCCATGTGCCATGCATGCTCGGCATCGTTTTCCTTCCGTTCTCCGTCGGACAGCCAGGTCTGACGGAAGATCTGTTTCTCCTTGTCTGCCTCCAGTGCGAAGGCAAACTGCTGTTTCAGTCTCTCGTCTTCGATACTCATCACTGTCCTCCCAGGATTCTGCGGGTCAGCCGCCACAGTACGGACGCGGCGGTCAGAGCGCCCGCACTCCCCAGAAGGAGAATGCCCGCACGCCTTCTCTGAATGGCGCGTTCCACCCGCTGGACCGCTTTTTCGCCGGTAGCCATTCCCAGTGCGCAGGACTCCTGATACAGTCCCAGCGCCCTTTTCATATTCTTATCCGTGCCGCATCCCCGTTCGTACATGCTGGCAAGATTATACTTCGCTTCTTTCAGCCCCTTCCGGGCAGCCTGTTCATAACAGGCCACGGCCTTCTCGGGATCCCGCTGGGTCCCGAATCCGTGCTCATACATATAGCCGAGATTGTTCTGTCCCGCAGCGACTCCCATCTCCGCGCTCTTTTTGTAGTTTTCAAACGCCTTCAGAAGATTGACTTTTGTGCCGAAGCCCTTTTCGTAGCAGTATCCCAGCTGGCACACTGCCTCCGGGAGATCCTGTGCCGCGGCTTTCTCGATCAGTTCGAACGCCTGGACCTGGTCTCTTCTGCCGTCGGAACTTCCCATGAGTATTTCTGCCCGCCGGAACTGTGCCTGTGCATGTCCGGCATTGGCCGCCGTCTTGTAGTAGCTACCTGCTTTTCTCCGGTTCATCTCCACGCCAAGGCCCTGTTCGTACATCCGTCCCAGCTGATAGTTGGCAGCGGGATGCCCGGCCTTGGCGGCTTCAAAGATATACGCAAACGCCTGTTTCAGATCTTTCTCCACATAGTCTCCGTCCAGATACATGCAGCCCAGACTGTACTTGCTCTCCACATTGCCCCGGTCCGCCGCCTGGCGGTACAGCTGAACGGATTTGTTCATGTCCCGGGGAACTCCCTTTCCGAGAGCATAGCACAGTGCCAGGGCATACTGGGCTTCCACGCACTCCTCCGAGGCTTTGAAATACAGTTTCGCCGCTTCCTGAGGATCCGCATCCACTCCGGTGCCCTTTTCCAGACACATTCCGAGAAAGTACATGGCGGTGCTGTTTCCGAGATCCGCAGATTTCCGGAACAGATCCACAGCCCGGCGGATGCTCTTCGTCACACCGTTTCCGTAGTAATACATGGCACCGAGACCGCACATGGCCTGAGGATCCCCTTCTTCCGCAGCGCGCTCATAAAGCTTGGCTGCCTTTTCCAGATCCTTCACCACATAACGGCCCACTTCATGGAACTGGGCAAGCCGCACCATGGAGGGAACATGTCCCTTGTCCGCTGCCTGCTTGTAGAATACCGCGGCCCTTTTCCCGTTGGGGCGGGAACCGATCCCCTGCTCATAGATGACGCCCATCTTGTACAGTGCATCGGGATGCCCGGCACGGGATGCCACGGAGAAGCATCCGAACGCTTTCCGTTCGTTCTTCGGCGTTCCCTTCCCTTCGAAGAAGCATTCCCCCAGAAAATACAGCGCCCGGGGAAATCCGGTCTTCGCCGACTGTTCAAACTGCAGGAAGGCCTTATGCTCGTCCTTCTCCACACCTTTACCATTTAAATACAACAGGCCATAGGCGCACAGACCCTCCGGGTCGCCGCTCTCCGCCGCCTTCTCGTAGAGGACGCGGGCGCGGTCCAGATTCTGATCAATGCCATAACCGAATTCATAGCATACCCCCAGCATGTAGAGGCCTTTCGGAACACGGTGCTCCGCCGCTTCCGTAAACAGTTCCGCGGCATGCTCCAGAGAAAGCGGCACTCCGACTCCCCGGTAGTACATCAGTCCGAGATTCAGCATTGCCAGAGGATATCCGGCATCTGCCGCCTGCTGGTACAGTTCCGCGGCATAGACCAGATCCTGCGGAACGCCGTTTCCCACTTCATAGCACATACCCAAATAGCACTGGCCCGGGGCATACTCCAGATCCGCCGACTGACGGTACAGCTCCGCGGCACGTTTGAAGTCCCTCGGCACGCCGATGGCGGCAGCGTAACAGAGACCCAGCCAGTAACGGCCCGGTCCGGAATCCTCGGGAACCCGTGAGAACCATTCAAATGCTTTCTTGTCATTCTTCTCGATGCCGATGCTGCCGTAGAGATAGTTCAGCCCCATCTGCACCATTGCCTGAGGATCTCCTTCCTCCGCCAGTTCCAGTGTCGTCTGAAACTCGTCCTTGGCTTCCTTCTGACGGTCATTGGCATACTGAAGAAGTTCGGGGGCAAAATAGACGACTTCGTAGTCCTCCGGTCCGATTCCCTCTATTCGATTGGAGTTTTCATTTGCCATAATCTGGCTCCTTTACCTATGCTCCAATTGGTTCAGTTTCATGTTACCACTGATATGTTATTCCTTGCAAGAATTCCGGGCATAAAAAAAGATGGCATTCCGCCATCTTTTTTTATTGTCTTTCATCCCGCTCAGATGCGGATATTCTGATGGAACCGCATGAGGATGGTGGCAAGTTCCGAACGCATCACGGCCTCTCTCGGTGCCAGCTGGGTCTCCGTGCGTCCGGAGATCAGGCCGTGGCCCACTGCCCATCGGAACGGAAGCACACCGTAGCCGGAGATGTCCGCCTGGTCGGTATAGGGTGCCAGGGATCCGCTTGCCTGGGAATCCCATCCATGCAGTCTCGCATACTGGTACAGAATGGTCACCAGCTGCTGACGGGACACCGCATCGAAGGGCTTGTACACGCCGCCCACATGTCCTGTGACGATCTCTTTTTCCGCCGCCCACTGAACGGCTTTGGTAAAGTATCTTCCCTGAGGAACATCACTGAAGCTTTTCGTCCCCTTGGGTTCCGGTTTTCCTTCCATCGCCCACAGCGTGGTTACTACCATGGCGCGGTTGACATTGCTGGTAAGATCGAACATCGTTTTCGAGACACCGGTCATCAGTCCGTTCTCCACGCAGTATTCCACACCGGGAGTATACCACTTGTCAGGATAGACATCTTCATACTGCTCGGACACATCATCTTCCGGCATGTCCGCGTTCTCACCGGTGATGCGGATCACCTGTTCGGCGTTCAGTTCCCCTGCACTGGCGGTGATGGTCACGCTGCCGGCAGCCCGGGCGCTGACTCTTCCGTTCTTGTTGACGGTGGCGCTGGACGTATTGGAGGAGGTCCAGGTGGCACCGGCGGTGAGAAGGCAGTCCGGGACATAGATCTCGTGGGCATACCGCTCATGTCTTCCGGCATGGAGCATCACGGTGGGAATCAGAGTCTCTCTTTTTCCGGTCTCCATGGCTCTGACGGTATCGTCGTCGAAATACATCTGCTCCAGATAAGAGGGGCGCACTTCCATTTTCTGTGTATAATCGCCTCCCAGATCGCTGAACGCCTGCTTGGCATCCGGGGTCTCCGAGCGGCTGAGTTCCTGAACCATGCACATCACGGCCCGGCCGTAGTATTCCTTGCCGGTGGCAGTGACGATGGTGCCGTTGGAGATCTTGAACATGGCCGATCCCACGGAACGGTAGGCCGGATTGATCAGATGCGCATAATGGGATACTGCCGTATCATCCTGGGAATAGCCGCCGGAGATCCATCGGGCGATCTCGGAGTTGGCTGCCGCAGAGCTTCCGTTATAACCGTAGAACAGTTCCGGCAGTCCGGTGAGGTCCGCACCTTCCGCGTTATCCACCCAGGCCCAGCCGATGTCCTCCCGGCTGGTGTTGGTGCCGTTGATGGTGATGGTCCCGCTGTTCTTGCCGCTGGGACGGGTGACACTCTCCTCCACGATGCCTTCCGCGGAGCGCAGCTGCGCCATTTCTTCCAGATCCATGTTCCATTTCAGCGGAACATAGTCCTCGCTGGTCAGAGCCACCGACGGATTTTCCGGGTTGGGATATCCTTTGTCGCAAGCCTCTTTCCGCAGCGCATTGAGCGTATCCAGCAGTGCCTGCTTCTCACTCTTCACCGCGGCAGAGCCGCTGATCGCTACCAGCACGTTGCCTTCGTCGGGAACCGAGACGTCGGCTTCCCGTACGATATCCTCCGTATCCACTGCGCCTGCGACGGCTGCCAGTGACACCATCATGATGACGGCCAGCACCACAGCTGTCAGTCTCTGCAATCGTTTCTTCTGCATAATTACCTCCGGGGGATTGAAATCTATTGTCATGAATTATTAATCGGACGATGCTGTTATTATACCATGCCCGGAACGTGATTCAAGAAACTTTCCGTAAACTATTCCATTATATGGAATAAACCATTGACAAATCAGGGAGAAATCGCTATATTTTTTATCAACACGGGGGTGCTCCGATTAAGGCCGGAGCACCCCCGTTTCTTCAATCTATCTTACTACAGAAATGGGGGAGGATAAATGTCCAAAGAGCTCATCCGCCTGATCGACTGTTCCATGGCGTTTGACGATGAGATCGTTCTTGACAGTATTAACCTCAGCATCAAAAATGAAGAATTTCTCACACTGCTCGGCCCGTCCGGCTGCGGCAAGACAACAACGCTTCGAATTATAGGAGGTTTCCTTCAGGCTACTTCCGGCGATGTCCTTTTCGATGGGGAACGGATCAACGACGTCCCTCCCTACCAGCGAAAAGTCAACACGGTATTTCAGCGTTATGCGCTTTTTCCGCATCTGGACGTATATGAAAATGTCGCCTTCGGCCTCCGTCTGGCAAAACTGCCGGAACAGGAGATCGATGACCGCGTCACGGAAATGCTGGAGATCGTCAGTCTGAAAGGTTTCGAAAACCGCAGCATCTCTCAGCTGTCCGGCGGCCAGCAGCAGCGTGTTGCCATAGCCCGTGCGCTGGTCAACCGCCCGAAAGTCCTGTTGCTGGACGAACCTCTGGGCGCACTGGATCTCCGTCTGCGCAAAGATATGCAGCAGGAGCTCAAGCGGATCCAGCAGACACTGGGCATTACTTTTATCTATGTCACTCATGACCAGGAGGAAGCCCTGTCCATGTCCGACACCGTCGTGGTCATGGACCGCGGACGCATCCAGCAGATCGGCACGCCGGAGGACATCTACAACGAACCGGAGAACGCATTTGTTGCCGATTTCATCGGGGAATCCAACATCCTTGACGGCATCATGCTGGAAGACTACGTCGTAAAGTTCTTCGGCCGCAAATTCCGCTGCCTTGACGCCGGATTTGAACCCAACGAACCGGTGGACGTCGTGGTACGTCCCGAGGACGTGGAGATCGTCACGCCCGAAAAGGGACAGCTCACCGGCACCGTCACCTCCGTGACCTTCATGGGTGTCCATTATGATACCATCGTGGACTTCCACGGATTCAAGTGGCTGATCCAGACCACGGAGCATCATGACGTGGACGAAGTCATCGGCATCCGTCTGGGGCCCGATGACATCCATATCATGCATCGCAGCGAGTACTCCGGCATGTTCGGAGACTACAGCTCCTATTCCGAGGAGTACGATGAAATGAACGATCCGGATCTGTATCCCGAGGATCTGACGGAGGACAGCTCCGAACCGGAAGAAGGTTCTGCCGAGGAAGGGAGCGAGACATGATCCATACCAAACGTCTTGCCACTCCGTATATCGTTTGGATGGTGCTGTTTACGGTGGTGCCGCTGGGGATCGTATTCTACTATGCCTTCACGGATTCCATCACCGGCCAGTTCACTCTGGAGAACATCATCCGGATCCAGAGCTATATGCCTATCTTCATCAAATCCATCTGGCTGGCTCTGATCTCGACGGTGGTGTGTCTTATCATCGGCTATCCCGTGGCCTATTATATCGCGCAGTGTCCTCCCAGCCGTCAGCGTCTGCTGTACCTGCTGGTGATGCTGCCCATGTGCATCAGTTTCCTGCTGCGCACCATGGCCTGGGTATCCCTGCTGGACGATACCGGTATCATCAACCGTATCATTCAGGCGATGGGGATGAAACCTCTGCCGCTGATCCGCAACAACGGTGCGGTCATACTGGGCATGGTATACAACTATCTGCCCTATATGATCCTGCCCCTGTACAGCGTGATCCTCAAGATCGATTCCCGTCTCATTGAGGCGGCGCAGGACCTGGGATGCAATTCCCCGCAGGTCTTTACCAAGGTGATCTTTCCGCTGTCCATGCCGGGAGTCATCTCCGGATTTACCATGGTCTTTGTTCCGGCAGTCTCCACTTTCTACATTTCACAGAAGCTGGGCTCCTCCGGAACGACGCTGATCGGCGACGTCATCGAGAGCCAGTTCAAGGCCGCCTATAACCCGAATCTCGGTGCGGCTCTCTCCCTGATCCTCATGGTGCTGGTCTTCATCTGCATCGGCATCACCCGCCGGGTATCCGGAACGGAGGAGGTGGCCATGCCGTGAAGACATTTCAGAGATCCTTCACCTACATCGTGCTGCTGTTCCTCTACATTCCCATGGTGGTCCTGGCGGTGGCATCCTTCAATGCCGGCACCGACCCCGCCGTGTGGAAGGGGTTTACTCTGCACAACTATTCGGAGCTGTTTGCAGACGGAGTCCTGCTCCCCATGCTCCTCAACTCCGTGATCATCGCGGTCCTGTCTTCCCTTATTGCCACGGTGCTGGGCACCGCGGCCTGTATCGGGATGCATGATATGAAGCCGCGGCTCCGTTCCATGTACATGACCGTGACCAACATCCCCATGACGAACCCGGATATCGTCACCGGTGTCTCCCTGGCGCTGCTGTTTGCCTTTGCCGGGACGATGCTGAAGATGAAATCCGTTCTGGGATTCGTCACGCTGCTGATCGCGCACATCACCTTCAGCCTCCCCTACATCATCATGTCTGTCCTGCCGAAACTGTCTCAGATGGATCCGGACCTGCAGGAGGCGGCCATGGATCTGGGGTGCACTCCCCGCCAGGCATTTTTCAAGGTGGTGCTCCACGAGATCCTGCCCGGCGTCATCTCCGGTGCGCTGATGGCCTTCACCATGTCGCTGGACGACTTTGTCATCAGCTACTTTGTCTACGGGCCGAAGTTCGTGACTCTGCCGGTGGAGATCTACAATTACACGAAGAAACCGCTGCAGCCGAAGATCTATGCGCTGTTCACGCTCCTGTTCATGGTCATCCTACTTGTCATGATCGTCATGACGATGCTGGAGGCCAGAGACGAGAAACAGCAGACGCAGCGACGCATCGCATTCCGCGGCGGAAAGATGCGGAAGGAGGCGCAGGGATGAAACGACTGTTTGCGCTCCTGTTATGTGCCGTTATTCTGACTGCCTCCATCCCGGTCTCCGCTTCTGCAGCCGGCGGAAGCATCAATGTCTACAACTGGGGCCAGTACATTTCCGACGGAAGTGACGGCTACATCGATGTGAACAAGGCCTTTACGGAAGAGACGGGGATCACCGTCAACTACATGACCTTCGATTCCAACGAGAGCATGTATACCAAACTGAAGACCGGCGGCAGCAC
>CAJGCI010000044.1 GCA_904501855.1 Oscillospiraceae bacterium | reverse complement strand
TGGCCCGTGCATACCAGCGTGGAGAACAGCCGGGAGATCATCCGCACCGTGCTGTCGGCACCGGAGACCTACGCCGTATGCCGCAGAGGGGACGACCGTCCCGTGGGCTGCGTGGGCCTGACCGCGGGAGCACGGAGCAATCTGGTGCTCCCGGAGGACGAGGGGGAGATCGGCTACTGGATCGGTGTCCCCTTCTGGGGACAGGGACTGATCCCGGAGGCGGTGCGGGAACTGATCCGGCACGCCTTTGCCGATACCGGCCTCACCACCCTGTGGTGCGGGTACTTCGACGGCAACGAACAGTCCCGCCGCGTACAGGAAAAATGCGGATTCCGGTACCACCACACCTGCCGGGATATCCGCTGGAAGCAGACGGACGACATCCGCACGGAGCATATCAGCCGGCTGACGAGAGAAGAATGGGAAGCCGGCAGCGGAGGGATCCGGCCATGAGGAAAGGAACGAAGATCCTGTTCCTCGCGTTGATCCTGGCGGCAGCGGCCGCCCTTGTACTGCGGTATGGTCCCTCTTTCGGGCTCTATATGATCCCACCCACGCCGAAGCAATATGCTGCCCAGGCCATGTCCTTCGCGGACCAGGGTATCTATGCCGGGGGCGGGGAATGGAGCGCTGCGAGAGCCGCCGCGATGAAAAAGGCGGCGGACTGCAGAAGCTATGAGGAGACGTACCCCGTCATCCGGGAGGCCCTGAAGGCGGCAGGCGGCAAGCACTCCTCCCTCCGGACACCGGAGACGGTGAAGGAGGAACTCCGGGAACAGACCCTGCCGGAATGCAGCCTGGATGACGGCATCCTCACCCTGCGCCTTCCCCCCTGTACCATGAACAGCGGAAAGAGCGAAGCCTACACTGCGGCCGTGCTGACGGTCCTGCGGGACCGCCGGGATGAGATCCGGGGCGTAATCCTGGACCTGCGGGACAACACGGGAGGCGACATGGGGCCCATGGTGGCCGCGGTGTCTCCCCTGCTTGACGACGGAACGGTGCTTCAGTTCGATGTCGCGGGATCGCGGCAGGACGTGACCCTGTCCGGCGGCGTGGTCGCCGGCGGAGGATCCCGGACGGAAGTGGAAGATCTGGAAAAGCTCAGCGTTCCCGTGGCGGTGCTCCAGAACGGGATGACCGCCAGTTCCGGAGAAGCGGTGCTACTGTGCTTCAAGGGCATGGACCATGTGCGCTTTTTCGGCAGCGATACCGCGGGATACTGCAGCGTCAACAACGTGCGCACCCTGTACGACGGGGCCCGGATCCAGCTGACCATCGGCTCCGACGTGGACCGTACCGGCCGGATCTACTGTGAGGATCCCATCCCGCCGGATGTGGTCACGGACCGGCCGGCGGAGGATGCCGCGGCATGGATCCTGCAGAACAGCTGAAAGACACAGAACGGAGAGATCATGATGAAACATAAATGGAAACGATGGATCGGACTGGCGGCAGTATTCCTCTTCTGCGCTGCCACGTTTCTGATCGTGGACGAACACTTCATTCACGGCGCGATCTGTATGGGCGCCGGAGCCGTGATGCTCGGCGCATCCCGGAAGTTCCGGAAGAACGACGGGGACGCGCCGCAGCCGAAGGACGAAACAGAATGACGGGGGCCGGCAGAAAAACACTCCGCCGGCTGGGGCTGACGGGGATCCTGGCGTTGCTCTCCTACACGGCAGCGGTGGTCCTCTCCCCCCTGGCCTATCCCGGCTACGACTGGATGGCCCAGGCGGTGAGCGACCTGTCGGCGCAGCAGGCACCTTCCCGGATGCTCTGGGCAAGGCTGGCGGCTCCCTATGATATCTGCAGCGTGGTCTGCGCCACCTGCGTCTGGTTGTATGCGGCAGAGAGCCGCGCCGGATCCCGCCTGTTCCGGACCGGGATCGGTCTGTTCACCCTCATGACCTGGATCTCCGCCGTCGGATACGGCATGTTTCCCCTGGCGGATGCCGGAACGGAGATCGGTTCCTTTTCCGAAGGGATGCACCTGGCCGTGACGGCGGCGGTGGTGATCCTGTCCGTGGTATCCCTGGTCCTGCTGACCGTTGCGGGATGCCGGCATCGGACGGAACGGAAGCTCGGGATCTGGGCGGCTCTGGCGCTGATCATGATGACGGCCGGTTCCATCGGCACCGGCACGGTCCCGCCGCGGTATTTCGGTATTGCGGAACGGTGCAGCGTCTTTGCCGCCGTGGGATTCAACGCGGTACTGGGCTGGGATCTCTTCCGGGGATCTGCGGGACTGGAGGAAACATGAGCAGAAAAGCACTTGTGGTCATCGACATTCAGAATGACATCACGAAACACTACCGGGACATCATCCACCGGCTGAATTCCGCCATCGACTGGGCGGCGGAGTCCGGCATGGAGGTCCTGTATATCCAGCACAACAATCTGTCCGCCGGGACGCGTACGTTCAAGCCGGGCACAAAGGGAGCCGAGCTCGTGCCGGAACTGAAGATGGCGTCGGATCTTGTTTTCGTCAAGACGAAGGCCAGCGCGCTGACCAGCGAGGCCTTCTCGGATTACATCCGCACCAACGGCATCACCGAGTTCTATCTCACCGGTGCCGATGCCACCGCCTGCGTGAAATCCACCGGCTACAACATGGTCCGGGCAGGATATACGGTGCACGTCATCTCCGACTGCGTCACCAGCTATGACCTGAAAAAGATCCCGGAGATGCTGGACTATTATGCATCCAAAGGCTGCGAGGTCAAAACACTGGAGGAGTACCGGAGACGATCAAACGTACAGGAGGAACCGTCATGAACGACTATATTGCATACTGCGGGCTGGACTGCGAGGGCTGTGACGCCCGCATCGCAACGGCAAACAACGACGACGCCCTGCGGGAGAAGGTGGCGAAGCTCTGGTCGGAGCTCAACGGTGTGCCCATCACACCGGACATGATCTTCTGCGACGGATGCCGGATGAACGGGCGGAAAACGCCCTACTGCGAATCCCTGTGTCCCATCCGTCAGTGCGCCCTGGAGAAAGGCGTCTCCACCTGCGGCGGCTGCGGAGAGATGCTCACCTGTGAGAAGGTGGGTATGATCCTTAAGAATAACGACGAGGCGCGGAAGCGTCTGACCGACGCCGCGGGAAGCCGGAACCACCGGCCGTAACGGAAAAACATCCGGCCTTCGGGCCGATGAAATAATCACAAAGGAGAGTGCTTTTTGAAAAAGTACGGAACACTGGAGATTGCGGGCTGACCGGGAGGTCTGCCGGCAACGGAACAGTCCTCCCGCCATCAGGCAATTGAGTCAGCAATTTTCAGGAGGTAAAACAATGAATCAGCATGACATCATCATTCGTCAGGAGAAGAAAGAGGACTACCGTGCCGTGGAGGAACTGGTGCGCGACGCGTTCTGGAACGTCTACCGGCCGGGGTGCTTCGAGCACTACGTGATCCACGTGCTCCGCAGCGATCCGGCCTTTGTAAAGGAGCTGGACCTCGTCATGGAGCAGGACGGAAGGCTCATCGGACAGAACATGTTCATGGAGACCGTGATCCGGGCCGACGACGGACGGGACATCCCCGTGCTCACCATGGGTCCCATCGGGATCCTTCCGGAGAAGAAACGCCGGGGCTACGGAAAGAGGCTGCTGGACGATTCTCTCCGCCGGGCGGCGGAACTGGGCTACGGCGCCGTGCTCTTCGAGGGCAGCATCGCCTTCTACGGAAAGAGCGGATTTGACTACGCCCGCCGTTTCGGCATCCGCTATCATGATCTTCCGGAAGGCGCGGACGATTCCTTCTTTCTCTGCCGGGAGCTCATCGACGGATATCTTCACGGGATCACCGGTGTCTACCAGACGCCTGCGGGCTACTATGTGGACGAGAGGGACGTGGAAGAGTTCGACCGGAGCTTCCCTCCCCGGGAGAAACAGCGACTGCCGGGACAGATCTTCTGAGATGGTGAACTGACAGCCGGAGCCGGCGCTTTCCGCGAAAACGCCGGCTCTTTCGAAAGAAATGAGGAAACGACCATGAGATATGAGAAAATCATCACCCTGAAGGACGGCAGGCCCTGTGTCCTCCGGAACGGAACGTCGGAGGACGGGCCGGCCTGTCTGGAGGTCGTCCTGCGCACCCGCAGACAGACGGACTATCTGCTCTCCCGTCCGGAGGAGATCTCCCTCACGCCCCGGCAGGAGTCGGAGTATCTGCAGAGGAAAACGGAGGATCCGAAAGAGATCGAGCTGATCGCGGAGGTGGACGGCACTCTGGCGGGAATGGCGGGGATCGAAGCCGTGGCACGATACTGGAAGACCGCCCCGCGGGCTACCTTCGGCGTCAGCGTGGACCAGGAGTTCTGGGGCCTCGGCATCGGGCGCGCCCTGACGGAGGCCTGCATCCGGTGCGCCCGGGAGGCCGGTTATTCCCAGCTGGAACTGGAGGTCGTGGCGGATAACGAGGCCGCCCTGGAACTGTACCGCAGCGCCGGCTTTACCGAGTACGGCAGGAACCCCCGTGGATTCCGCTCCCGGGATTCCGGCTGGCAGGAGCTGGTGCTCATGCGGCTGGAACTGGACGACTGAAGAAGGAGGACACCATGAAGATACTGGTACTGAACGGAAGCCCCAAGAGGGACGCCAGCGACACCATGCACATCACACGGGCGTTTCTGGCCGGAATGCAGCAGGCCGGACCTCATGAGGTGCACACGGTGCATGTCATCGACCGGCACATCGAATACTGCACCGGCTGCTTTTCCTGCATGCATAACGGCGGCACCTGCATCCACGGGGACGACATGCGCGCCCTGCTGGACGAGGTCCTGGACAGCGATCTTCTGCTGTTCAGCTTCCCGCTGTACTGCTACGGGATGCCGGCGCCTCTGAAAGCCTTTCTGGACCGCACCCTTCCCCTGTCTTCCATGGCGATGCGGAAAGCGGGAGACCGGTATGAGCATGTGGAACAGGCGGATTTCAGCCGTCTCCGGTACCTGATGATCTGCGGCTGCGGATTTCCCAACAGCAAAAAGAACTTTGAACCGGCGGTGATGCAGTTCCGGCTGAGCTTCCCCGGCGGCCATACGATCCTGACCGTTCCGGAGAGCCCCATGTTCAGCGCCCCGGAGGCGGCCGACGTGACCGGACCGAGACTGGAACTGGTGAAGCGGGCCGGGACGCAGTATGCCCTCACCGGCAGCATCGATGCGGCCCTGCTGGAGGAGATCGGGACCCCCATGATCCCGGAAGAACAGTACGCGGCCATCGTGAACCGCGGCGTATGATCAGAAACAGGAGCGCGGCCCGGACGGTTTTCTTCCTCCATCCCTTCCGGGCCGGTTCCCAGGAAGTCACTTTAAGAGCATTTTTTACCAATCAGGAGCATTTACATATATGAGTTTACTCGAAGCAAAAGAAATCAGAAAAACATATAAGACCCGTTTCGGAGGTGCCTCGGTGGAGGCGCTGAAGGGCGTCAGTTTTGCCGTGGAAAAGGGGGAATATGTTGCGATCATGGGAGAGTCCGGCAGCGGCAAGACCACCCTGCTGAACATCATAGCGGCACTGGACAAGCCGACGGAAGGCTCCGTCATCCTCGACGGCATGGAACTGAGCTCGGTCCGGGATTCCGAACTGGCAAGATTCCGCAGGGACAACCTGGGATTTGTGTTCCAGGACTTCAATCTGCTGGATACTTTTTCCCTGGAAGACAATATCTATCTCCCGCTGGTCCTTGCCGGAACGAAACCGGAAGAGATGAAGAGGCGGCTGGATGATCTGGCGGAGCCGCTTGGGATCCGGGAGATCCTCAGGAAATATCCTTATGAGGTGTCCGGAGGTCAGAAACAGAGAGCCGCCGTTGCCAGGGCACTGATCACGGAACCGCGCATCGTCCTGGCGGATGAACCAACCGGTGCCCTTGACTCGAAATCGTCCGATGAGCTGCTGGATCTTTTCGCAAAGGTGAATCGGATGGGACATACGATTCTGATGGTCACGCATTCCACCAGGGCGGCAAGCCGTGCGTCCCGGGTGATGTTCATCAAGGACGGCGTCGTATTCCATCAGATCTACAAGGAAGACGCCACGGATCAGCAGATGTATCAGAAGATCAGTGACACGCTGACACTCCTCGCACAGGGCGGTGACGGGAAATGAAGGCGGGTTTCTATCCAAGGATGGCCGCAAACGGGATGCGGAAGAACGGCAGGCTCTATGCGCCATACATCGTGACGTGCATCCTGATGGTCGCTGTATACTATATTTTTCACTTCCTCGGGTATTCCGGGATCATGGACGGTATGCCGGGAGGACACACGGCGACGGACATGATGCAGATAGGCACATACATCATGACGCTCTTCGGACTTCTGTTCCTCTTCTATACACAGGCTACGCTGATCCGAGGCAGAAAGAAGGAGTTCGGACTTTACAGCATGCTGGGGATGAACCGGTTCAATCTGGGAAGGATCCTGTTCTTTGAGACGCTGTTCACGTGGGCAGCCGCGACAGCCGGCGGGCTGATCGCCGGGATCGGTCTTTCCAAACTGGCGGAACTGGGATTCACGAAGCTGATCGATATTCCGGTCCGGTATACCTTCTCGGTCCCGTTCCGTTCCGTGATCATGACGGTCCTCACCTACAGCGCGATCTTTTTCCTGATCTATCTCAATTCCGTCCGGCAGGTCGGTTTTGCAAGCCCCATCGAGCTGGTGACGGCAGACAAGGCAGGCGAAAAGCCTCCCAGGTCCAACTGGCTCGCAGGCACCGTCGGCCTTGCTTCTCTCGGAGCGGGGTATTCTATCGCACTCAGGATCCAGCAGCCCATGTCCGCGCTGATGTGGTTCTTTGTCGCTGTGATACTGATCATGATCGGTACCTATTCCCTGCTGATCGCGGGATCCGTCATTTTGTGCCGGATACTGCAGAAAGACAGGAACTATTATTACCGGACGAATCATTTTGTGTCCGTATCCTCCATGATGTACCGCATGAAGAGAAACGGCGCGGGGCTGGCATCCATATGCATCCTTCTGACCATGATCCTTGTCATGATGTCGTCCACTTCCTCCCTCTACACCGGCGCGGAACAGTGCCTTAACACACGCTATCCCAGCGAAGTGGTCGCTTTCGCATGCAAGTACGGCTATGATGAGAACCTGAAGGACCTGGGAGAGAAACTGGATGATGACCTGAAGGCCGCAGCCGGGGAACATGGTGCGAAGATCACGAACAACAGAACATTTTATGAATGGTCCATAACCGGCTATTTCGAGGACAGCAAACTGGACATGACGCTCAATTCGAAGACCAACATGGCCTTTATCAATTATGACAGGGTGGCACAGGTCCTGTTCATAGATGTGGATGTCTATAACCGGGTGTTCGGCTATCACGAGACCGTGGCGCCGGGTGAAGCGCTGGTCGGAACCGTAAAAAACATCGAGATCCATGATGTGATCACCATCGGGGATGTTCCGTTCAAAGTCACAAAGCGGATCGATGACCGGATCAGCGAGATCGATCCGTCCGTAGCGGTCTCTGCCTGTCCCGGTATCTTCATGATCGTGAACGACATCAATACGGTGGCGAAAAACTATACCGGGTATAAGGACTACGACGGATCGCCGATGCTGGCATGGTTCTGGCAATGCCGCTTTGACACCGATCTTGAGTCCGACGGGCAGGTGGCGCTGGCGGGCACGCTGGGCAAATACATCAAAGAGGATCTGCTGCCGCTGGGCTTTGACAACTCTTACTGTGAGAGCCATGAGGCGGAAAGAGGCGACTTCGTCGGCACATTCGGCGGGCTGTTCTTCCTCGGGATCCTGCTCAGCCTCATATTCCTTATATCCTGCGTGATCATCATGTATTACAAGCAGATCTCGGAAGGGTTCGAGGACCAGTCAAGATTCGACATCATGCAGAAGGTCGGCATGACAAAGGAGGACATAAGAAAAAGCATCAACTC
This sequence comes from Oscillospiraceae bacterium, assembly GCA_904501855.1. Classification (GTDB taxonomy): domain Bacteria; phylum Bacillota; class Clostridia; order Oscillospirales; family Oscillospiraceae; genus UBA2922. The sequence continues at coordinate 4,564 of CAJGCI010000044.1, read as the reverse complement.
ACAGATGCTGACGGTGTTCCTGGTCCCCCTTGTCTTTGCCTGCATCCATCTGGCTGTCGTACTGCCGATCGTACACAAACTGCTCATGCTGTTCGGGCTGTTCGACATCCCGCGTCTGCTTATCTGTTCCGGGGTCTGCGTGCTGATCTGCGGAACGGTATATGCCGTCATATACAAAGCAACATCCAATGCATACTACAGGATCGTCTCATAGGGTGAACGAACGGCGGTGCGGATCATCGCTCCGCCGCGACAGGAGATTGGATTATGGATCACATGACCGCACTGGTAAGCACCTTTGCAAGAGCATACCACTACCGGAACAACACCACACACATCTTCGCCGATCCCCTGGCGGAAAAGATGCTGGCGGAGGAGGAATATGCCGCCATCTCGGAAAACATGGCCCGGGGCATCTCCTATTTCGCTCCGGAGTTCCGGGGGACCCCGGAGGAGGCCCTCCGATTCATCGTGGACCGGCAGCTGGCGCCTTCGGTGCTGGCAAGAAGCGCCTTCTGCGAACGGGCGCTGGACAACGCCGTCCTGCTGGGCTGCCGGCAGATCCTCATCGCCGCCTGCGGATACGACACCTTTTCTCTCCGCACCGGAAACGAGAACCTCACCGTCTTTGAACTGGACCTGCCGGAGATGACGGAGGACCGGCGGCGGCGCATCGAAAAGGCTTTCCTTGAACCTGCGTGCCGGGTACGATCCGTGGGATGCGACCTGTCGGAACCGGCCTGGGCGGAGACGCTCACCGAAGCGGGATTCGATCCGGACAGGACCTTTTTCGGCAGTCTGCTGGGCATCAGCTACTATCTCACCGAAGAGGAGTTCCGAAGGCTCCTCCGGACCCTGTCCGGGCTTTCCCGGGAGGGCTCTTCCCTCTGCTTCGATTACCCGCAGTCCGAAGGCGGCAGTGAGAGCCGGCGGAACCGCCAGCTGGCCGCCGGAGCGGGAGAACCCATGAAGGCGGAGTATTCCTGTGAGAAGCTGGAAGCGCTCCTGTCGGAGGCGGGATTTCTCATCTACGAACATTTAAACGCGGAGGAAGCCACCGAAGCGTTCTTCACAACATACAACAGCGAACATGCCGGCCATCCCATGGCCGCGCCGGAGGGCGTGGGCTATGTGCTGGCGGTAAGGAAAGGATAAGAAAAAACAATGAAAACACTGAACACCATTCAGACCCTGTCCCGGCTGGGCAGGATCTTCAGCCGGATCATCTACGTCGCCTCCCTGGTGGGCGCCATCCTGTGCGCCTTCGGGATCTTCGGGCTCGTGGCGATCCCGGAGAACTTCAAGCTGGGCGGCACCACCATCCGCGGCCTGATCGAAGTATCGGAAAAGCTCAATCTGGGAACGGCCCTCTCCGGCGCCACGGAGGTCCTGATCATGTGCATCGGAGAGATGATCCTCGCCGGCATGGCGGTGCGTTACTTCCAGCATGAGCTGGACGCCGGCACCCCCTTCACTTTCCAGGGCGCCGACGAGCTGAAACGTCTCGGGATCTGCGCCATCTGCATCCCCGTCGCGTCCTATGCCGCCGCGGAGATCGCCCATCAGATCTTCCAGTACTTCATGACCGGCGTACGGGAATTTCCCGGCAAGGACCCCGTGTCCATCAGTCTCGGCATCATGATGATCGTGGCCAGCGTGCTGTGCCGTTACGGCGCGGAACTGACACAGAGTACGGATCTGTCCGTCTGATCCGTCGATCCTGTCTTCCCACCCGGCACCGGGGCTTTTCTCCTGCCCCGGTGTCGGGTATAATATTGCTGAAAACACCGACAAAGGAGAACGATGACATGGCTTTATTCGGAAGAGCGGATATCAACGAGGGCGTGAAGACCTGCCGGGAGACGGAAGGCGCCGTCCTGGTGGACGTACGGGACCGGGATGAATATGCCCAGGGGCATATCGCCGGCAGCATCAACATCCCCCTGCGGGAGCTGCAGCTCATCGAGGACGCCGTACCGGATTTGGACACTCCCCTCTTCGTACACTGCCTGGCGGGCACCCGCAGCGCCCAGGCCGTCCTGATGTTCAGGCGCATGGGATATACCGATGCCCGGAACATCGGCGGCATCCAGAACTGGAAGGGCGAGGTGGAAAAAGGCTCCTCCTGGTAGACCGGAAGGAGGACCATCCATGGCAAGAAACATCCGCAGCGGCAGCGTTCCCGTGGGAACGACGGAGATGGAATACGCATCCTTCGGCAGCGGGGACCGGAACCTCATCGTGCTTCCGGGACTGTCGGACGGACTGGCCACCGTAAAGGGCAAGGCTCTCCTGCTGGCAAAGCCGTACCTTCCCATCCTGGAAGACTTCACCGTCACCATGTTCAGCCGAATAAACGACCTGCCGGAAGGCATCACCATGCAGGACATGGCGGAGGATCAGGTCACGGTCCTGGACGCCATGGGCATCCGGACGTGTTCCGTGCTGGGAGTCTCCCAGGGCGGCATGATCGCCCAGTGTCTCGCGTCGGCCCGTCCGGAGCGGATGGACCGGCTGATCCTGGCGGTGACGGCGCCCCGGGCGAACGAACGGACGAAAGACTGCGTCACCCGGTGGATGGAAGACGCCCGCAGAGGCGATCACCGGCAGCTGATGATCGACACCGCGGAGGACAGCTACTCCCCGGAGCGGCTGAAGAAATACCGGAAGATGTATCCCCTGCTGGGTGCCGTGGGACGGCCCCGCAGCTATGACCGGTTCTATGCCAACGGAAATGCCATCCTCTCCTTCGATATCGAAAAGGATCTGGAACGCATCACCTGCCCCACCCTCATCCTGGGCGGTGAGGAGGACCGCATCGTGGGGGCGGAGGCGTCCCGCGAGCTCCATGCCCGGATCCCGGGCAGCGAACTGTTCCTGTATCCCGGGCTGGGCCACGCCGCCTACGAGGAGGCCCCGGACTTCTACTCCCGGGTCTTCGAATTCCTGAACCGTGACATGCAGACATGAAAAGAGCCCTTCCGGCCTGCCGGCCGGAGGGGCTTTTACGTTCCCGTGAACGCCAATGAGATTGTAAGCAGGCCGTTTTCCGTGTACAATGGAACCGAAGAATTACCAGAACTTTCCAGAATGTGGAAGGAGCGTTTTTCATGGCAAGGAAAAAAAGCAGCGGGCTCGTTCTGGATCCCTCCACCGGAGAGCTGAGACCGGTGACGCGGTCCCAGAAGATCCAGCAGTGGATCTACGGATTCACCGAGCCCCTGATCCTGCGCTTTACGGATTTCATGCTGGCCACGCCGGAACGGGCCAGACAGTTCAACAAGACCCCCACGCCCAAGGCCCTTCCCCGGGAGGTGGTGGTCACCGCCGAGGCCGCCTGCCGGTTCATCGACTTCATCTATTCCCAGCAGCTGGAGAACGACTCCGCCCGGATGGCGGTGACCAAGTGCGTCTGCCAGACTGCCACCAACAAGTTCCGGGAGCCGGTGGAAAAGGACATGGCCCTGTTGTACACCGCGGACATGTACACCAGTCTCCGGCACACGGGGATCAAGGAGCCGTACCGTCTCATCGAGACGGCGGAGGAGGCCAAGGAGATGATCCGGTACTTCGATGAGTGCAGACTGGTGCACACCGTCATGTACTGCCACTCCTCCGGGAAATGGACCTTCGTCATGTGCAACTGCGACGACGAGCTGTGCATCCCCGTCAAGGCCTACAAGGCGGGCCGCCGGGACCAGGTGCTGGCCGGTCCCGAGATCGTCTCCCTGGACCGGGAGAAATGCAAGGGCTGTGATGAGTGCGGCACCTGTCTGGACCGGTGCATCTTCGACTGCAACACCGCGGGAGAGGACGGCCGGAGCACCGTGGACACTTCCAAATGCCTCGGCTGCGGCCTGTGCGTCTCCACCTGCCCCACCGGAGCCCGGAGGATGATCCGCCGGGAAGACTATGAGCACGAGGACAAGCTCACCACCCGGATCCTGCTGGGCGAATGACCAAAACCGAACACAAGAACCGACAGCCCCCGGCGTTCCCGCCGGGGGCTGCTTCCTTTTTCGGGCATAACAAAAGGGCACCGGAGAATTCTCTCCGATACCCTCGACAGGAGTGAGATAGTCAGCGGATCTTGCGGCCTTCCAGGTAGTACCGTTTTTCACGGCTGTGTCCCATGGAGAAGGTCTTGCGGGGCAGTGCTCCGTCGTGAATGACACCGCGGAACAGCTGGCTCTTTTCCATGCCGGGCAGGAGGAAGCCGATGGCGTTGTCCTGCTTGGCAAGATCGATGAGTGCGTCATCGTCGTGGATGTAGTCGATGTCGCCGGCATTCTTCTTCAGATAGTCATCCAGGAAGGCCTGCAGCACGCCTACGGCCAGCTCGCTCTTGGCGGGATCCAGCTTTACGGTGCCGGTCTTGTCCCCGATGTACCACCGGACTTCGAAGCCCTCCTCGGCGCAGGCCTCGGCCTTCAGGGCCTCCAGCAGCGCTTCGGGATCGGTGTTGACGATGACACGGTGGATGGGCTCGAACACCTGCGCTTCGTCATGGATGTTCTCCAGTTCCACCAGTGCGTAGCGGGCGGGGTGATGGGAAAGATCCGCG
>CAJGCI010000043.1 GCA_904501855.1 Oscillospiraceae bacterium | reverse complement strand
CCGCCAGGACCAGGGCAGGGATCCACAGCCGTTCTTTCCGGAAAAGAAGTGCGGAGGCTGCGGCAAAGGAAGCGGCCGTATGACCCGAAGGAAACGAGTAATCCGAGGGGGCCTTTATCAGAAGGGAGATCCCGGCATGTAAATCATAGGGGCGGATCCTAGCCACCAGCGGTTTCAGGATCCCATTGCACAGGATCAGATCTGCCAGAAGGGCAGCAGCCACAGTAAATCCGACTTTTCTTTTTCCCGGGATGCACAGCAGAATGATTGCCAGAAGAATCCAGACCGCACCCGCATTACCCAGCATCGTCAGATAGGGAACGATGGTGTCCAGCCACAGGGTCCGCAAATGTTCCTGTATCGCATCCAAAATGGAAAAATCCAGAGAATAGATAGCCTGGCTCATACGCGCAGCTTGTTCTGAAGACGGGACCGGACTTCGTCCAGAAAATCTTCACTGTTGACGGTTTTGACTTCTCCCGAAACGAGAAGCGCAAGATCACCGGTCATGATGCCGTCGGTGATGGTCTCCACGCAGGCGCTCTCCAGCGCGTCCGCATAATCAATAAGATCCCGGGTTTCGTCAAATATTCCTCGCTGGCGGAAAGCGCCGGACCACGCAAAAATGGTGGCCACCGGATTGGAAGAGGGCTTCTCTCCGTTACGGTAACGGTAATAATGGCGCGTGATCGTCCCGTGAGCGGCTTCAAATTCATAGTTGCCCTCCGGAGAAACAAGGACGCTCTTCATCATGGCAAGCGAACCGAATGCGGAAGAGATCATGTCGCTCATCACGTCTCCGTCGTAGTTTTTGCATGCCCAGATAAAGCCGCCCTTGGACCGCATCACACGGGCAACGGCATCATCAATCAGGGTGTACAGATAACGGATCCCGGCTTCCTCAAAGCGGCGTTTATACTCTGTTTCATACAGCTCCTGGAAAATATCCCGGAAGCGGCCGTCGTATTTTTTCGCAATGGTATCCTTTGCGGCAAACCACAGATCCTGTTTGCTTGACAGGGCAAATTCGAAACATGCCCGAGCAAAGGACTCAATGGAGGAATCCTTGTTGTATAGCCCCTGCAGAACACCGGGACATTCATATTCATAGATCGTCTCCCGGAACTCGGTTCCGTCGTCTCCGGTAAAGACCAGTTCTGCTTTCCCGGTAGTCGGGACCCGGTATTCCGTCGCGCGGTAAATATCGCCGTACGCATGACGGGCGATGGTGATGGGGGCTTCCCACGTGCGCACATAGGGATCGATGCCGGGGACGATGATCGGTGTACGGAACACAGTACCGTCCAGTACGGCTCGGATGGTGCCGTTGGGGCTCTTATACATTTTTTTCAGATTATATTCTTTTACTCTGGCATCGTTGGGCGTGATGGTCGCACATTTTACACCAACATGCCATTTTTTGATGGCTTCCGCCGCCTGCAGTGTGATCTGGTCATCGGTTTCATCCCGGCGGACAAGTCCGAGATCATAATATTCGGTTTTCAGATCCACAAAGGGGAGGATCAGCTTGTCCTTGATCATCTGCCAGAGGATGCGGGTCATTTCATCCCCGTCCATCTCCACGATGGGATTGGTCATGGTTATTTTCTGCATATAATCAGTCCTCGCTGTTTCGTAATGCATACCAGTTCATCAGGCAGCCGGCCAGAAGGATCTCCCGTTCCCGGTCCGTCAGAGGCCCGATAGTGAACGTATAGCTCTTACCATTGATAGTTCCGGTAACCTCGTCGGCACCGGACTCCACTGCGGCACGGATACCGGGAAGGACCAGCTGGTCTCCGGGCTGATACTCAAAGGGGATGTCCTCCGGAAGTGTCAGAGGCAGCATGCCCCAGTTGATACAGTTGGAACGATAACGCTTGGTGGCGAATTTTCTGCAGATGTTGGCGGCACCACCCAGAATCCTCTGGCAGGAAGCTGCCTGCTCCCGGGCGCTTCCGTCGCCGGGACACTCTGCAAATATACAGGAATAGATACCCTTGGCCTGAATGTCCTTTGCTCTCTGTACGTACTCCGGATCTCTGCGCGACAGAGCAAAGGAAGCCAGTTTCATGGGGTTGGAACGGTAGGAACTGGTTTCCCCGGAAGGAATGAGCTCATCGGTGGTGGTGACCGGATCGTGGATCACAGAAGCCAGTTCCAGAGTCAGGTCTTCCGGCATGGCCGGAATCTCGGGCCACGGAATGATGTTCGGTCCGTAGATCAGAGCCTCATTCTCGTTGGGTTTGTCATATCCGAAGTACACACGGTTTTCATATACGGTGGAGTCAAAACCATAGCTCATATCCGAAGGAACCGTGTAATCGATATCCGTAGCTGCTGTCAGCACACCCTGATTTCTTGCCGTCGCGGCAATGGAGCGCGCATCCATCAGGGCAACGTAGGAGATCTGTCCGTCACTGGGCTTGGAACCTTCCCGGTTGGGGAAGTTTCGGGTGGTGTGGCGGATGCTGAGAGCGCCGTTTCCGGGCACGTCTCCCGCACCGAAGCACGGGCCGCAGAAGCAGGACTTGAACAGTGCGCCGGAAAGCATGAGATCCTGTTGGATCCCCTTGGTGATCAGCTCCACATTGACGGGAACAGACGGCGGGTAAACCGAAAGATTGAAGTAACCGTTTCCCACCGAGTGTCCGTGAAGGATGGCAGCCGCTTCGGCAATGTTTTCAAACATGCCGCCGGCACAGCCCGCAATGACACCCTGATCGATCATCAGTTTTCCGTCTTTCAGCTTGCTGGCAAGGTCCACGCTCTTTCCTTCCAGCTGCTGTTCCAGCCGTTTCTCCGTCTCCCGGAGAATATCGCCGGCGTTTGCCTGAAACTCATGGATGCTGTAGGCCTCCGAAGGATGGAAGGGCAACGCGATCATGGACTCCACAGAGGACAGATCAATGGTGATCATGTCATCATAAAACGCGCCTTCCTGCGGTTCCAGCTTCCGGTATTCCTCTCCGCGGCCGCGAAGAGCAAGGTATTCTTCCACTTTTCCGTCCGTCTGCCAGATGGAGGAAAGACAGGCCGTTTCGGTGGTCATGACATCGATGCCGATGCGGTAGTCCATGGACAGCCCGGAAACACCAGGACCTGCGAACTCAAGAACATGGTTTTTAACAAATCCGTCTTTGTAGACAGCACCGCAGAGCGCGAGAGCAACATCGTGCGGGCCAACGCCGCGATTCGGAGTTCCGGTGAGATAGACCAGCGTTACTTTCGGATAGGGGATATCATAGGAATCTCCCAACAGTTGTTTTACGATTTCCGGTCCGCCTTCTCCCACGGCCATGGTGCCGAGGGCTCCGTAGCGGGTATGACTGTCGGAACCGAGGATCATCTTTCCGCAACCGGCCATCATCTCGCGGGCAAACTGGTGGATGACCGCCTGATTTGCCGGCACGTAGATGCCGCCGAACTTCCGCGCCGCAGAAAGTCCGAATATATGATCATCTTCATTGATCGTACCGCCCACTGCGCAGAGACTGTTGTGGCAGTTGGTCATGGCATAGGGGACGGGGAATTTTTTCAGCCCGGATGCAATAGCAGTCTGAATGATTCCCACGTATGTAATATCGTGAGAAATCAGATTGTCAAAATAAATATTCAGTTCCGAACCGGAGCCCTTGTTGTGCGCCGCCAGGATCTCTCCCGCCATGGTTTTCCAGGGGCTGGCTTCTACCGGAGTCTCACTGACTTTGCACGGTCTGCCGACATGCCATACGATAGATTCATTGATTTTGGTGATCATAACTGTCCTCTTTTATTTATTAATGTGTTGAATTGAAAACTCTGTGATATTATTGCACAAGGCATGGTAAAATTCAAGGAAATGCAAAGATATCGAATAAAAATTGCAAAATTGGTGGAAATCAATAGGAGAAATAGAAATAATGACCGGCAAAATTGCAACTAAAAAGAAAAAACTTGCAAAATGAGAAGAATGGTACTATGATAGGAAACACCCTCTGTAAGATAGGAGAAGCAACTATGGACAACATCAAATTAGGGAATCATCTGGTAGACGATCTGAATCAGCTGAACGATCATATCATAAGCAGTTATCAGATCGACCAGAACATTTCTCTTGCCGATATTAAAAGAGGCCTCCGAAACAGCGATGGTACCGGCGTGCTTGCCGGCATTACCGGAGTCGGCAGCGTTCAGGGCTATTCCATCCTGGACGGGCAGCGGGTTCCCATGCCGGGCAGACTGTATTACCGCGGAATCAACCTGTTTGATATTGTGGATGCCCATATTAAATCGGAGACTTTCGGATATGAGGAAGTCGTATTTCTGCTCCTGCTGGGACAGCTGCCGAATCAGCAGCAGTTCGATCGGTTTAAAGAACTGATGGCAGAAGCAAGATCACTGCCCCTCGGATTCAATGAAGATGTCCTTTTCCGTGCGCCCTCCAAGAGCATTATGAACCAGCTTTCCCGCGGGATTCTTGCGCTGTATACCTATGATGAAAATCCGGATGATACCTCTCCGGACAACCTGCTTCGGCAGTCCATGGAAGTGGTGGCAAGAATGCCGCTCATCGTGGCAAATGCCTATCAGGTCATGCGGCATTATCACCGGGGAAAATCTCTGTATATCCACAACCCGGAACCGAACCTGTCTCTGTCCGAAAACTTCCTGCGGATGATCCGCAAGGACAAGAAATATACGGAAGAAGAAGCCAAGATCCTGGACATGATGCTGATGATCCATGCCGATCACGGCGGCGGCAACAACTCGACCTTTACCTGCCGCAGCGTTTCCTCCACCGGATCCGACACCTACAGCGCCGTCGCAGCGGCAGCGGGATCCCTGAAAGGACCGCTCCACGGCGGGGCAAACGCCAAGGTCATGGAGATGTTCGCACATGTCAAAGAGGACATGACGGACACCAAGGACAAAAAAGAACTCCGGGCTTATCTGGAGGGAATTCTGGACAAGAAATGCGGCGACAAGTCCGGCAAGATCTATGGTCTGGGACACGCGGTCTATACCATGTCGGACCCCCGTGCCGTGATCATCAAAAAATATGCCCGGAAGCTGGCAGAGGAAAAGGGCCGCCTGGAAGATCTGGAGCTGATGGAAAACATCGAGAGCATTGGTACGAAAGTGATCATGGAACGCAAGAACCGGGACTTTCCGCTGTGTGCCAATGTGGATATGTATTCCGGACTGGTGTACCAGATGCTCGGAATTCCTGTGGAACTGTATACCCCGCTGTTTGCCATTGCAAGAAGCGCTGGCTGGTGCGCCCACCGCATGGAAGAGGTGATCAGCGGAAAACGCATCATGCGTCCCGCATACCGGTCCATCCCTGCAAAGACGGCATACATTCCCATCGAAAACCGATAACAGACAAGAATACCCGCTGCTTCGCTGCAGCGGGTATTCTGCATATGCTAAGGCCTCGATGCCAACCTGTGCAAAGAATGTGACAGATTGGGGAAAGGGTCTTTTCTTTTTGGAAATGGTTCCGTACAATATTAAAAGAAAGACTGGAAAGTCGAACGCATACAAACGAATGACTCCACTGTAAGTGAGGTATATAGAGAATGCTGAGATTGTACACGGGCGTTGCCGGAACCGGCAAGACACGTGAAATACTGGGACAGATCCGTCAGGCGGCAGAAGAAGGAGAAACCGACATTCTGCTCATCGTGCCGGATCAGTTCACCTATGAGGCGGAGAGGGAGCTTTGCGAAGTCTGCGGAAACCATATCTCCATGCACGCGGCCGCAAAATCCTTCAGCCGTATGGCAATGCAGATGCTGTCGAACCGTCCCGACTGCGCACCTCTTCTGGATAATGGCGGGCGGCTTCTCTGCATGAATCTCGCCATTGAATCCATCGGGACGAAACTGGCTGTTTACGGAAATACCCGGAGAAGACCGGAGAACCAGAAGATCCTGCTCCAGGAGATGCAGGAACTGAAAACATCCTGTATCACAGCAGACATGCTGACAAAAACCGCGGAGAGCTGCAGCGGCCTGCTCCGAGATAAGCTGGAGGATCTTGCGCTGATTCAGGAAGCGTATGAATCGGTGGTGGCAAACGGGCACTCGGATCCTTCTGATCTTCTGAATGTGTTTGCCGAGAGCATTCCCAACGAATTCATTTCGGAACACAGCACCGTCTATGTCGACGGCTTTTCGGATTTCAGCCAGCAGGAGCTGAATGTGATTGAAACGATGCTTCGTGTAGGAGCGGAAGTGACGGTATGCCTGAATATGGAAGACTCGGATCAGGAGATCTTTGAGATGGCAAAGATCACAAAAAGGCAGCTGGAGCGGATCGCAGAAGACTGCGGGATCGAAACAGAGGAAATTTCCTTTTCTATTCAGGAACAGAAGAACCCCGCGCTGGCGTTTTACAATGAGCATCTGTTTTCATATGAAGATACGACCTGGGATCGGCAAGAAGGCCGGGACGTGGTGGCATTGTACAGCGCGGCAACACCGGAGGAAGAGTGTGAGTTTGCTGCCGCAAAATGTCTGCAGCTGGTCCGGGAGACCGGCTGCAGATGGAGAGATATTGCCATCGCAGTCCGCGGGTTTGAAGAGTATGACACCATGCTGGAGTGCATGTTCCGCCACTATGATGTTCCGCTGTATCTGACCCGAAGATCGGATCTTCTGGCGAAGTCGCTGCCGTCCCTTCTTCGCAGCGTATATGAAAACATAGCTGGCGGCTGGGATACGGAAGAGATCCTGGAGTATGTCCGCACCGGTCTTACCGGGCTGTCCCCGGAAGAAGGGGATCTGCTAGAAAACTATACGATCACATGGAATATGAGAGGACGGGAGTGGCTGTTTGATGAACCGTGGAACCGTCATCCAGGCGGATACGGCTGCGACTGGACGGATCGGTCCAGACAGACCCTCAGCACCATACAGATGCTTCGAAAGAAGATCATTGTACCCCTGAAGCGATTCTATGATGCCAGTGTCAATACGCATACGGTCAACGGACACACGGAAAATCTGGTGGAGTTTCTTGAAAACAGCCAGCTTCCGCAGGTGCTCCGTTCCCGCGCGCAGAAACTGTGGGAGGAAGACCAGAAGACCGAAGCAGAAGAATATGAGCAGATCTGGGAGATCCTTCTCTCCGCGCTGGAGCAGATGAATGCCGTGATGGGAGAGGTCTCTGCTGATGTGGAGACCTATGGAAAACTCCTCCTTCAGATGCTTTCCCAGTATGATATCGGGACAATCCCCGTTTCTCTGGACAGCGTATCCGCGGGAGATTTTGAACGGATGCGGAGACGAAACATCCGGTTTCTCATTGTGCTGGGTGCCTCGGAAGACCAACTTCCCCGGTTTTCCGGCGAAGTTGGGGTCTTTACCGAGGAGGAAAAGCAGTTCCTTCGCAGCATCGACCTGACCATGGGACGATGGTCCGATCTCTGGCTCTGGAAAGAGTATTATACGATCTACAACACCTTTACTCTGCCCCAGGAGAAAATGCTGCTTTGCTTCAGCAGGACACGCGGGGGAGAGGTGCAGGAGCCGTCCGTGGTCATGCGGCGCGCCCGGGAGATCTTCGGCGGAGAGATCCGCCCGGTGGACATCGATCTTCTGCGAAGCAATGCGGCGCGTCCTGCTGCGGAGATGGCGGCAGAAGCGTTCCACGATCCCAGACCCGGGGCGGCGGCGGCAAAAGTCCGGCTTCAGAAGGAAGCGCCGGAACAATATGAAAAACTCCAGAAAGCCGCACATTTTACGCGGGGGTCGCTCACAGAGGAGGCCGTTTCCCGTCTTTACGGGAAAACACTCCGGCTGTCGCCCTCCCGAATCGACACCATGGCCGGATGCCCGTTTTCCTATTTCATGCAGTATGGCATGAAAGCGGAGGAACGGCAGGCCTCCGGAATCACGCCGGCGGAGATCGGAACCTTTATGCATTATGTGCTGGAGCATGTGGCAAAACAGATCTCGGAAGAGGGCGGATTCCAGACCGTCAAGGAAGACCGGATCCACGAGATCACCGATCTGGTGGTGGAACAGTATGTGAACGAGGAGATGGACGGCCTGGAGGGCCAGAGCAAACGGTTTCGCTATCTGTTCGGACGCCTCCGGGAAAATGTTCATCAAATCGTTGGAAATACGGCGGAGGAACTTCGGGTGTCGGAATTCGTCCCCATGGAGTTCGAGCTGAATTTCAGCGAGGACCGGGATTTTCCGGCAATGCAGCTGGGAGATCCGGAAGCATTACTGCAGCTTACCGGCATTGCAGACCGTATCGATGGCTGGGAACATGATGGAAAACTGTATCTCCGGGTTGTGGATTACAAGACCGGAAAGAAGAAATTTGACCTTTCCGAAGTGTGGTTCGGCCGCAACCTGCAGATGCTCCTCTACCTGAATGTGCTGTGGAAATATGGGAAGAACAAATACGGGAAAGAAACGGAACCCGCCGGAGTGCTGTATGTTCCGGCGCGGGACAGCATGCTGTCCATGGACGGGCCTTCCGACGCCGAAAAAACGGAAAAAGAGAGAACCAAAGAACTGAAGAGAAGCGGATTGGTGCTCAATGACGAGGATGTTCTGGACGCCATGGAACGGGGCATGCCGAAACGCTTCGTCCCCGTGTCTGCCGGCAAGGACGGTGTGCTGAAAGGATCGATCGCCGATATCCAGCAGTTTGACCTTCTGATGCAGCACGTAGAAACGACACTGACGGAACTGACGAAGAAGATCCGGGAAGGCAATATCGACGCACAGCCGTGGTACCGCAGCGCGACCAATAACGGCTGCAACTACTGTGCCTATCGGGAAGCCTGTCATTTTGAGAACGGAAACCAGAAGGATTCCGTGCGATATATGAAAAAATTCGACGACCAGGAGATCTGGAATCGGATCCGAAAGGAGGCGGAAGACCGGCATGAGCAGATTTGAACCTACTGCTGCGCAGCAAAAAGCCATTGAACTGCGGGGAAGTTCCGTGCTGGTTTCCGCAGCGGCGGGCAGCGGAAAGACCCGTGTGGTGACGGAGCGCGTCCTGTCTGCGATCCTTGATCCGGCAGAGCCGGCTTCCATTCAGGAATTTCTGATCATTACCTTTACCAAAGCCGCAGCAACCGAGCTGAAGAGCCGGATCGGACATGCTATACAGGAGATCATGCGGGAACATCCCGGCGAACGCCGTCTGAAAGAGCAGCATCTTCTCTGTCCGCAGGCATCCATCGGAACGATCCACAGCTTCTGCCAGAACATCCTCCGGGAACACAGCCATGCACTGGGCATCGCTCCCGATTTCCGGGTCCTGGATGAAGACCGGGCAGCCATGATGAAACAGTCTGCCATGGAACGGATCATGGAAAGCCGGTACGAAAAAATAGAAGAGTATGAAGGGTTTGAAGAACTGGTAAACACCGTGGGGACCGGACGGGACGATGCCCGCCTGGTGGAGCTTGCCATGGATGTTTATGAGAAGATGCAGTGCCATGCCGATCCCGCCGCCTGGGCACAGGAACAGAAAGAACAGTATCTTACTGCTTCCGGAAAGGATCCCGGGGAAACCATCTGGGGTCAGGAACTGCTCCGTCAGGCAGAAGAATTTGCCGGTGCCTGGGTCACATTGTGGGACGAGACATTGCAGGAGATGGCGAGAGACTATGGAGAGGCGTATACCAAATGCGGACCTCCGCTGGAAGATCTGCGCGATAAACTGAAGGAGTTCCAGCGTGGAACGAGATCCGGATGGCAGGCAGCGGCGGAAACCGCGGAGATCGAAGTGCAGCGGATGACCGTGGGAAAGAACATCAGCTGCGATTTCATGGACCGCGTCAAAGAACTTCGTACCACATGCAGAGGAAAGCTGCAGAAGATCACGGAACCATTTTTGCGGGACGGACATCAACTGACGGAAGAGATCCGCTGCATGGCTCCGGCCATGTGTGCTCTGATGGATCTTGTCCTGGATTTTTCCGAAGAATATCAGAACGCAAAACATCGGGCCTCCGTTTTGGATTTTTCCGATCTGGAGCATTACGCCGTAAAGCTTCTGGAAGACGAAAACGGGGCTCCGTCCCCGGTGGCGGAGGCATTGACAGAACGCTATCGCGAGATCATGATCGACGAGTATCAGGATGTCAGCGAAGTCCAGGAACATATTTTTAATGCCGTTTCAAGAGACGGGAACAATCTGTTCATGGTGGGAGACGTCAAACAGTCGATCTATCGTTTCCGACTGGCAGATCCGCAGATCTTCCTGCGAAAATATCATGAATATGTTCCATACGAATCGGCAGCAGAGAAGGAGCCGAAACGGATCCTTCTGCAGGAGAATTTCCGTTCCCGCAAGGAGATCATCGGCGCAGTCAATCAGACGTTCCGCACCTGCATGTCCCCGGCAGTGGGAGAGATCCTGTATGATGAGGACGCCGCGCTGCATTTCGGCGCAGACTATTTCGAAGGAGATGCTCCTCTGCCGGAACTGATCGTGCTGGATAACGGAGACATGGAAGAGGATGACGCACCGGACAAGGTGCGCCGTGAAGCACAGGCAGTGGCGGAGCTGATTCGCAGTATGATGAGCGGCGGAACCAAAGTGGAGAACGATTCCCGTCCACTGGAGTTTGGCGACATTGCGATCCTTCTGCGATCTGCCAATGCAATAGGAAAGACCTATCAGGAAGTGCTGGAGGAGAATGGGATCCCAGCCAACGCCGGAGGCGGAGGGTCGTTTTTCCGCACGATGGAGATCTCAACAATCCTGTCACTGCTGAAAGTGATCGATAATCCTCATCAGGACATTCCGCTGATTGCAGTGCTCAACTCACCTCTGTTCGGCGTGACTCCAGATGAACTGACGTATCTGCGCAGTCAGCAGGATGAGGGAGAAGGATGTTATGAGGCCGTGGTCCAAGCATCCGGGGAGATCCCGGCCTGCAGAAGATTTCTGGCACTACTGGAAAAGTATCGGTTGCTGGCACCGGATATCGGGCTGAGCACTCTTCTCTGGATGATCTACGATGACCTGAATGCCATTGCAACCTACGGCGCCATGATCGGTGGAGAGTCACGAAGAGAAAATCTTCTGATCCTGCTTGATTACACCAGAAAATTTGAAGAAACAGGATACCACGGAGTCCACCGATTTATTCTGTGGCTGAAAAATCAGGAAGAGCGCGGCACGGTCCCCACCGGCACTGCGCTGGAAGGATCGGCCGTGCAGATCACCTCCATTCACAAATCAAAAGGACTGGAATATCCGGTGGTGATCCTCAGTGATACCGGGCGACAGTTTAATAAGAGCGACTCCCGGGAACAAGTCCTGGTCCATCCAAAACTCGGTTTGGGTCCGAAAGTGGTGGACAAGGAGCAGCGGGTCGCGTACCCGACGATGGCGCGTATCGCCATACGAAACCGCCTGGAACAGGAAACCATCTCAGAGGAGATGCGGCTCCTGTATGTGGCACTTACCCGAGCGAAGGAACGGCTTTTTGTCACGGGTTCCATGAACAACGCGGAAAAAACAGTCGAAGAGAAGAGAGCGTTTGCCCGCCGGCCAATGAATCCGGAACTGATCGAAAAAGCCTCATCGCGGCTGCAGTGGATGCTGTATACCTGTCTCGCTGACGAAGGAGAGCATTTCCGATGGCAGATCCTTCACGAAATCGGAGTTCCGGACGATGAGGGAGAAAAAGAACGGCAACTGGAGGATGTTGAGATCGATGAAAATTGGGTCGCGGCACTTCATAACAACCTGAACTATCAGTATCCTCATACCCAGGATACGAAGATCCCGAGCAAGATCACCGCCACGGAATTAAAGCGACGGCTGGCCGGTCCGGAACCGGAACCGCAGCCGGAAGAAAAAAGACTCATTGCACAAAACCGCTCGGACTTTGAGTCGTTTCATGATTATCTGCGCAGAAAGGAGAAGGGTAGCACCCGAAAGGGAACGCTGACCCATCTTGTCCTGCAGCATCTGAATCTTAATAAGGCCGAAACGGAAGCGGAAGTCCGGGAGCAGATGGACCACATACAGGAACAGGGCCTGATCAGCGAAGAGGAAAAGAAGCTGGTAAACACTGCATCCATCCTGCGGTTCCTCCAGACACCGATGGGGACACGGATCAAAAACAATGCAGACCGGCTTCACCGGGAATACACCTTTTCGGTTTTGGTTCCCTCCGAAGAACTGCTCCCGGATGAAGGAACCGAAGAAACGATCCTTCTTCAGGGAGCCATCGACGGCTGGTTTGAGGAAGACGGGAAAGTGATCCTGGTTGATTATAAGACGGACCGGATCGGTGAAGATTCCCTGGAGGAGCACGTGGAACGATACCGCCCGCAGATGAAGGCATATGCCATCGCCCTCAGAGAAATGATCGGAAAACCGGTGTCACAGGCGGTCCTTTGCTTCCTGGATGTGGGACAGGCGGTGGAAGTTTCCCTGAATGAGGCCTGAAACAGGGAAAATTTACGAAAAAACAGCGAAAAAAGTTGTTGCAGACCCCAATCACATATGGTAATATATCCTCTGCACCTTGTATCCAGCAGTCACTGCACATCAAGGTAGCCTATGAAGGAGATTACTATTATGAAACAGGGAATTCATCCGAATTACGAGCAGACTACGATTCGCTGCGCTTGCGGTGCTGTTTATCACACCGGCTCTACCAAGAAGGACATCACCATTGAGATTTGCTCCAAATGCCATCCTTT
>CAJGCI010000042.1 GCA_904501855.1 Oscillospiraceae bacterium | reverse complement strand
CGACTGTGCTAAACTAGCTAGGCACTCGGGAAAACGAGCTGTATGCGGAGTTAGCTCAGCTGGATAGAGCGTCTGGCTACGGACCAGAAGGTCGGGGGTTCGAATCCTCTACTCCGTGCCAAGAAACAGGGTTATTTCATTCGAAATTCCCTGTTTTTTGTGATTTCAGGACACTTTTTCATACTATTCCGATGGACCGGCAACAGCCGGTCCATCGTTCTTTTTTCTCAGAAATCCCTGCTTCCGGAAGTGATTCCTTTCCAGATTGCTCCCAAAACCGGGCGTTTGCAGCTCTCATAATCCTTTCCCCGGAGAATGAGTTTCTCCACTTTGATCTGACCCAGTTTCTCTTTGGGAATGGTATAGGGATCCGCAGAGAGGATCACCATATCGGCGATCTTTCCCGCTTCCAGGCTCCCCCTCTGTTTGTCATCAAAGGTGGTGTAGTAGCCATTGTATGTACACATGCGGAGTGCATCCTGAACCGTCAGCGCCTCCCCGGCGTTGGCATTGTTCACGGCCTTGTCCATCCAAACGATGGGATCCGGTGTGGTACAGGGAGCATCGGATCCGAAAGAAACGAGGATCCCGGCATCCCGGAAGGTCTTCAGAGGATTGAGCCTGCCGGCGCGTTCCGTTCCCAGTATGGATTCCAGATATGCATCCGGTTCCTGTTTCCAGTTGATAAAGGCACTCTGCACCGGCATCTGGATATGATACTCGCTGCAGATGCGGATGCCATCTTCCGTAGGCAGACAGTCATGGATGATGCCGTGGCGGTGATCGTCTCTGGGATGATCATCCAGCGCGGCTTTCAGAGCACGGGTCGCCTGATTGAACGCCTTGTCTCCAATGGCGTGCATCTCGATCTGCAGCCCCGCACGGTTTGCCGCCTTACAGAATTCCGTCACTTTCTCATCGCTGTAATAGAGGACTCCGTCTCCGCCCTCCTCGTCACAGTATGGTTCCAGCATGGCCGCATCATGAGAACCGAAGCATCCGTCCAGTGCGCTTTCAAAACATCCGCCGATGCGTGGAAGATTCCGGCTGGTGGCGACTTTGATATCCATGGGCTGAGGAAAGACCCGAAGCTGGAATCCGTTCTGCAGAGATTTGGCAAAGATCTTCTCGAAGGTGATGTCCAGATTCCCCGCATACCCTACTCCGCTGACCGTGTGGACCATGCCGATTCCTCTGGAAGCCATGAAATCCACTGCATCTTGCATATTTGCCACCAGCTCCAGCAGAGAGATGGAACTGGTAATATAATCGGAAAACTTGAAGAATGCTTCCTGATTCATCTCCCCGGTATCGGGATGGTATCCCCGAAGATCCTTCACCTTGTCATTGAGTTTATTCAGAAGCTTTGTATTGACGATACATGCGTGCCCGTCGTATTTCACCACCATGATCTCCTTGTCCGGACAGACCTCATCCAGTTCTTCCCTATGAATCAGGCGTCCTTCCCTCACGGAATAGGGTGAAGCACCGAAGGCAATAAGGGTGTTTCCCTTGGATCTTGCCACAAACTGACGGACCATCTCCTTGATCTCCTCATTGGAGCCTGCCTCCATCACATTGAGGCCAGCCTGAAATGTGGAAAAGGATGCAAAGTGCTGATGTGAATCCACAAAGGAGGGCGCCAGAGCACGATCTCCCAGTTCCACCAGTTCCGCTGACTGATACTCCTCCGGAAGATCATTTCCCACATAAATAATCTTGCCCTGATCTTCTACCAGATAATGAAACACCTCATTCTGTCCGTTGACGGACAGGATCGTTCCTTTATAACACTTCATAGATCTTCCTCCATTATCGATAATTCGTGCACCATGTTTTTCCGAGTGTGCAAACTCCTCATCAGCATGGTACAAACTGTCACTTTTGTGCCATCGAATCATGGCCACACTTGCGGCCACAATTGAATCACCATTTTCCAAAATATTACAATAATCTTAAGAAATAAGCATATTCTTAATATTCCCTCTCTGACCGGGTAAATTAAAAAGAAAGAATGATGGTATCAATGAAGAAAAATAATGCAACCATTCTACTGATCGATCAGGATCATTCCTACCGCGCTTCTGTCTGCAGCAGTCTTCTTCCTCTCGATTACACTGTTCATGAAGCGGAGACGGTGGGAGAAGCGCTCCATCGACTCCAGGATTACAGCAGTTATGACCTCGTGATCTGGGTTCCTGCCTCCCCGCCGGAGATTCCTTCCTTTCTGGAAGGACTGCGCGAAGAGACCA
Organism: Oscillospiraceae bacterium; assembly: GCA_904501855.1. Taxonomy (GTDB): domain Bacteria; phylum Bacillota; class Clostridia; order Oscillospirales; family Oscillospiraceae; genus UBA2922. The sequence goes on along the minus strand of CAJGCI010000042.1, from coordinate 10,432 downwards.
ATTGTCCGGTCCTCGCGGTTTTCCGTGATCTTACCTTTGAGCACCGCCTGACTGCCTATGCGTCAGGAGCCGATGACTGCATCCAGACTTCCATCACGGAAGATGAACTGCTCGCCAAGGTAAGTGCTCTCGTCCGTCGTTTCCGGGAGTACCGCGGAAAGGTCATATCCTCCAGCTCCATCCAGATCAATCCCGAAGCGCGGACCGTCATGAAGGATGGGAAAAAACTGGAGCTTACCGATTTGGAACTGAACATTCTGGAATATCTGTATTTCAAGAATGGTGAAGTAGCCTCCATTCCGGAGATCTACGAACAGGTCTGGGGTGAAAAATACTTCCCCGGTTCCAACAACGCCGTAATGGTCCATATCCTGAACCTTCGGAAGAAGCTGGAAGAAAACATGTCGCATCCGAAGATCATCCGCACGGTCTGGGGAAAAGGCTATCGCCTGTGTCTTTAACCGGAATCACCCGTGATCATGGAAATCCGTGATCGCAGGTGTTTTTTTATTTCAGTTTTCCTGCGTTCTTTTCTTCCAGGCACCGGATCACATGGTAGGCAAAATCATTATACGGTGTTTCGATCCCCAGTTCTTTTCCCAGGCGCACGAGAGTTCCGGAGAACATTTCGATCTCCGTTTCTCTTTTTGCATCCAGATCCTGAAGAGTGGAAAACCTTGCCTCTGCCGGAATGGGTGAATTGTGGGCTCCCGGATTATCCGTGTCACGGATATCGATCCCCTTTGCCCAGGCGACCCGTGCCACCTCTTCCCGCATCTTATCGCTGATGTATGCGAGATGACTGCTGTCCCGATACCCGCCATATCCGCATCCAATGATGGCCTGCGGAAGATTCTTGCTGCTATTCAGCGCATACTTATACCAGATATCCTGCAGGATATCGGAAGAAACACTGTAGCGGACCGGGGTACCGTCAAACAGCTCCGTCAGATCCCGGATCCTATGACTGATGGTACCGTCCGTTTCCCCGAAAAACACCCCCTGTGTCACTTCAGGATCATACCGGATCTCATTGCCGATGCGCTGGGACGCGATCCTCATTAGAGAATGGACGACATGGTCCGTTCCGATGACTTCCCCGATCACGGTCTCGCTGTCCACACCGTTCATCGGGCTCATCACGATCGTATGGTCATCCACGATCTTCTCGATCATGGGAAGACTTCCCTTCAGGCCGCCGTATTTGACTGTGACGATCAGAAGGTCGGCACCATGTGCCTGTTCTGGTGTGCGGACATTGAGCCGGAGGGTCTCGCCGTTTACCACAATCCCCTGCTCTTTCAGTCTTTCCGCACGGTCTCCTTCCGCGATGATCCAGAGGCCCTCTCCCAGTTTTTCTCTCAGTCCGTCAATGAAGTAGCTGCCAATGGCGCCGGCACCCAACACTGCGATGGTCTGAAAACTCATAGTGATGCTCACCTTTCCCTTTGATTGCTTCCATTGTATCACAGACGACTGAAAAACCGAACACAAACAAAGAACCAGACTGTCCGAAGACAGTCTGGTTTCAATTACACTATTTAATTAGCATTAGCCGTTTAAGAAAGCATTCCAAAGTAGTCGAGCATTCCATAGATGTACAGGAACGCGATAACAACAGGAACGAAATAACGGAAAATAGGTTTCATCCAGTTGCGTACCTTCATACCGACACCGGCATTGGCTTCTTCCAGGAACTTATCCCATCCCCATCCAAACTTGTTGCAGCAGAACAGAGCAAAGATCAACGAACCCAGAGGCAGAGCATTGTTGGAAACAAAGAAGTCCCAAAGATCCAACCAGCTGTTTCCTTCCTTAATTGGTTGGAAGTTGGAAAGCACGTTAAAGCCCAATGCTGTGGTCAGAGCCAGCACGGCAACAACGATACCGGAGACCAGGCAGCCTTTTTTGCGGCTCCATCCGGTAAGATCACAGACCATGGCGAGGATATTCTCGCACACAGCGAGAACTGTAGACATGGCAGCAAACACCATGAACAGGAAGAACAGTGATCCCCACCATCTGCCGCCGGCCATGTTATTGAAAACGCTGGCCATGGTGTTAAACAGAAGGCTGGGACCTGCATCCACCTGCAGTCCGAAAGAGAAGCATGCAGGGAACATGATCAGACCGGCAAGGACAGCCACAAAAGTATCCAGGATGATGACGTTCGTCGCTTCTCCCATGAGAGAATGATCCTTATTGATATAACTTCCGAAGATGGCCATGCTTCCGATGCCAAGGGAAAGGGTGAAGAACGCCTGATTCATGGCGCCTACGATGACCGATCCGTTGATCTTGGAGAAATCCGGTACCAGATAGAACTTCAGACCTTCCTTTGCACCGGACAGAGTCAGACTGTGTACCGACAGGACTACAAGGAGGAACAGCAGTGCGATCATCATGACTTTTGTCACGCGCTCCAGGCCCTTCTGCAGGCCGAAGCTTAAGATTACAAATGCGGAGACTACCGCAATAAGCATATAGCCTACGTTGATGGACGGGCTGGAAAGCATGGTTCCGAAGCCCAGCAGTTCATAGGACCCGGTAAGGAATTTCACAAAATAATAAATGATCCATCCGGTAACGACCGTATAGAAAGCCATCAGTGCGATATTCGCAAGCAGGGATACGTATCCCCAGAAGCCCCACTTCTGTCCCGGTTTCTCCAGTGTCTGGAACATACGGGCCGGGCTGGTCTGTGCTGCACGGCCGATGGCAAATTCCATCGTCAGTACCGGAAGTCCCAGCAGGATCAGGCACAGAATGTACACCACCATAAAGCTTCCGCCGCCGTACTGTCCGCACATCCACGGGAACTTCCATACGTTGCCGCAGCCAATTGCGCAACCGGCAGATAACAGAATAAATCCAAGACGGCTGCCAAGCCGTTCACGATTTCCCATTGTTTCTTCTCTCCATTCTTTTTTTCACTGTGGTCCTCACGGAGCCAACAGCGGTATTTTAAAAGTATAGCTAATTATCGGGCTGTTTTCAACTATTGTGGATTGAAAACGCTGGAAAAACAGGAACTTTCCGGTCCTTTTCACCGTTTTCCATCCCTTTCTGTGAACCCAGCCTTCCCAAAACAGGCAGAGATCCCGGAAGACCGGAGCCTCGCCCGGTCTTTCAGATCACTGCCGCCATGATGGCCTTGATGGTGTGCATCCGGTTCTCCGCTTCATCGAAGACGATGGACTGCGGACCCTCAAACACCTCATCGGTGACTTCCATGGCATCCCGTCCGAATTTCTCTCCCATCTCTTTTCCCACGGTGGTCTTATGGTCATGATAGGCGGGCAGACAGTGCATGAAGCGACACTGCGGTCCTGCGGTATCCATCAGTTTCTTGTTGACCTGATACGGTGCAAGATCCCCGATGCGCTGTTCCCAGACTTCCACCGGTTCTCCCATAGAGACCCAGACATCGGTATAGATGACATCCGCATTCTTCACCGCGTCCATGGGGTCCTCGTTCAGTTCGATCACGGCTCCGGTCTGGCTTGCCACAGCTTCGCATTCCTTCACAAGATCCTCGTTGGGGAAATAGGACTTCGGTGCACAGGCTACAAAATGCATGCCCATCTTGGCACACCCTACCATTAAGGAATCGCCCATATTGTAACGGGCATCGCCCATATAGACCAGTTTGATGCCTTTCAGTTTTCCGAAGTGCTCGCGGATGGTAAGCAGATCCGCCAGGATCTGGGTCGGATGGAACTCATTGGTCAGACCGTTGATGACGGGAACATCGGCGTATTTGGCCAGTTCCTCCACGCGGGTCTGTTCAAAACCGCGGTATTCAATGGCATCATACATACGGGACAGGACACGGGCGGTGTCCGCCATGGATTCCTTTACCCCGATCTGAGATCCGGTGGGTCCGAGATAGGTACTTCCCATACCGAGATCCTGTGCCGCTACTTCAAAGGAGCAGCGGGTGCGGGTACTGGTCTTCTCAAAGATGAGGGCAATGTTCTTTCCCTCTTTCAGACGGTGTACGATCCCCGCCCTTTTCTTTGCCTTCAGCTCCGCTGCCAGATCCAGCAGCTCCATGATCTCATCCGGTGTATAATCCAGCAGTTTTAAAAAATCTTTTCCTTTCAGGCTCATGGGTTCCTCCTTGCTCAAGCACAGGCCTCGCAGATCACTGCAACGGCTTTTTCCAACACGTCCATGGGAATGTTCAGTGCCGGGAGCAGCCGGACCTTGTCCTTGGCTGTCAGGCAGAGAACTCCGTTTTCCAGACATTTCTGGACCACGTCCCCGGCCGGTTTCTCTGTGCTGATGCCCAGGATCAGCCCCTTGCCGGAGACCCCTTTCACACCGGGGGCTCCTTCCAGTTTGGAACGGATGAAGCGGGAGCGCTCTTCCACACCTTCCATGCATTCCTCGGTCAGGCGGGATACCACGGAAACACCGCCGGCGCAGCACACGGGATTCGCCCCGTAGGTAGTGCCGTTATCCCCGTGTCCGAAAACTCCGGAGAGCTTCTCACTGAGCAGGCAGGCTGCCAGAGGAAGTCCGCCGCCGATTCCCTTTGCGGTAGAAACGATATCCGGACAGATGCCGTAATGCATGTAGGAATACATCTTTCCGGTACGTCCGTTGCCGGTCTGGACCTCGTCCACGACCATCAGGATGTTCTCTTCCTCGGCGATCTTTGCAATTCCCGCAATGAAATCAGGATCCAGATCCACGACACCGCCTTCCCCCTGGATGCATTCGAACATGATGGCAGCGACCTTATGTTCGGCCACCAGGGCCTTGACGCTGTCGATGTCATTGACTTCGGCATGAACGAATCCCGGAGTCAGAGGCTGAAACAGCTCATGGTAATGCTCCTGACCGGTGGCTGCCAGCGTGGTGAGGGTCCGTCCGTGAAAGCTGTCCTTCATGGTGATGATGGTGGTATACTCCGGTCCCTTATGCTCGGCCTGATACTTACGGGCGGCCTTGATGGCGGCCTCGTTGGCCTCCGCACCGGAATTAACGAAGAACACCTTGCTCATCCCGGTCTTCTCACACAGCAGCTGTGCCAGTTCCACAGCGGGTTCCGTGTAATAGAGATTGGAAGTGTGCTGGACCTTGTGAAGCTGTGCCTCCACGGCATTGAGCCACTGCTCATCGCCGTATCCGAAGGCATCCACACCGATGCCGGTCCCCATATCGATATATTCCCTGCCGTTTTCATCCACGGCAATGGAACCTTTTCCGCTGACGATGGTCACGGGAAACCGTGCATATGTTCCAGCGATATACTGATGATCCCGTTCCTGAATTGAACTCATATGTTTACTCCTCTCCGTATACCATGGTTCCGGCACCTTCATTGGTGAGGATCTCCATGATGATGGCATGATGAACACGGCCGTCCAGAATGATGACCTTGCGGACACCGTGCTGAATGGCGTCAATGCAGCATTTCACCTTCGGGATCATGCCGCCGGAAACGATCCCCCGCTCTTCCAGCTTTTCCGCTTCCGCAACGCTCAGGCGGCGGATCAGGGAGTTGGGATTGTCCTTATCTTCCAGGATCCCGCTGATATCGGTCATCATGATCATGCGCTCGGCACCGATGGCACCGGCGATGCGGGCCGCCGCGGTATCTCCGTTGATGTTATAGGCGTTGCCGTCCCGGTCGCAGCCCAGCGTGGACACCACCGGAATGTATCCTTTGTCCAGCAGATCCAGGATCGGCTGAACATTGACGTGGGTGATCTCCCCCACATACCCGAGCTTCTCATTTTTCTGAGTGGCCTCGATGAGCCTTCCGTCCATACCGGAAATACCCATGGCCCGGCCGCCTTTCATCTGAAGAAGGTTCACGAGGGTCTTGTTGATCTTGCCGGCCAGCACCATCTGCGCGATCTCCATGGTCTCATGGTCGGTGACACGCAGGCCGTTGTCGAACACCGGCTCTTTCCCCATCTTCTTCATGGCATCGTTCATCTCCGGTCCGCCGCCGTGTACCAGCACGACCTTGACTCCAACCAGAGTCAGTAGAACGATATCCTCCATGACCTGTTCTTTCAGAGACTCACTGATCATGGCGTTTCCGCCGTATTTCACGACAACGATCTTGCCGTTGTATTTCTGTATATACGGAAGGGCGTGGGTCAGGACCTCGGCCCGCTCCGCATTGGATAGTGATGTATTCATATCTCAGCTCCTATAATCTCCGTTGATCTTCACGTAATCATAGGTCAGATCACAGCCCCAGCAGGTGGCTTCTCCGTCCCCTTCCGTCATCTCACAGAGGATCTCCACTTCATCCTGTGTCAGGATCGCGGATGCCAGTTCCTCGTCAAATTCCAGGCCGTGCCCTTTCTGACACACCAGGATCTCTCCTCCCACGGAACGGAAGGAAATATCCACACCGTCGGGATCGAACTGCACACCGGAATACCCCATGGCGGCAAGAACCCGTCCCCAGTTGGCATCGTTTCCGAAGATCGCCGCTTTCGTCAGCGAGGAGGAAATAACGGATTTCGCCAGTATCTCGGCATCTTCCTCACTGGCCGCGCCGGTCACCGTACAGGTCATGAGGTGTTTCGCTCCCTCCCCGTCCGCTGCCATGCGTCTGGCAAGATCACAGCTGACGCTCTGCAGCGCCGCCACGAACCGGTCATAGTCTTCCCCTTCCTCCTTGATGACAGGATTTCCCGCCATGCCGTTAGCGAGGATGAGGAAGGTATCGTTGGTGGACATGTCTCCGTCCACGGAGATCCGGTTAAAGCTGATGTTGCAGGCCTTGCGCAGGGCACTGTCCAGCATCTCCCGGGAGATGGCACAGTCCGTTGTGGCAAAGCACAGCATGGTTCCCATGTTGGGATGGATCATTCCGGATCCCTTCACGATGGCACCGATGCGCACCGGAACGCCTCCGATGAGCACTTCCGTTGCCTGTTCCTTCCGTACCGTATCGGTGGTCATGATGGCTTCCGCGGCACTGGCGGAACCTTCCGGGGAGTGGCTGAGTTTTTCCACAGCCCCCGGCAGTCCCTCTTCCACTGCCTCGATATTCAGCCGCTGTCCGATGATCCCGGTGGAGCATACCAGCACCTCGTCGCTGGAAAGTCCCAGGGCACCGGCACCCAGCTGCTGCATCTTCCGCGCATTGACTTCACAGTCTTCCGCACAGGCATTGGCGATGCCGGAGTTTGCGATGATGGCGCGGGCTTTGCCCAGTTTCACCGTCTCCATATCCAGCAGCACGGGAGCTGCTTTCACTACATTCTTCGTAAAAACACCGGCACAGGTGCATGGCTCATCGGAAGCCACTACCGCCAGGTCATTCTTCACCGGATTCGGACGGATCCCGCACATGACGCCGGATGCCTGAAATCCTTTCGGCGCACACACGCCGCCTTCGATAAAGCTCATACGTCTCCTCCCAGTTTGAGTCCGGCAGTCTCCGGCTGGCCCGTTACAAGATTGAAGTTCTGAACGGCGGCTCCGGAAGCTCCCTTGCCCAGATTGTCAAAACGGGAGATGAGGACGATGCGGTCTTCGTTGCCGCATACGGTCACCGTCATGTCATCCCGCTGCGCGAAATTGTTGGATCCCAGGATCCCGTGGTCGTTGCCTTCCTCATCGAAGAACACCACCGGCCCCTGATAGCACTCCCGGAACACTTCCCGGATATCCTCCGCACTGCCCCGCAGATCCTTGCGGAACAGAGACACCACCGTCTCCATGCCGCAGTAGTAATCCGCGATCACGGGACAGAAGACGGGAGGTGTGGTCAGTCCGGAGATCTTGACCATCTCTTTCAGGTGTTTATGATTCTGTGTCAGCCCGTAGACCCGTCCGCTGTCGAATTCCGCAGGACGTTCCGGGGCTTCGTATTCCGCGATCATCTTCTTGCCGCCGCCGGAATAACCGGTGAGGCTGAAGCACTGTACGCCTACTTCCGGAGGAAGGATCCCCGCCTGGACCAGCGGCTGCGTCAGAACGATGAACCCGCTGGCATGGCATCCGGGATTGGCAATACGGCGGGAAGCCATGATGGCCTCTCTCTGCCCTTTCAGTTCCGGAAAACCGTAGGTCCAGCCCTCCGCGGTGCGGTGGGCGGTGGAAGTATCGATCAGGATGGTGTGATCGTTTTTCACCAGAGAAGCCGATTCCCGTGCCGCGTCATCCGGCAGACACAGGAATGCCACGTCCGAGGCATTGATGGCATCGGAGCGCACATCGGCATCATGGCGTTTTTCATACGGAATGGTGATAAGATCCACATCCGGCCGGGACTCCAGCCGCTGATGGATCTGCAGGCCGGCGGTTCCGGCGCTGCCGTCGATAAATACTTTTGTCATAATCTCAGTCCTGCTCTTTATCCTGCTGACGTGCTGCCAGCACATCTCTTGTATACTCGATCTGATTTTCCACGGAGGCTACGCTGGTGCCGCCGACACTGATCCGGCGCTCCACGCAGTTTTTCAGACTGATGCTGTCATAGAGATCCTCCTCAAACAGATCGGAAAAGCCCTGATACACATCCAGAGGCATCGTCTCCAGGACCATTCCCTCATCGATGCAGGTGGCCACGATCTGTCCGGAGATCTTGTAGGCGCTGCGGAACGGCAGTCCCTTGCGCACCAGATAATCCGCAAGGTCCGTGGCATTAATGAAGCCTTCCTGTGCCGCACGCAGCATGTTGTCCGAGCGCACGGTCATGGTATCAATCATGGGAATGAACACCTGAAGGCTGATCTTCACCGTGTCCAGACTGTCGAAAATGAAATTCTTGTCTTCCTGCATATCCTTGTTGTATGCAAGAGGGATGCCCTTCAGCGTGGTGAGCATGCCCATGAGATTGCCGAAGACCCGTCCGGTCTTGCCGCGCACCAGTTCCGCCATGTCCGGATTCTTCTTCTGGGGCATGATGGAAGAGCCGGTGGTATAGCTGTCGGACAGCTCGATGAATTTGAATTCCCAGCTGGACCAGAGGATGAGCTCCTCGGAGAAACGGGACAGATGGGTCATGATGAGCGCGAAGTCATTCATGAGCTCCACACAGTAGTCGCGGTCGGAGACTCCGTCCAGAGAATTCAGCATGATATCGTCAAAATGAAGCTGCTCGGCTTCAAAATAACGGTCGGTGTCATAGGTGGTGCCGGCCAGCGCACAGCAGCCGATGGGAGAAACGTTCATACGCTTCACCGCATCGTCCAGACGGCTGAGATCCCGGAGGAGCATGGAGGCGTAGGCCATGAGATGATGCCCGAAGGTGATGGGCTGGGCCCGCTGCAGATGGGTGTATCCCGGAAGGATCACATCCTTGTGCTCCTCTGCCTTGTTGCAGAGCACCTCCACCAGTTCTTCCACCAGTGCGGTGATCTCGGCACATTCCCTGCGCAGATACATGCGAAGGTCCAGCGCCACCTGGTCGTTGCGGCTGCGGGCGGTGTGAAGCATCTTCCCCTCATCCCCGATGCGGGAAGTCAGGACCTGCTCCACGAACATGTGGATATCCTCGCAGTCGTAATCGATCTCAAGAGCACCGGATTCCAGATCATTCAGGATCCCTTCCAGGCCCTCGATGATGTGATCCGCCGCTTCCTGAGGGATGATCTTCTGAGCTCCCAGCATGGCGGCATGCGCCATGGAACCCGTGATATCCTCGCGGTACATGCGGCAGTCGATGGCGATGGAGGAATTATACTCATCGGCGATCTTATCTACTTGTCCGGCAGTACGTCCGGCCCACATTTTCTCCATAATAAAAAACCTCTGATATGAAAATCCTTGCCCCGCACGTCCTGCACGGGGCAAGTGTCTGTTTTACGTTGATGATTATTTGTTGCCGTCTACGATGGCCTGGACCTTGACGGGAAGGCCCCACAGATTGATGAATCCTTCTGCATCCTTCTGGTTGTAATCGGATTCGCCGAAGGTGGCGATCTCCTCGGAATACAGAGTGTTGGGGCTCCATACGCCGGCCTTGATGATGTTGCCTTTGTACAGTTTCAGACGGACCTTGCCGTTGACCCGCTCCTGGGTCTTGTCCACGAAGGCCTGCAGTGCTTCCCGCAGCGGGGTGTACCACTGACCGTTATACAGGACCTCGGCATAGGTGATGGCCAGTTCCTGTTTCTTATGAAGTACCATCTTGTCCAGAGTGATGCTCTCCAGATACTCGTGGGCACGATACAGGATGGTGCCGCCCGGAGTCTCATACACGCCGCGGCATTTCATGCCGACGAGACGGTTCTCCACGATGTCAAGCAGACCGATGCCGTTGGCTCCGCCTACTTCATTGAGCTTCAGGATGATGTCCTTGGCGCTCATCTTCTCTCCGTTGAAGGATACCGGAGTGCCCTGTTCGAATTCCATCTCGATGTAGGTGGGCTCATCAGGGGCCTGCAGAGGAGAAACGCTCATCTCCAGGAACCCTTCCTTCTCATAGGTGGGCTCATTGCCGGTATCT
>CAJGCI010000041.1 GCA_904501855.1 Oscillospiraceae bacterium | reverse complement strand
GAAGAGATCGTTCTGCTGGGTGAAGAAAACAGAAACGTTGTTGTGATCGATGCGGACCTGGGTTCCTCCTGCAAAACGGATGCCTTCAAGAAGGCACTTCCGGATCAGTATTATAACCTGGGTATCGCGGAACAGAACTGTGCCGGCGTGGCAGCCGGTATGGCCACCTGCGGTAAGATCCCCATCGTGGTGACCTATGCCGCATTCGGTTCCATGCGCATGTGTGAGATGATACGTCAGGAGATCTGCTATCCCAAACTGAATGTGAAGCTGATCTGCTCCCACGGCGGACTGACTCCCGACGGAGACGGCGCCAGCCATCAGACGGTGGAGGATCTCGCCATCATGCGCAGCATCCCCAACATGACCGTCATCGTGCCGGCAGACTATGTGGCTGCCAAGAAACTGGTGCGGAAAGCCGTGGAGATGGACGGTCCGGTATACATGCGCTTTACCAGAAATGCCGTTCCCATCCTCTATGAAGAGGATGACAACGGTTTCGAGATCGGCAGGGCCAAGAAACTGGCCGACGGCACCGATGTCACCATTATCTCCATCGGCGACACGGTACGCCTGGCACTGGAGGCACAGGAGATCCTGGCAGCAAAAGGCATCTCCGCGGAAGTGCTGGACATGCACACCATCAAACCGATGGATGAGGAAGCGGTGAAGGAGAGCATCCGGAAGACCGGCAAGATCATCACCATCGAGGATCACAGCGTCATCAACGGTCTCGGCAGTGCCGTGGCAGACATCATGGCACAGGAAGGAAAGGGGATCCTCCGCAAGATCGGTATCCAGGATACCTTCGGAGAGACCGCACCGTACGACCGCCTCATGGAAAAGCACGGTATCACCACCGAAGCGCTGGTGCAGTGTGCCGAGGAACTGGCAAAATAAGGATTTCATCAAAGGAAATGCAGAGAGATTTGTCCAAATCTCTCTGCATTTTTATCTGTAATCAGCCGGAACTGTTGCAGTTAGCATCTTGTCTTACACATTATTAAGCTGTTATAATAACTATTACGTGTTTCAGGGGAGGTGAATTGGAAAATGAGAAGGAAACTGACCGCGCTGGCAGCCGCACTGATGATACTGGTATCCGTCCTGCCGGCCGCATCGGCCAAGGGCGTTCTGAACATGAAGGACATGTACCGGGATCAGTGGTTCTATTCCGCGGCCAACTACTGCATTTCCAATTCCCTGATGGTGGGAACCAGCAACGTAAGCTTCTCCCCGAAAAACGATGTCACCAGAGCGATGTTCGTCCAGACGCTGTACCGCATGAGTGAGGAACAGTATACGGGCAAGAGCGTTTCCTTTACGGACGTCAAGAAGAAAGACTGGTTTAAGAAAGCGGTGGACTGGGCGGCAGCCAATAAGATCGTCCGCGGTGTGGGGAAAAAGGAATTCCACCCGCAGGATGCCATCACCCGTGAGCAGCTGGCTCTGATGATCAAAAACTATGCCAAATATAAAAAATACATCCGGGAAGAGGATACCACAGGCGTGACGGTCCTGGATCAGTTCTCGGACCGGGACAATGTATCCTCCTGGGCGAAGAAAGCCCTTGCCTGGGCCGTGAAAGAACATCTGATCGGCGGATATACCGACGGGACGATCCTTCCCAAGGAGACCACCAACCGGGCGGAAGTATCCGTGGTCATCGCCAAGTTCTGCGATGTGTTTCAGAATCCCGGGAGCGTGGACTGGGCCATGGTGCGGTCCATCAACCACATGGGATTCAACCTCACCACTCCGGAAAACACGGAATGGTCCTTCGATGCGGCCAAATACAACGGATTCAACTATGTGGAGACGGATGTGCGTCTGACCAAGGACCGGGTACCGGTGCTGCTTCACGATGCCACCATCAACCGTACCGCACGCACGGCGGACGGCTCGAAACTGCAGGGGAACGTCTATCTGTCCAGCCTGACCTTCGATGAGGTGCGGAAATACGATTTCGGCATTTTCTTCAATGAGAAGTACAAGGGAACGAAGATCCCCTCGCTGGAGGAGTTCATTGCCCAGTGCCGGAAACTGGGACTGCATCCCTATCTGGAACTGAAATCGGATGTGGGTTATACCGAGCAGGACATCAAGAAGATCGTCAGTATCGTTCAGAAGTATAAATGGCAGTACAACACCACATGGATCAGCTACAGCGACTATCTTCTGAAAATGGTGCGGGAGCTCCTGCCGGAAGCGCGGCTGGGCGTGGTGTGCAACTACGTGGCACCTTCCGTGATCCCGGCGGCGAGGGAACTGCAGAACGGCAAGAACACGGTGTTCATCGATTCCCTGAAATTCGATCCCGATTCCATTGAGCTGTGCCGGAAAAACGACTTTCCCATGGAGATCTGGGTGGTGGACGATGAGGATAAGATCCTGAACGTTGACCGCTATATCTCCGGCGTCACCAGCAACCGCTACTCGGCATCCGCACTGTTGAACAAACATCGGATGGAAAACTGAAAAAGGAAAAATGAAAGACAGCTCTGATCGTTGGGATCAGAGCTGTCATTTTGTCGATTTAAAATATCCGGTTACTGGACCTTTACGGAAAGGTTCGTCACGAAGGTCTTGCCGTTGCTGGTGACCTGATACTGAACCACATACCGGCCGGGCTTCTCGGTGTTGACCTTGCCCTTGTAGGTCACGCTGCCCATGAGGTTGTTGTGGTTCTCATCGGTGGCGTGCAGCACGTAGCTGTCGGGATCGAACTTGGCTCCCACGGCCAGCTTCTCGCTGTACTTGGTGAGAACGATCACCGGCCCGGTGGGCGTCAGGTTGAAGGAAGTGTCGATCTTGGCCCGCTCGCTGCTGGCATCCTCCACGATGAAGGTGGCATAGAAGCGGAGCATCTGATTGGGATCGGCGCTGTAAATACCCTTGATGTCCTCGGAGATGTCCTTTCCGTTGGCATCCAGTGCCTGCAGAGCACCGGACTCCACATACACCTGAGCCAGATGATCCAGATCATCCTGTGTGACGGTGGGGACCTTGTCCTCATTATAGATGAGAGAAGGGCCTCCCTTGGACTGCTCCGCCTTCACCGTGGGCTTCGGGGTGGCAGCCGCTTCCGCCGTTTCCGCAGGTTCTGCGCTGGCTTCCGGATTCTCCGACGGAGTATCCCCGTCCAGCTCCTCCTGGATCTCCGGAGCTTCCGCGGTGACGCCTTCCGAGGTGGCAGGCTCCGTTTCCTCCGGAGTCGGTTCCGGAGTGGCTACGGATTCTCCTTCATATAATTCCATGGCATCTGTGGTCTCCCGCTCCTGTTTGGAAGTCGTGGTTCCGTTCTGACGAAGGACGATCAGGATTCCGATATTGACAAGAGACAACACCACAAGAAAGAGCGCGATGGCTTTTCCACTGATTCTGCCGTTATTGTTTCTCATGAATGTAATACCTTTCTCTGAAGTTCTTACTTATATTACAATGTACTATATTAACAAAAATGATTCCGACTATCAAGCCGAAACCATATTTTGACGAGCGGATATTCTCAATGTTTTGGATTTGTTCATAATATGTTCGCACAACGTTCCTTGAAAAGGGCGGGGACGGGAAGTATAATGTGGCTCTCGAAAGAAAATGTCAGAAAGGAGGTCCGCTTTTCGTGAAACGTTTTGTGTTTCTGACCCTGACGCTGCTGTGGATGGCGTTCATTTTCGGAATGTCCGCGCAGCAGGGAGAACAGTCCGGGGAACTGAGCAATAAGGTGTGCAAGGCCATCTGCTATGTCGTGGTAGACGGATACGGAGAGATGGACTCCTGGACACAGCAGCAGTATATCGACCGCCTGTCCTATCCGGTACGGAAGGGCGCCCACATGACGGAGTACGCCGTGCTGGGGATATTCCTGATGGAGACCACCTACAGCTTCCGGTTCGACAAGCTCCGGAAGAAAAAGGGGAAACGCCGGAAGGGATTCTTCGGCCAGCTGTTCTGGAGCTTCAATATCGGGGCGCTGTATGCCTGTACCGATGAGTACCACCAGCTGTACGTGGCAAACCGCGCCGGCCAGCCCCGGGATGTCCTCTTTGATATCGCCGGACTGTGCGCGGGACTGATGGTCGCCTACATCATTCAGAAGATCCGTGTCGGGCGGATCTGGCGCAGACCGGACTTTGATCCCGTAAAATATGAGAATTTTGCGTATGATTACGGAATTCCGATGCGAAAATACAAAGAATAGTGTATAATAATACATTATTTAAGAAATAAGCCCGATGAAAGAGAGTAAAACAGGAAATGAGAAAAGGAATTCGCGTTCTGCTGTGGATCCTGGCACTGCTGGCTCTTGCCATGTGTGTCCTGGCCGCGGTGTCCCGTCTGGGATATCACCGTTCCGTGGCTGCCACATTGACGGAATGGAATCTTCGGCGCACGGAGGTGCGCAGTCTGTATGAGACGAAAGAGAGTGCCGAAAAGTACATGAAGGAAGTGGAGGACGCCAAGCCCAACGCGGAGTATGAGATCCCCGTGGCGGCGAAGCTCACCGTCTCCCAGCGGGAGATGATGGTAGGCGAGACCAAGGTGTTTTTCCTGAACGACACCGGTCACAACGAAAAGGCCATTCTGTACATTCCCGGCGGCGGATACATCAACCAGCCGACCATTCGGCACTGGAAATTTGCCGAGACTCTGGCTCTGACCAACGATGCCGAGGTCATCGTGGCCATCTATCCGAAGCTTCCGAAGTTCACCTTTGAGAAGGCCTATGAGGATCTGGAGAAGATCATCCCCATGATCACCCTGGGATTCGGATGGGACAACGTGACGATCCTGGGAGATTCCTCCGGCGGCGGTCTGGCACTGGGCTTCTGTGAGTATCTGTCCTACACCGGACAGCGGCAGCCCGGCAATCTGATCCTGATCTCCCCCTGGGTAGACGCCACCATGGAAAATCCCCACATTTCGGAATACGTGAAAGTGGATCCCATGCTGGCTCCGGAAGGACTGAAGGTGCTGGCCAAGGCATGGGCAGGGGACGAGGAAACGAAGTTCTATAAGATCAGTCCCATCAATGGGGAGATGAACGGTCTGGAGAACGTGACCGTATTCTCCGGTACGAGAGAGATCTTCTATCCCGATGAGCGGATCCTTTGTCAGAAACTGCAGAGCTCCGGCGTGAATGTGCGGTTCTTCATCGGAAACGGTCTGAACCACGACTATCCCATGCACAATACCCCGGAAGGGAAGAATGCAGTCCAGCTGATCATGGATATCATCGGCGGCAAGGCAGAGGAAGGGGAAGGCTCTTCTTCCGATGCATAAACACATCAAATCTTTATCTGAGATAAACCATCACTACTGACACAAACCAACCAGAAGGGAGCGGTGTCTATGTTCTGTCCGAAATGCGGAAAGCGGATCAGCGATGATTCCGAATACTGCCCGTTTTGCGGAGCAGAGATCTTCGAGGAAGAACGGCCCACACGGCCGGAAGTCGATCAGTATTATAACGACCCCCCATACGACGAAGTACCCGAGGAGGAACTGACCCAGGAATATGATGAGTACGGCAATCCCATCCGGTATGAGGATGACGGCTATCGTCCCGGAGCAGCTCCGTACGGATACGGTGCCCGTCCCGGCGACATCAACGGCTACGCGCCCACCGGAGGCCACTCCGGATATTCCCGGGATGACGAGGACGACGATGAGGAATACGGGGAGACCCTGCCGAAACCGGAGGATAACAAGCCCAAGGGAACTCTCATCGCCCTGATCCTGGGCGTGGCCTGCGCCATCGCCCTCATCGTGATCATGGCCGTGAGCTTCAGTCACCGGGACAGGTCGCCGGCACAGACGCCGACCCCCACCCCGACGGAAACGGCAACGCCGACGCCCACTCCCACCCCGACACCCACTCCGTACAAATCCATGTATGTCGTGAATACCGGTGCCTTTGCGGACATGCACGCCAGCCCGGATGATTCCTCGTCCGTTCTGACCCAGATCACCCTGGGGACGGAAGTCAACTATATCGAGGACGCGGCCAACGGCTATGCCAAGATCAACTACAAGTATCAGGACGGCTATATCAAGAAGAGCTATCTGACGGAGTCCAAACCCTCCGATGAGGCCATCGCCAAGATGAAGGTGCTCTACTGTACGGATCAGCAGCTCATCTCCGATGCGCAGGGAGCTGCCGAGGACAAGTTTAATTACATGTACAAGTTCTCGGTGGGTGCCGCCTACGGCGCGGATTATTCCGTGGATCCTTCCTTTGATGAGGACGGCAACGTATGGTTCCCCGTCGAAGACGGCAATATCAAATCTCTGGCGGATCTGAAGGAGGACTACAAGTCCAAGACCGGTTCCTCCAACATCCCCTCCGGCGCACTGGGTCATTATAAGGAAATGAATGACACGGTATACACCAACTGTGAGGATGTGGAGACCGTGGGCAATGCCTCCATCAAGGTGACCGGCGTGTCCAGCCGCACGGAATCCCAGGCAGTCTGCAACGCGGAAGTGACCCATAAGGATTCGGACGGAGACACCGTGACGGATCCCGCAACGGTGATCATGGTTCCAGGTTCTTCCAAATGGAATCTTTCCGCCATACAGTACAGCGGATTCTGAGTCCGGAAGGCTAAATTATTACAAAAGAGCAACAGAAACCCGGGGAAAATACCGTTCCCCGGGTTTCATCATGGGGGAAAAAGCAGGTTATGTTACCTAAAATCCGGGAAAATGTGCTCCCGGATTTTGTGACAGCTACAAAAAAAGAACAAAAAGTATCGCTCCGTTTTTGACAATAACGGCTTCCTATGTTACAATTTGCCGCATAATGTTGACATAATAAGTCCATTTTCTGACAAGAACGACATTCCAGAAAATCCGGATCGTACGCATCGACAGGCCTGCGTGCCAGTCTGCGGGATCCTCACAGGGGAGAGAAGCTACAGAAGGAACTGTGAAAAGGAAAATTTGGAGGTTACAGTTTGCAGTTAAAAAAAGACGTAAAAACAACATATCGAAAAACACTGATATTATTGCTGGTCCTGTCGCTGACGGTGGCACTGCTCACTCCGGTATTCGCGGAGGAAGCGGAACCGGAAGAGGCCGCCCGGCAGACGGAGACCACCGAAGAGGAAGCAAAGACGGAAGAGGCTCCCGTGTCCGATGTGGAGGATGACGCAGTCTCCCGGGCGATCCGGGACTATGTCACCAGCCTCGGCGGCACGCATCCCACCCCGTATGTCAAGGGCGGAATGGCCATGGCATGGGGCTGCTGTGCATTCGTCAATCTGGTCTGGCTCCGCGTATTCGGAAAAGACACCTACGATGCGAAACCGGAAGCGGTAGAATCCGGCGGCGCAGTTTCCGATGTCGCCTCCTGGCTCACCGCCAACGGCGCGAAGAACGGAGACATCGTGTGGGCACACAACGGATTCATGACCCACTACATCATTATCCATGACTGGGATGAAAACGGTATGTGGATTTCCGACGGCTGCATGGCCGGGATCGTGTCCCACAACTATGAATATGTCAGCTACAATTACTACCCCGGATTCTTCAGCGGTGCCTGCGCACTGACGCTGTACCGTCTGCCGGAGGACATGCGTTCCAAGGTGGAGCCGGAGATCCCGGAAGATTTTGAAGAAGACAAGTGGTCCTCGGAACCCATCCTCACCGCCATGGACCAGGGGATCATGCAGACCAACGATGAGGGCAATTTCCTGCCCAACCGTTACGTCAGCCGTGCCATGCTGGTGGAGATCCTCTACTGCATGGAGGGATGCCCCTCCGTGACCGGCCGTGCCTTCAAGGACGTTCCCGGTGATGCCTGGTATGCCAAAGCGGTCCTGTGGGCTGCCTGCAACAACATCATCAGCGGTGACGATATCAATACGTTCTCACCGGACAAGGCGCTGTCCCGCCAGGATCTTTACGGAGTGCTGTACAATTACGCACGCTACCGCAATGTGCTGCCGGGCAATGCCGTGGAGCTGGACGGATTCCTCGATGTGGGGAACGTTCCCTACTATGACATCTACCCGCTGCAGTGGGCCGTTGGAAACGGACTTCTGGGTGGAGACGGCGGACGTCTGTATCCCAATTCCTTCACCACCCGGGCACAGGTTGCCCAGATCATGACGGCCTTTAAGGAAAAAGCAGGCCTTTAATCGGTAAAAAAATCTGCGAAACACGGAAGCATCTGTGTTTCGCAGGTTTTCTCTTTGAGGGGGAAGCCTGTGAATTAATTCTCAGACTCCTTCAAAAAATGGAACGGCCGCGGAAAAAGACAGCAAAAAGCACAGTTTTTCAGAAATCCACCGTGGTTTGCCTCTGTTTTTTTGTGCAGGATGAATCTTTAAAAATGCCCCCTGTCATGGCATAATAAATAGCCGTGGAAGGATCCGACGGATCCGGGAAAACCCAATTCCGTTAAAAGGAAAGGACGTGAACTGCAGCATCGGAAGGTGCGGCAGTACTCTATGACCAATAACGTGATGAATCAAGATTTCAGATATATAACAGACAGCGAATCGGTACGCAGCCGGAAGCTGAGACGGCTTCAGAAGGACATCGTACGGATCATTGACGAGAATGAAGAGATCGGGGAAGAGTTCTATGATCTTCTCTGGGAGACCATCTGCGCATTTCAGAATGTGCCGTTCTACAGCAGCGGATCGGAAGAGTATACCTATTCCGTCCATGACGATGAGATGGAACTGATCGGTCTCAACAAGGTGTTCTGCCGCAACGCGGTGAACTATTTCGCCGGCAAGGCTCTTTTCCTGCGTCAGCACCAGAGTCATGTGGATCGCCCGGAACGTCTGGGAACCATCGGAGCGGCGTATATCTATCCTCTGTTTGAGAAACTGGGGATCTGCTCCGAGACCACCAGTGCCGAGCCCGTTTTCATCGGGTGCCGGGCATCGGTGTAAATAAGAAATGGCATACCGAAGATCCGCATGGATTTTCGGTATTTTTTTATGAAGGGGGGAAACGAAGATGACTGCATTTCAGGGACCGGCTGCCCACCAGTGGTATTCCGCGGCATGGAAGCTCCGCATGGAACTTGCCGGCGCGGACGAAAGCCCCGTATGGCGGGAAGTGCTGGTGCCGGAATCCATGCCCCTTCGCATCCTCCGCTATGTGATCGATCAGCTGTTTTCTCTCACGCCGACGGCGGAGTATCAGTTTTCTCTTCCGGAGGAGGAATTCCTCCGCCAGACGGACGACCGCTTCACGGAGTACTGCCGGCTGTGCGGAGCCCGGTTCCGTTTTCCCACGATCCGGGATGAGGAGAGCTGCTGCGGCGAAGGGGAAGAGGATCCGGAAGGATGGCTGCGCAGGCGGTACCGGGGATCCTATACCTATCACGGAAACGCCGATCATCTCGTGGAAAACCAGCAGGCGGTACGGAATTTTCTCATGGTCTTCACCGGACTGAGAGAATCACCGGTAATCGATCTCAACGAGTACCGCCGGGGAGAAGTGAAAGTGGAAAAAACGAAGCGGGCTCCGGCAGCCTCCCTCAGCATGCGGGAAGTGCTGGAGGCCGGGCTGTTCAAGACGCATCCCAACCAGGTGCTGGAACGGCTCCGCATCCCGGAGGTGCTGCTTCTGGACCGGAAAAAAGTCCCCGCACCGAATCTGCCGGAACCGGAGGAGTTCTATCCGGAACATCTCTGGGGTGGATACTTCGACCGCTGCTTTGCACGGCTGGAGCGGATCCACCAGCGCAGCATGGAGGCGGTGCGCATTTATCATGAACTCATGGACCGGCATGTCCGGCTGGATGAGGAGATGGACGAAGAAACGGAGATCCTGGTATCCCGGTGGGCAGACGCCCAGCAGGAGGCCAGACAGTCCTATGAGCGGCTGGTACGGGAGACGATGCCGGAACCGGAGCCCTTCGCTTCGGAACTGTGGTACCGCCGGCCGGCGGACGGGATCACCATCCGCATCACGCCTGCAGACCGATATGTCCTGAAGGATGAGGAATCCGTGGAAGGTGCCAGGGAGACTCTGCCGGATGCCGCCACGGCTCATTTCGTGCGCCTGTGCGTCGTCAAACGGGAACCGGTGTGCTGCGGCGGATCGGGGACTTTGGAGGACCCCGGCGCCCGTCTGAACTGGACGGATCTTCTATGATGCTTTCAATAACAGAGCCCCCTGCCATCGGGCAGGGGGCTCTTCGTTCTCAGGGTGGTTCAGCCGTTTTCCGGCAGGTTCTTGTTCCAGTAGATCCATGCGACCTGGGCCATGACGGCGTCGTGGAACAGTCCGTCTTCATCCAGAAAGTCCGGGATGGCACGCAGTAAACGTGCCTTGACGAATTCCGGATCCGTATCCGGAAACTCATAGCGGGAGAGGATGTATCGGATCTCTTCCTCCGGTGACCGCAGATCCTCCCATGGATAGGGCACATATTTCACCATGGGCAGATATCCGGCCCGTGAGACACACTGGATCATGTTGGCGACATCATCGCTGATCCGCTCCATGATGGGTTCCGGTGTGACTCCGGCGGATTTCATCAGCGCATCCCGGGCAGCGGGATTGAATTTGGAGAATCGGCTGACAAAACACCAGGCGTTGGAGATATCCGTCATCTTCTTGACGGATTCGAAATCGTGGATCGCGGGACTGACGGTGGACATGGACAGGTGATAGCCCAGTCCGAGCATGGGGTCGTCCAGCTGGATATCATCAAAATCTCTGGTGTGGACCTCCCAGCATTCGTCGGAGATCTGTTCCAGATTGGCTTCCGCCTGTTCCGTCATCTTGGGAGCGATATCCATCAGGGTGATCTCGCAGCCCTGCCGCAGCAGTTCCGCGCCGTATTTTCCCACGCCGCAGCCGATGTCGATGACCTTGGCGCCGGGAAATACCATGTTGTTCTCGTTGAGAAAGTTCAGCAGCTGTTTATCGTATTGATTCAGACCGCGGCAATAGGAATCCTGAAAGGATCCTGCGGCTCCGTTCCAGTGTTCGGTGTTGTTCACAGAAAAAACCTCCATTATTCGTCCGTGGTTGACGTAATGTCTTTTTTCCTGTTTCCATTATACCATAAATAAACACAGCGGACGGGGGAATAATCACCAATAATAAGGGGAAAAACTATACATATTGTTGATTCGGAACCGCGCCATCCCGGGGGTGTGGTTGACGTAATATGGCGAAATTATTATAATAGAATGAATCCCTATGTAAAATCACAGTGGAGGAATCGATGTGAATACGATGAAAAAACGCATCCGGATACTGACGGTCACAGCGGCGGTCCTCGCCATGCTGTGCTCCCCGGTCCTGGGCGCGTATGAAAATACACACCGAAACACCGGCAATCAGAACGAGGACATCCTGAAGGTCTCCCTGACACAGCTGGGGTATACCGAAGGCACCAACAACCTGACGAAATTCGGTCAGTGGTACGCCAAGGTCCTGGATGCCCGAAGGGAGAGCAGTGCCGGGTTTGCCAACGGCGCATGGTGTGCCATGTATACTTCCTGGTGCGCCAATCAGGCGGGGATCAAGGAGTCCACGATCCCGTACTATGCGCTGGTGGCCGACGGCGTGGATAAGTTCAAAAAGATGAATCTCTACAAAAAGGCATCGGAATACACGCCGAAACCGGGGGATCTGGTGTTCTTTGACTGGAACGTCAACAACTACGCCGATCACACCGGTATCGTCATGATGACGGAAGACGGCATGCTCTACAGCATCGAGGGAAACACCTCGCCCAACCGTCTGGACGGCCAGCCCGATCCCTCTTCCGGTACCGCACCGGACTTCTGCCTGATACGGCAGAGAAAACTGAATGACCGCTATATCATGGGATACGCAACGCCCAGGTATACCGGAGGAAGCTTTGCCAAGACCCAGTACGACGGATATATCGATCTGGAGGCCTCGCAGAAACCGGCGGCAGTGTGCGCCCTTCGGGACGGCGTGATGGATGCCACCAGCTCCCATACCTTCGGACCTTATTACGGCATGACACGGGGAGAATTTGCCGACTACCTGTGCCGCGTCTTTGATCTGACGGCGGATATCTCCGGGACCGCGGCGTTTACCGATGTTCCGAAGACCCACGAATACTACCGGCAGGTCACGATACTGAAAAAACTGGGACTGACCTCCGGGGTGGGAAACAATGCCTACAAGCCCGATGTTTATCTGACGGTGACGGAAGGAAAATTCATGGTCCAGGCCGCATGCAGGTATGTGGGTCTGGAGATGCCGAAGTACAGTTACACCGGCGATCCGGACGGAAAGTATCTGCGGCGGTTCGAGATCGCGGAACTCTACACGGATCTGGGTGCGGGCAGTGTCTCACTGGCCACTGCGGAGAAGCTCTCCATCACGGATACCGCAAAGATCCTCCATGAAGTGCCGGGCATCGCCCTGCGGGGAGACGCGTATATCCGTCTGTCCGACTGGAACGAGCTGCTGACAGGCACCGAACTGGAGAGCCGCACGGCATCCGGCGGAAAGCCCGGCACCAGCACCAGATGGGTGCAGGAGGGAACGTACGAGGTGGCCGGTATGGGCACGATGACGGCCCGTCAGATCACCTATCAGGAGGAAGCCTATTTCAACCTTGCGGATCTGGCATCCGCACTGGGACTTCAGGCCGCGGGCGGATCGGATATCCACTTCACTCTGCTGAAGGGGAATGTGGCCATCGCGGACAACGTCCGCATCGCCGCCCTCCATGATTATTCCGCACAGCTCAAGGAAGAACAGCTTTATGCCCGTGGAAGCTACTCCGTGACGGCCACCATCGCATCGGATCAGAAGAAGGTCCTGGT
>CAJGCI010000040.1 GCA_904501855.1 Oscillospiraceae bacterium | reverse complement strand
GTTTGGCGTACTGGGCAAGTTCATTCTGCTTCCCCGAAATGTCAAAGGCTTCCTTCGTTATCGTTGGATGATGAGCTATCTATTTGTTCCTCATGGAATGGATAAGTTCACCATCGGCCTTCGTGATGAAGCTCTCCGGATTACACACTATGCAATGAACTATGTTATTGCTGACGTGACCCAGGCAATCGCAAACTGCTTCCGCGGTGACCGCCGTGTCGGTAATGATGTTGCTTATTCCGAGAAATGCTGCATCACGGACGAGAACTCCATGGTTCCGTTCGTTATGGGATTTGACAAAGATAAGATGCATACGATCCTACGCGAAGTACCGACGATGTTTGCATCGAATATCTTCCACCAGTTCAATGTCATGCACTATCTTGATGTTGCTCAGCAGAACGGTATTCCCGGTGATGTCTGCCCGATGCCGGAAGCAGAAGCCGGTGTCAGCATGGATGACGATTTCTGCGTCCTTGGCGCATGCGCCGTGCAGAACAATACGACCTGTGACGGCTCCCTTATGGGCAACGGTATCATCGCAAAACGTCTTGAGAAACAGTACGGAATCCCGACTTATCAGCTTGCAACACCTCTGAGACATCAGGAAGAAGACGTTGTTGATTACGCTGTCGAGCAAATCAAAGGTGCCATTGCTTTCATCGAAGAGCACACCGGTGAGAAGTGGGAGTGGAATAAATACTTTGAAGCTGCAAAGAGAGTAAACGTTGCAACGAAATGCCGCAACGCACAGCTTGAAATCAACTCCACACCTTATCCTCAGTTCTTCGGCGCTGTCTTCAGCCTTTATAACGATACGAACTATATGGGCAACGCAGGCCGTGATCCTTACTTTGAAGTCCTGGATAAGAAGCTGCTTAAACTGGCTGAGCAGGGCTACAAAGAGAAACGGATGTATGCAAAAGAGTATCGTCACCGTGCCATCGTCTGGGGCGTACAGCCGCAGTATGTCATCGATATGCTTTACTGGATGGTCCAGTGCTGGGGCGTTGTTCCTCTGGTCGATATGCTGTCAGTCATCAATAAGGACATGATTGCTGAAACGGATACCCCGGAGAACCGTGAGCAGGCATTCCGCGATATGGCTATGCTGAACATGCAGATGATCATGCGTAACCATACGCACGGCGGATACAAAGTCCTGGTCGATGAACTTTGGGATCTCTGTGAGAAAATGAACGCCGATGTCGTTATGATGTGGGAGCACATGAGCTGCAAAGCACTGAACGGCATGCATGGTATGTTTGAGGAGCAGGGACGTGAACGCGGAATCCACATCATGTGGGTCAACCACGACCTCTGCGATCCTCGCGTGTTCACACGTAATGCAATCCGAGATCAGGTCAACCGCTACATGCGCACGGTCATGCGTGAAGAACCTCTGGATCCGAGTCTTGAGCATCTGCCCGATGACGAGGCATATTAAGAAAGGAGAGATACGAAATGTCGAAATTTGCTAAGATTCCTTTGATGATCGCCGGCGTCGGCGCGGGTCTCTTCGTAGGAACATTTACAATGTATATGTTCAACCTTGATATGAAGATGATGACATTGATAGCTCCGCTTCTTGAGAAGTGGTACGACAGCCGTGAGCACGATTTCTATCTGTAAGCAGAAAGAATAATTTGAGGTCGCTGCGTATCTGCGCAGCGACCTTTTTTCATTGATTTATATGCCGGAATAACAGTGATCTTTTCCTTGACAAATACTGTTGCCATGCTATAATAAATTTCGCGCTTGAAAAGTGAATACTGTTTGCGGGAGTGCTGGAATAGGCAGACAGGCAGGCTTGAGGTGCCTGTGTCCAACCATAGACGTGTGGGTTCAAGTCCCATCTCCCGCACCAGAAAAAGACATCAGTTTTTCGAACTGATGTCTTTTTTGTTCAATGTTCAATTACAGGACGGAGTCTGTTGATCAGAAGGATCGCTACGGCCATTTTAATCAGATCCGGTAGTATAAACGGGAATACGCAAGCAGAGAGCGTTCCCATCAGTGAGATGGTTCCTTGCGTACGGTTGTAGATCCACATAAACCACATTGTTCCGAAACAATAACACACCAGCAATCCGATGATCATACTGAGAATCAGAATCCTAGGAGTTGCTCCGAATCTTGCTGTAAAGAACCACATCACAAAAGCTGTTCCGATGAACCCGATCAGATATCCTCCGGTAGGACCTGTCAGTGCACCGATTCCGCCTTTAAAACCTGCAAATACAGGAACACCGACCGCGCCGATGAGCAGATAGAGAAGAACGGCGATCGCACCTCGTTTACCGCCCAGTAGTCCCACCGCAAGAAATACCCCCAGCGTCTGTAGCGTGAAGGGGATCGTGGTAGGGATGCTGATCCAGGAACATATGGCCAGCAAAGCAGCAAACAGTCCGATTAATGCCATGTCTTTTGTTTTCATTGACGGTTTCCTTTGCTTTAGATTTGAGACTAATTATACTCACCTGTGGTTGATTGTCAAACTGAAAAGCATTGAACTTTACAATTGGCTTTGCTATGATAAAACCGGTGATTGCAATGACGAAAGAACAAATACTGAAAATGCTGATGATGGAAAAGGACTATCTTTCCGGGGAATCAGTGAGCAGGGAGCTTGGTATCACCAGAGCTGCTGTAAGCGCTGCAGTGAAATCCCTGCGCGCAGAGGGATACACGATCGATTCCGTGACAAATCGCGGATATAAGCTTATTGTCAGACCGGATATTCTCAGTGAGGGAGCGGTTGCATCCTTTCTTCCGGAAGAGAGAGTGGAGAATGTCTGCTTTCTTAAAAAAGTGGATTCCACCAATGATTATCTGATACAGCTGGCACAACAGGGTGCCCCGCAGGGACAGGTGGTGATCTCGGATCACCAGACCAGAGGGAAAGGAAGGCAGGGGAGAAGTTTTGATTCACCTCCCGGCGCAGGAGTCTATTTCTCGTATCTGTTTCGTCCGGATACCGTTCCATCCGATACCGCGGAGATTACTGCCTGGTCGGCAGTTGCCGTGCTAAAAGCCATACAAAAAGTATGCGGGTTCGAACCGGAGATCAAATGGATCAATGATCTGGTCGTGGGGGATAGAAAGCTTTGCGGGATACTCACGGAACTATCCGTTGAAGCGGAAAGCGGCCAGATCCAGTTCGTGATAATCGGTGTCGGTATCAACTGCAATGAATCGTCCACAGATTTTGCCGCCGACATTCAGGACCGCGCCACGTCACTGTATCTTCAGACCGGAAACAAGATCGACCGTGCCGCACTGGCAGCGGAACTGGTACATCGTTTCGATCAGATGGTATTGGACTGGCCGGAACAACACGACCGGTATCTGGAACAGTATCGGCATTGGTGCAGTACCACCGGACGCAGGATCACGATTATCAGAGGAAATGAACAGGAGACTGCATTGGCCGAACGTGTTGATGACAGTTTTGGCCTTGTAGTTCAGCTGAATGACGGTTCCAGAAAGGTCTTAAACAGCGGAGAGGTTTCCACGAGAAACAAATAAAAAAGCCGCAATCGGAGCGTACACTCATGTGTGATTCCGATTGCGGTTTCTGTTTTATAAGTTAAGCTTTCTTTTTGGAATAAAACCAGATTAGAGAAATGATCAACGCAGCGAACAGGGCAAGTGTCCCGTAATACATCGGGTACAGATAAAAACCTCTGAGATAGGCCTGATAGCCCAGCAGGGAGGCAAACTGCAGGAGAAACGGGAGCACAAAATACGCGGGAGCGACAAAAGCTGCAGCCAGAGAAAGGATGTCAGCCAGGAAAAAGTATCTCTCATGCATATGGGGAAGAAACAGCGGCACTGCAATGACCATGAGAAGGGCGGAGCATAAAACCCTGCGTTCGGATTTGTACTGCGTCCGCAGATTCATAAACAGGATGATACAGACACTGAGTGCAGCAGCTACGATACCCATCTTGCCTGCGAAATCCTTGTTGGCCACTTCGCCGATCAGTGCATATACAGAAGGTGAATTGTAATTGAGCCCCTGACCTACGGTGCCCATCTGATCCAGATAAAGCATGATCGCATCGTTGACCGGCAGACCTGCATACACTGCCGGGAATACAAGCACTCCGTAGGTTATGGGAAACAGAATCAGATGCCACCATTTCATTCGCCGGTGGATGATAAGTACCAGGATCACAGGAAGGATGAACACCGCCTGCAGCTTGAATGCAAACGAACATGCGAACAGGATCATGGAAGCTGCAGGACGGTCCCGCAGAGCCTGATCCAGTGCCATTATTGCGAAAGCGGCATAGATGCTGTCACACTGTCCCCAGTAGGAACCGTTCAGAAGGACGGTGGGGAGATAGAGCGTGACGAAAAAAGCCGCCAGCTTGCGGATGCTTGAAGATGTAAACTGTTCCACCAAGCGCATTACCGACCAGGCGAGCAGTACATCGAATAATATGCTCAGAAGCTTGATCAGAAATAGATCCGAGATCTTGGTATAGGATATCAGCGCAAGAAAATACAGATAGGGGACGTTGTAGTTTCCGATGGGATGAGCGATGGCTTTCCACCCGCCGTTATCTCTGAAATATGTGACCCAAACTTTCAGAAAATCCTGATAATCCAGCGTCTGGTGTGTGAGCATGAATCCGCGAAGCACAAATGCCCCGGCGATGATCACCGCAGAGATCACAATCTGTTTCGGGTTTCGCAGAAGACGGTGGAAGTATAAAAGAAGGAGAGCAAGGACGCCTTCCAGTATAAGAATCAGCAATGCATCATAACTCATATGGTACCTCGTAGAAACAAAAAAGGCCGGAGCGAACTCCGTCCTAAAAAATACATATATATTATTGACTCGAATAATCAAAAATGATATAATAACTTGCTATGTGTATCTGTTAAAAAACACAGATTACCCCATGTTTTTGTTTATCATAGCAGTTTGACTAAGTAAAATCAACACTAACGACGCATATTTTTTCAACGCATCCTGGTGTTTCAATTTTCTAAAAGGAGAGTGTATCAATGCCGAAAGATGTTCTTTATGGTAAGACTCTGCGTAAGAGTTTTGCCCGCAGTGAAGAAATCCAAGACATGCCGAATCTTCTTGAGATCCAGAAGGCCTCCTACAAATGGTTTTTGGAGACCGGCCTTCGCGAGGTATTTCGAGATGTAGACACTGTCACGGACTTCTCCGGTAACCTGGAACTCAGTTTCATCGATTACAAGATGGACGAACGGCCGAAATACAGCATTGAGGAGTGCAAGGCACGTGATTCGACGTACGCAGCACCGCTTAAGGTTCGTGTTAGACTCAGAAACAAAGAAACTGAGGAGATCAAGGAACAGGAAATCTTTATGGGTGATTTCCCCCTGATGACTCCTGCCGGTACCTTTGTCATCAATGGTGCGGAACGTGTCATCGTTTCCCAGATCGTTCGTTCTCCTGGCGTTTACTATGATAAGGCTACGGATAAAACGATGCTCTCCATTTATTCTACCACTGTTATTCCTTATCATGGCGCATGGCTGGAGTACGAAACGGATTCCAACGATGTGTTCTGGGTAAGAATCGACAAGAACCGCAAGCTTCCCATCACCTGGTTCCTGAAGGCAATGGGTGCTTATGATCCCGAGCAGCCTGCTTCCTGGCTGACCTGCGTACCGGACACCACGGTCGGCTGCGTCACCAACGAACGTCTTCTTGAAATCTTCGGCGAAGACAGCCGCATCGTTGCAACGCTGGAGAAGGACTCCTGCGAGAATCGCGACGAGTGCCTGATCGAGATCTATCGCAAGCTCCGTCCCGGCGATCCTCCCACGGTGGAAAGCTCCGAGTCCATGCTCAACAGCCTGTTCTATGATCGTCATCGCTACGATATCTTCGGAGTAGGCCGTTACAAATTCAATAAAAAGCTCGCTCTGTATCCCCGTATCGTAGGTTATGAGATCGTTGATACCGTTTCTGATCCTACCACCGGCGAAGTGATCGCCGAGGCAGGGGAAGTGATCACCCGCGAACAGGCCAGAAAAATGGATGAGTGCGGTGTGTTCTGCGTCAACGTTAAAGTGGAAGCAACACTCTCCAATGAAGAGAAGATCGTGAAAGTCTTCTCCAACGGCATGGTCGATATGGCCCACTTCGTTGATTTTGATCCCATGGAATGCGATGTCAATGAGCGCGTGCGTTACCTCGTTCTGAAAAATCTGATGGATCAGTATGATGGTGAAGAGCTGAAGGAAGCCATTCGTGAGAATATCGATGTCCTGATTCCGAAACACATCGTTCTGGATGACATCTACGCTTCTGTCAATTATCTGAACTGTCTGGCCTACGGTATTGGCGATGCCGATGATATCGATCATCTTGGCAACCGCCGTGTCCGTCGTGTGGGTGAACTGCTTCAGAATCAGTTCCGTATCGGCTTCAGCCGTATGGAGCGCGTGATCCGTGAGCGTATGACCCTGCAGGATCTGGATATCGTAACTCCGCAGAGCCTTGTCAATATCCGTCCGGTCACAGCGGCGATCAAAGAATTCTTCGGTTCCTCTCCACTGTCTCAGTTCATGGATCAGACAAACCCGCTCGCAGAGCTGACCCATAAGCGCAGAATGTCTGCACTGGGCCCCGGCGGTCTTTCCCGTGAACGTGCCAACTTCGATGTTCGAGACGTGCACTACAGCCATTATGGAAGACTGTGTCCCATCGAGACTCCTGAAGGACCGAACATTGGTCTGATCTCCTATCTGGCATCCTACGCCAGAGCCAACGAGTACGGATTCCTGATCGCTCCGTTCCGGAAAGTCGAGAAAGATACCTGCCGTGTTACGGATCAGGTCGATTATATGACCGCCGATCAGGAAGATCAGTTTATCGTTGCCCAGGCTTCCGAGCCTGTGGATGAGAACGGCTGTCTGATCAACGACCGTGTGACCTGCCGTCATCGTGATGAGATCATCGAAGTGGAGAAAAACCGTGTTGACTACCTTGATGTCAGCCCCCGCATGATGGTTTCCATCGCAACGGCCATGATCCCGTTCCTGGAGAACGACGACGCCAACCGTGCCCTGATGGGCGCCAACATGCAGCGTCAGGCCGTTCCTCTGATGACGACGGAAGCTCCCATCGTTGCAACCGGTATCGAACATAAGTGTGCCGTGGACTCCGGTGTCGTTGTTCTTGCAGAAGGCGACGGCGAAGTGGTCAAAGTCGATGCCGAACAAGTCGTCGTCAAATATGACGAAGGGGAGACCGTTACATACAAACTCGTCAAGTTTGCCCGCTCCAACCAGGGCACTTGTGTCAATCAGCGTCCCATCGTCGCTCTTGGTGAGCGCGGGAAGGAAGGCGACGTGCTCGCGGATGGTCCTGCTACCAGCCAGGGCGAGATCGCTCTCGGTAAGAATATCCGGGTCGGATTCATGACCTGGGAAGGCTACAACTACGAGGACGCGATCCTGATCAGCGAGCGTCTGGTCATGGAAGATGTATTCACCTCCATCCACGTGGAAGAGTATGAGTGCAATGCCCGTGACACCAAGCTCGGACCGGAAGAGATCACCCGTGATATCCCCGGCGTCGGCGACGATGCCCTGAAATATCTGGATGAGCGCGGAATCATCAGCGTCGGTGCAGAAGTGCGTGCTGGCGATATCCTCGTCGGCAAGGTCACTCCGAAGGGTGAGACCGATCTTACCGCAGAGGAGCGTCTGCTCCGTGCCATTTTTGGCGAAAAGGCCAGAGAAGTACGTGATACTTCGCTGAAAGTTCCTCACGGCGAGAGCGGTATCATCGTTGACGTGAAGCGGTTTACCCGTGAAAACGGCGATGAGATGAGCCCCGGAGTCAACGAGGTCGTTCGTGTTTATATCGCTCAGAAGAGAAAGATCTCCGTCGGTGACAAGATGGCCGGCCGTCACGGTAACAAGGGCGTTGTTTCCCGTATCCTGCCCCGTGAAGATATGCCTTATCTGCCCGATGGCACTCCTTTGGATATCGTACTGAACCCGCTGGGCGTTCCGTCCCGAATGAATATCGGACAGGTCCTGGAAGTCCATCTGGGCTATGCAGCTCAGGCACTGGGCTGGAAGGTCGCAACTCCGATCTTCAACGGCGCTAACGAATCCAGTATCCGTGATACTCTGGCACAGGCCGGTATCCGCGAAGACGGAAAGAGCGTGCTGTATGATGGAAGAACCGGCGAGCGGTTTGACAATGATGTCACTGTCGGCTGGGTTTACTTCCTGAAGCTCCATCATCTTGTTGATGATAAGATCCATGCCCGCAGCACCGGTCCTTACAGCCTTGTTACTCAGCAGCCTCTGGGCGGTAAAGCTCAGTTCGGCGGTCAGCGTTTCGGTGAAATGGAAGTCTGGGCTCTGGAAGCTTACGGCGCCGCCTATACGCTGCAGGAGATCCTGACGGTGAAATCGGACGATGTCACCGGACGTGTCAAGACTTACGAGGCGATCGTGAAGGGTGAGAACATTCCCACTCCCGGCGTGCCGGAATCCTTCAAGGTCCTTGTTAAAGAGCTTCAGTCCCTTTGCCTCGATGTCAAAGTCCTGGATAAGGACGGAGAAGAGATCGAGCTGAAGGATGATGAGGAAGAAGATACCTTCATTAATTATAAAGAAGAGATGGTTTCTTCCGATTCTGAGATCGAAGCAGAAGGATATACCATTGAGGATGTCCCCGAACAGGATGACCTGGCAATGGATTTTTCCGATAGTTATATTGATGAAGAGGAGGACAATTAATATGAGTTATTCACCTTTTGATGCCATACAGATTGGAATTGCCTCTCCGGAAACTATCATGTCCTGGTCTTATGGTGAGGTAAAGAAACCTGAGACTATCAACTACCGCACTCTGAAGCCCGAACGTGACGGTCTGTTCTGTGAACGGATCTTTGGGCCTACGAAGGATTGGGAATGCCATTGCGGCAAGTATAAGAAGATCCGCTATAAGGGAAAGATCTGTGATCGCTGCGGCGTTGAGGTCACTCGCGCCAAGGTGCGTCGTGAGCGCATGGGACATATCGTCCTGGCCACTCCCGTATCTCACATCTGGTACTTTAAGGGAATTCCCAGCCGTATGGGACTGATTCTGGACCTCACTCCGAGAATGCTGGAAAAGGTTCTGTACTTTGCAAACTACATCGTCATTGATCCCGGCTATACTCCGCTTGAGAAGAATCAGCTTCTCACTGAGAAAGAGTACCGTGATCTGAAAGAAAAATACGAAGATGATTTTGAAGCCGGTATGGGTGCCGAAGCCATTAAAAGGCTTCTGGAACAGGTCGACTGTGAAGCTCTCTCCGTGCAGCTGCGTGAAGAGCTGGATAAGGCTTCCGGACAGAAAAAGGCAAAGATCCTCAAACGTATTGAAGTGGTGGATGCTTTCCGTCAGTCCGGTAACCGTCCTGAATGGATGATCATTGACGTGCTTCCGGTCATTCCTCCGGAACTTCGTCCCATGGTCCAGTTGGACGGCGGCAGATTTGCCACTTCCGATCTGAACGATCTTTACCGCCGAGTCATCAACAGAAACAACCGTCTTAAGAGACTGCTTCAGCTGAATGCTCCGGACATCATTGTGCGCAATGAGAAACGTATGCTCCAGGAAGCGGTGGACTCCCTGATCGACAACGGACGTCGCGGAAGAGCGGTTACCGGTGCCAATTCCAGAGCACTGAAATCCCTTTCCGATATGCTGAAAGGCAAGCAGGGCCGTTTCCGTCAGAACCTTCTCGGAAAACGTGTTGACTATTCCGGCCGTTCCGTTATCGTTGTCGGTCCTGACCTTAAGATCTATCAGTGCGGTGTTCCCAAAGAGATGGCTATCGAGCTGTTCCGGCCCTTCGTCATGAAAAAGCTGGTACAGGATGGTATCGCCAACAATATCAAGAGCGCGAAGAAGATGGTTGATAAGCAGCGCACGGAAGTATGGGATGCGCTGGAGTTCGTGATCAAAGAGCACCCGGTCCTTCTGAA
Source organism: Oscillospiraceae bacterium (assembly GCA_904501855.1). Classification (GTDB taxonomy): domain Bacteria; phylum Bacillota; class Clostridia; order Oscillospirales; family Oscillospiraceae; genus UBA2922. The sequence goes on along the minus strand of CAJGCI010000040.1, from coordinate 2,868 downwards.
CCGTGCTCCCACGCTTCACCGTCTCGGCATTCAGGCATTCGAGCCGATCCTTGTAGAAGGAAGAGCGCTTCGCCTGCATCCGCTGGTTTGTACTCCGTACAACGCCGACTTCGACGGCGACCAGATGGCTATCCACGTTCCTCTGAGCGCCGAAGCTCAGGCGGAAGCCCGCATTCTGATGCTGTCCGCCAACAACCTGCTCCGCCCGCAGGACGGTCATCCCGTCACGGTACCGACTCAGGATATGATCCTCGGTTCCTACTACCTGACCATGCTCCGTATCGGCAAGGCGGAAAAGGGTGCGGAGACTGTTATCGTGAAAGATCCCGGTGATACGGGTCTGGAGGCCGGAGTTCCCGTTGACGGAGATGAGTTCAACGCGGCAAACGAGCAGGCCGAGGCAGAAGGGAAGACACCGGCTACCTACAGCCCGGTTCTCTGCTACCGTGATTCCAATGAAGCGCTCATGGCTTACAATGAAGGCTTCATCGGACTGCATGCTCCCATCCGTCTGCGTGTTACCAAGACCATCGACGGTGTGGAACGGAAAGCCATCATCACGACAACTGTTGGCCGTATCATCTATAACGAGCCCATCCCGCAGGATCTTGGCTATGTGGACCGTACCGATCCGGAACATATGTTTGATCATGAGATCAGCTTCCAGGTTGGCAAGAAGCAGCTTGGCAACATCATCGATCGATGCATCAAGAAACATGGTTTCACCATTTCCGCGGAGGTCCTTGATAACGTCAAGGCAATGGGTTACAAATACTCCACCAAGGCTGCCATTACCATCTCCATCTTTGATATGACCGTTCCGGAAGCAAAGCGGAACCTGATCACCGATGCTGAGAAGCAGGTCATTCAGATTGAAAAGCAGTTCAAGCGTGGATTCATTACGGATGACGAGCGTTATCGCCTCGTCGTCAGCCAGTGGGAACAGACGACAAAAGACGTTACTGCAGCACTGCAGGAGAACCTCGACCGGTATAACCCCATTTACATGATGGCCGATTCCGGTGCCCGAGGCTCCATGGCTCAGATCCGTCAGCTTGCCGGTATGCGCGGACTTATCGCGAACACTTCCGGTAAGACCATCGAGATCCCCATCAAGGCAAACTACCGTGAAGGCCTTACCGTTCTGGAATACTTTACGTCTTCCAGAGGCGCCCGTAAGGGTCTGGCCGATACCGCACTTCGTACTGCTGACTCCGGTTACCTTACCCGTCGTATGGTCGATGTCAGCCAGGATGTCATCATCCGTGAGGATGACTGCGGAACCACCGATGGCGTGTGGGCATCTGCCGTATATGACCGCGGACAGGAAGTTCAGTCCTTCGGCGTCAGCATTCACGGCCGTTATCCGGTTGAAAATGTTACCGATCCGAAGACCGGCGAAGTCCTGTTTGATTCGGACCACATGTTCCGGGAAGAAGACGCAGAGATCCTGGAAGCACACGGCCTGACCAAGGTCTTTGTCCGCAGCGTTCTTTCCTGCGAGGCAAAGAGCGGTGTTTGTGCCAAGTGCTACGGCATCAACCTTGCTCTTGGACGCCCAGTCAATTCCGGCGAATCCGTCGGTGTTATCGCCGCTCAGTCCATCGGTGAGCCCGGTACTCAGCTGACGATGCGTACGTTCCATACCGGCGGTGTTGCCGGTGAGGATATCACGCAGGGTCTTCCTCGAGTGGAGGAGCTGTTTGAAGCCCGCAAACCGAAGAAGATGGCAGTTCTGTCTGAAGTGACAGGCACGGTCACCATTGAGGAAGCGAAGAAGGGCGTTATGCATGCCGTTACTGTTGTCAGTGACAATGATGGCGAAGCATTTTCCTTCAATGTTCCTCACTCTGCTGGCCTGCTGGTTCACACCGGTGACCATGTGGAAAAAGGACAGGAGCTGACAGCCGGTGCTCTGAATCCTCATGATGTACTTCGTATCCGCGGTATCAACGAAGATGAATTCGGAAGACCCGGTGTCCGTGCCTACATCACGCAGGAAGTTCAGAAGGTTTACCGTCAGCAGGGTGTCGAACTTAACGATAAGCACATTGAAGTCATCGTTCGTCAGATGATGCGTAAAGTGCGCGTCGAGAACCCCGGTTCCACCAATCTACTGGAAGGTTCCACCGTGGATATCTCCGAACTGAAAGCGGAGAATCGCCGCGTGAAGGAACTGATCAACAGCGGGGAAGAGGGACTGGAACTTGCCACTTATACTCAGCTTCTCATGGGTATCACCAAGGCATCTCTTGCGACCGACAGCTTCCTTTCTGCTGCATCCTTCCAGGAGACTACCAAGGTCCTCACCGATGCTGCCATCAAGGGCAAGGTCGACCATCTGGTCGGACTGAAAGAAAACGTTATTATCGGTAAACTGATCCCTGCCGGTACTGGTCTTGATATGTATCGTTCCTTCGATGCAAGAACCAATGAGGAAGAGATCTATACGGAAGATTACGTTGATCTTTCTGCTCTTGTGAATAAGACCAACGCACTGTAATCCTTACAATCGACAGAACGGATACGGGTTGATATTCCCGATCCGTTCTGTTTTTTTCGATAAAAATGGGTTAAAAAACCACATTATTTTCAGTTAAACAATTTTTTGCTATTCTGCAAAAAAATCTTGACGCAATTTGTTAATTATGCTAAAATCCATTTTTGCATGGGCTTATTATGCCCAGTTGCATTTTCCCACCTGAAAAACTGATGAATTTCAGCGTATTTCAGGGGTATTTTAGAGGAAAGGAGGAAAACAATGCCTACTTTTAACCAGTTGGTAAGAAAGGGCAGAGCTCAGTCGACTGACAAGTCCAATTCCCCGGCTCTTCAGAAGGGTCTGAATACCCTGAAGAACTGTGAAAC
>CAJGCI010000039.1 GCA_904501855.1 Oscillospiraceae bacterium | reverse complement strand
ATTTGCCCGTGTGGATACCGCCTACCCTGCCATCGTGGCAGACAATGCAGCAGAAGAATTCATCCCTCTCGGCCGCACCGGATTCCGTACCGCCGAACTGCGGTATATGCTGGACCACTCCTATGAGGGGGACGATGCGTTGTTCTCCCTGTCCAAATTTACGGAGGACAAGGAATACTACCGCAACTACTTCCCCGAATCCATCGCCCGGGCGGATCTTATCACCGTCCATCTCGGTTCCAATGACGTACTCAATTATGCCTTTTCCTATGCAAAGGCTGCCATCACCGATGAGAAGACCCTCCGCAAGGTGGAAAATGCCATCAACGATACACTCGCCGCCGGCGGGGATTCCATGGATGCGCTGGTAAAGGTCGTTCAGCTGTCGGAACAGCTCACCGAGACCGGTGCCATGGGCGCCGCATTCGTCAAGGGCATGATGACGGGTCTGGCCGGATTCATGCAGAACTGGGAAGCCATCATGAAGAGCATCTATGACCTCAATCCGGATGCGAAGGTCATTGCAGTGGGTCTCTATAATCCGCTGAAGACCACCAAACTCATGAGCGCCTCCGCCGTCACCATCGGCAAGGCATTTGCCGTGGTCATCGGCCGGATGAACATGTTCATGCAGTTTCAGAGTGCATATCACAGCCGCTACACCTTTGTGAATGTAGAAGATACGGAGATCTATACCGTTCCTCCCTTCACCTCCGACGCCTTCAATACCCAGATGGTCGGCTTTGTCCATCCCACGGAGGAAGGACATCGCAGCATTGCCAGGAAGATCCTCGGCGTACTGGGTCTTGAGGATCGTACCTCCAGGGCAAAAACTGCAAAGCCCGCGCCGAAATATCTGAATACCGAAGACCACAAAGCCTTTGTCTCCGGTTACTCCGACGGCACCTTCCGTCCCCAGGCTACGGCCACCAGAGCGGAAGTAGCCTCCATGCTGTGTGCACTGCTTCAGGATTCCTATAAAAACCCGAACGGGGATCCCGGATTCCGGGATATCTCCGGTCACTGGGGCGAAAATCAGATTCACACCATTGCTTCTCTGGATCTGGTCAGCGGCTACTCGGACGGGACCTTCCGTCCGGATCGCGCAATTACCCGCGGTGAAGCTGCTGCCATCCTCACTAAGCTGTTCGACGATCCCGCGGAGCTGCAGGATGTGAATTTCTCGGATATCAAAGGTCACTGGTCGGAACCCTATGTGAAGAAAGCCGTTTCTCTCGGTCTGGTTGCCGGCTATGCCGACGGCACTTTCCGTCCGGATTCCAACATCACCCGGGCACAGCTTGTGACTATGATCTATGCGGCACTTGACCGCGATGTGGATATGGCAAGCATGTATCTTTTCCCGGACAAAGTGACCTTCTCCGATGTAACGGATACACATACATACTACTATGTTCCGGTAATGGAAGCGGCCAATACGCACACCTATGAATTCAATGCCGACAAGGAGTGCTGGACCTCTGTTTCCAAGGGCTGAGGACGGCTGCAGGAATATCGGAGGAAACAACATGACTCATTCGAAGCGTCTGACTGCACTGTTTCTGTCCATGCTGCTCCTGTTCTCCGTCCTATCCGTCTCCGTTTTTGCGGAAGTCTCCGGAGCCAGGCCCTACCGTAAGTATACGGTACTGGGAGACAGCATCCCGGCAGGATACGGTCCATACAATTACGAGTATAAAGGGTACGCAAAAATCGCAGTATCCTACCCGGCGCTGGTCGCCGATCAGGTGGCGGAGGACATGATCCCTCTGGCCCGCACCGGATTCCGCACCGTGGAACTGCGTTATATGCTGGAAGAGGATTACGAAGGAGATGATTATCTGTTTCGTATCGGCAAGACCAGTGTGGAAGATGTCTACCGTCACCGGCCGGAATACCGTCCGGCCATTCAGGGATCGGATCTTATCACCCTGGAGATCGGTTCCAATGACATTCTCAATTACGGAATGGTCCGGGCCATCGACGCTTCCAAAAACACGGAAGTGACGAACCGTGTCCGGGATATCCTGGAGGAAACCGGGAGCTACGGTCAGGCTCTCTCCACCCTGCTAAGTCTTGCAGGAACCGCGGAATCTCTCACCGGGATCGTCACGGGATTCGTACAGGGCATGTGGGAAGGATACCGGAACTTTACTGAGAACTGGGACTGCATCATGGAAGATATCTATGCCATCAATCCGGATGTGACTTTAGTGGCCGTGGGCATGTACAACCCTCTGAAGACCACGAAACTCACCGATGCCTCCCTCATCACCATCGGCAGGGCCTTTGACCTGATCACCGCCGCCATGAACAGCTACATGAAGCAGGGCAGCCGTTTTTCCGGGCAATATCTCTTTGCCGATGTCTCCAGAACGGAGATCTATGACCTTCCCGCATTTACCAACGGCATGTACATGGATATGCTCCTGGGAATGGTCCATCCCACCATCAACGGACACCGCACCATGGCCAACCGGATCCTCGAGATCCTTCCGGCGGATACTGTCGCCTATGAGAGCATCCCCGTCACGGTCCGTGAAACCAGATATCTGAACACCGCCGAACATAACCCCTATGTCAGCGGTTACACCGACGGGACCTTCCGTCCCGGCAAAAGCGCTACCCGTGCCGAAGTGGCCTCCATGATCTCCGGCCTTCTGAAAGACCGGCCGGATGATGCCTCAGCCCCCGGTTTTTCGGACATTGCCGGTCACTGGGGTGAGGCACAGATCCGGGCCGTCTCCGCCCTCGGCATCATGAAGGGCTATCCCGACGGCTCTTTCCGCCCGGATGCTTCCGTCACCAGAGGGGAAGTGGCAGCCATCGCCGCATCTCTGTTTGACGGGAACACTGCGGATGCATCTCCCTTTTCCGATATCCGCGGACACTGGGCACAGGCTGCCATCGACAAGTCCAGTGCGCTCGGACTCATCGCCGGATATGCGGACGGCACCTTCCGTCCGGATCAGAAAGTGACCCGGGCCCAGCTGGTGGCCATCCTCAACGAGGCCCTGGAACGGACCCCGGATATCAAATCCGTGGATCACTTCATAGAAGAAAGCGTATTCCCGGATGTAGATCCTGCGGTCTGGTATTACCATGACGTTATGGAAGCCGCCGTGGGACATCAGCATAAGTTCAATAAAGATATTGAAATGTGGACAAAACTTGATACCTAGCTTTTCATTGGTTTACTTTAGAAACCAAATGAAAACTGTTCCCTGAACCGTTTATCGGCAGCAGGGAGAGCGCATCACAGGTTGGGGGATTTGTGATGCGCTCTTTAATAATATGACCCTTTCCGCCATCACAGATTTCGGCAGAAAGGGTCTTCTCTATACAGTTTATACCTTAACCGAATGGCTCTTCCATCCCCTGCCGATGGCCTTTTCCGGGCAGACGGCTTTGCATCTTCCGCAGCCGATACATTCCCCGGACTGGATCTCCCTCGTCACATCCAGTGCCATGGGACAGGCGTCATTGCACTTGTGACATCCCACACAACGATCTTCCAGTACCTCCATCTGACAGAAACTGAAGCGCTGAAAGAAGGAATAGAAGGCACCCAGCGGGCACAGATACCGGCAGAAGCACCGGGGAATAAAGACCGCCGACACCAGAATGATCACCAGCAGCGCGATCTTCCAGTGATACAGCGCACCACGCAGCACCCTCAGTGCCGGATCAGCGATCATCAGCGGGAGCCCCGCTTCCAGGGTTCCTGCCGGACACAGATACTTGCAGAATACCGGCTCCCCGACTTTTGACAGGACCGGGATCAGGATCAGCAGTGCCAGCACGATATATTTCACATACCTTGCCGGCCGGTCGATCCTCCTCGGAACACGCAGCTTTTTTACCGGGATCTTTCCCAGCAGATCCTGCACCAGTCCGAAGGGACAGAGAAATCCGCACACGGCCCGTCCCAGCAGGATTCCGAAGAGCATCAGAGTCCCAAGCACATAGAAGGGAAACCTTCCATGTGAGCCCAGCAGAGTCTGCAGAGCTCCGATGGGACAGGAACCCACCGCACCGGGGCAGGAGTAGCAGTTGAGCACCGGAACACATACCTTCTTCAGGTCACCGGCATAGATCTTCCCCCCGGCAAATCCCGCGGCGTAGCCGTTGAGGATCACCGCCGTGACGATCTGGATGGTGAGGCGAAGTCTTCCCTGTCCTCCGGGATCTATCCGATCCCAATGCATTCCAGACATACTCTCACCGCCTTCTGAAGGATGAGGACGGGCTCTTCCGTCACGATCCCCAGGATAATAAAACACGCTGCGAGAATCAGGATCCCCCAGCGTATGATGGTTGCTGTTTTCTTCTTCATGCCGCCAGCTCCTGTTTTCCCAGTGCACTGAGCATTTCGTTGATCTTCTGCATATACATGACCTTTGGCTTCTGGAACGCGCCGATCACCGGTTCTCCGATGAGATTCCCCTCACTGTCGATAAACACCGTGGTGGGAGTATACTGTACCGTCTGCAGGAATGTCATGAGATCCCCGTCGGCGGCAATGATGGTGGTGCCCTCAAAGCCGGCATCCGTCAGGATGGACCGGGTCTCCTCCTCCGCGTAGGAACCGTCCAGGCACCAGGTGACAAAGCGCACCCGCTCCGGCAGTTCCTTCTCCAGTTCCGCCAGTTCCGGCATCTCCCGGATGCAGGGCGGACAGGTGGTCTGCCAGATGTTCAGTACCGTAAGATCCGCGGCAGCCAGCGTCTCCGGGGAAAACTCCGAACCGTCCAGCGTCTCAGTCGTGAAATCGTTCAGAGCGCCGCTTTCCTTCGCAGAATCCGTCACCGTCTCCACGGACCCCGGGGTGTTCTCCGCTGCCGTGCTGCCGCAGCCGGCAAGACACAGCAGCAGCGACAGGATCAGTATAGCAATTACAGGGTATCTTGCTTTCACAGGAATGCCCCCTTCTGTCTTATTCGCCCAGATCGCTCCGGACTACCTTTCCCATATTCCAGAGATTGGCGGCCTTCTGTGCCGCTGCCTTCCGCTCATCCCGGGTCTTGAAGTCAAAGGACGCCGTCTGGGATCCGCAGTCCATGCACATCACATACCAGCTCCATCCGCCTTCTTCCTCCAGCAGGCCGGCGCCTCCGCAGTACGGGCAGTCTTCCAGTTCGATCTCTTCGTATATATCCACGTGTTTTCCTCCATTGGCCCCGAACGTTCCTCGGGGCGGTTCGTATTGCTCTGCTAAATATATCATTGTCCCGTCGTGAACTCAAGTGCAACCTGTTTCCCGAGATATCAAAAACCCTGTCTCCGTGTGAGACAGGGTTTCGATCATTGCCCGACATATCAGTATTTCTTCTGCAGGATCATGTAGGAGACCCAGTAGAACACCAGGATGACACACACGGATCCGGACAGCACCATCATGATGGTCTCCTGTCCCAGGATCTTCATGAGGATGGTGCCCACGGCGGCGAGCATCACGAACAGATACCCGGCCCAGGACCAGGCTTTCATGGCGATGTATCTGTTCCGTTCATCCTTCTCCCTGATATCCATTTCTTCCTTGAAATCCTCATTGGTGCGGTAACGGATCTGGCGGATAAACATCAGCATACCTACCACGATCAGAGCCGTTCCCATCCCCGTCCAGAACTCATCGATGATGCCGATGATTCCCAGCACCAGCAGGACTGCTCCGATGACGATCTCTATGATATTGGCCAAAAAACGCTTATCGTTTCTGCTCATGTTCAGATACCTCCTTCGGGGTCCTCCTCAAACTGGAAGACCTCCTCTATGGTCATGTCAAAATACTTTGCAATATGATACGCAAGCAAGATGGAGGGATTGTACCGTCCACGCTCCAGAGAGCTGATGGTCTGCCGGGAAACACCCATGGCCTTGGCGAATTCCTCCTGGAGGATCCCCCTCTCCTTGCGGATCTCTTCGATTCGGTTTTTCAAGCTCTCACCTCTTTCTCAATGATGTAAAGTTCCCTTTACATCTGCAGAATAACACACTCTTTTACTGATGTCAAGCTAACTTTACATCTTTTTTTAAAAAGAATACCAGCCGCATAAAATACGGCTGGTACCAGAGAAGAATCCGTTTCCGGATCGCTTATGTTCGGCGGCCCTTTCGTTCTCTCCTGGCGTCCAGCACGAGCCAGACGACCCCCACGGCCACCATCAGCAATGCCCACAGGGCGAGGAAAGAGATGCCCCAGAACAATTTGATGTTGAGCCTTAAAAACTCCAGGAAAAACCGGGTACCGCCAAAGAGGATGAGAAAGATCGGGTACATGCGCCCTGTGACGCGGTAGGCCTCCCTCTTCGCGATGAAAGCACAGATAAAGCACACGATCAGTGCCACGATCCCTTCCAGGATCTGAACGGGAAACAGTTCCTGTTCAAAGATCGGATTGTAGAGTCCGTGCTTCACCGGATAGCCGAAACAGCATCCGACAAAGCAGCAGGAGATCTTGACGACCGCCAGGGCGAGGGGATATCCGGGCGTCATGAAATCCAACATTCTCCGCCAGTCGTCTTTCATGAGCCGTCCGAAGCCGATGGCCATCAAGGGAACGAAGCAGCATCCGTATACAAAATCTTTCTGTCCGAAAGTGGTGAAGCCGCTCAGCGCCCATCCCACGAGAAGGATGAAGATGTCAAGAGAAAGTAGGAACAGCAGTGGGATCAACAGGGCGCGAAACCAGCCATATCCGTAGTTCCGGCGGTAAAATAGACAGAAAACCGCCACCACGATATAGACCACAACGATCCATGCCTGATAGATAATTCCACTCAGGCCGGTATTGTTGATCGCGATGATTCCCTGATTGATCAGAGCCAGCAGATCCATTCTCTATCCTCTCTTTTACTGGTTTATTTATGGGAGAACAGGAATGGAGTGGGGACCCCATTCCTGTTCAAGGATCGGTCTATCTCGGCCGATTCATGTAAGTGCGTGCTTTACCAGCGTTTAAAGATACCGATAATACCTCGGATAAAGTCTCCGATGCCGCCGATCAGGCCGCTTCCGCTGTTGCCGCTGCCGGAGCCGGGATCATCCGGAGTTCCGGGAAGATCCGGTGCATCCGGTTCATCCGGGGTCTCGGGAGTATCCGGTTCCTGGCCGTCATTGGCGATGGATTCTATGATCTCATCCACCAGAGCCTCTCCGTCATCCACGTATCCCTGAATGGCTCTCTCGATCACACTGGCAAGTTCGGGAGGAAGCAGCTGATTGAGGATGTAATGGTACGCGACATTGACGTTCGTGAAGATGTTCGGGCTGACGTCATAGTAGTACCAGTTGCGGTTCACTTCTCCGTTGAGCACGAAGTTCGCATCTTCCAGCATGCTCTTGATCTTGTTGTTGAAGTCCGTGAAGGTATACTCCTCATCGGTTGCCAGCGCCGAGATCAGAGCTGCCACTTCTTCCTGACTTTCGAAGAAGTTTCCGGTGTTCCGGTAAATGAGGTTCGTGAAGTAGGACAGGACCGTAGCCTTGGGGATATAGGTGTTCAGCACCTGATTCACCAGATCCACGAGACCCGCTCTCACGCTCTCGGAGACGCTGGCCGACGGGTTCTCCGGATCCAGGGGTTCCACGGGATCCGCATCATCCGAAGGCTCGGTGTCATCACCGGGGGCAGGATCTTCTGCCGGGTCGACCGGTTCGGGATCTTCACCCGGTTCCTCGGAGGCCTCCGCAGCAGCTCTTGCTGCTTCGATCTGGGCCGTGATCTGTGCCACGAGAGCGTCCCATGTATCAAACAGGACCGTGGAATCATAGCTGTCTCCTTCACCCAGGAGCTGACGGAACAGATCCAGACCGTTGTCCGCCGCACCAGCCGTCTCACCGAAGATCGCGCTGAGCTGTTCGTAGGACTGACTCAGCTGTTCACCGAAGATCGTCATCTGTTCATTGGACATGACGCCCGCGAGATCCACACTGGCATAGGTGTGATATTCTCTCTCTTCCGCGTTCCATTCATTCTCAAAGACATACATCATCGGGTTGCGGACACGTCCCTCGGGGACTTTCTCCTGGATCAGGATGTAGTTGCCGGTGGGGAATCTGCCTTCGGAAACACCCAGGAAGTTCAGCATCGCCGTTCCAAGGTCGCCGCCGCCGAATTCCTGCAGCAGGTTCATGATGACGGTCATCGGATCGGTTCCCTCTTCTGCGGGTTCCTCGGGATCCTCCGAAGGATCGGAAGGTTCGGAGGGTTCGGAGGGTTCTGCCGGTTCTTCACCGGAATCGCCGCTGCCGGAGCCCATGCCGCTGAGAGACTGCAGCATACCGCCGAATGCACTGATCTGATCGGGATCGCCGAGAGCGTTGAGCAGCTGAAGGATGGTTCCCATATCCAGGCCGCTGAGATCTACGAGTCCGCCGGAGCCGGAGGAGCTTCCGCCGCCTTCGCCGCCTTCGCCGCCTTCGCCTTCACCGGGTTCTGCCGGATCGGAGGAGCCGCCGGAGCCCGGAATGATGCTGCCGATGCCCTGTGCCGCATCGGCAAGGACCGGGATCAGGTCAAGCAGTTTCTGCATGGTAACGTTGTTTTCCGGACCGAAGGTCACCAGACCGTTCTCATCCGCTACAGATTCCAGAATGGCCGGCACATTGAAGCCATCCAGTCGGTCGCCGAGAGCGAGGACCGAGACCAGGATCCGTTCGATCATGCCGGGATCGGCTTCGATCTCTTCGCCTTCTTCCTCCGTGTCATTGATCTGCTGCTGGAATCCCAGCAGTTCGTCAAAGCGGATACCACCCACGACACTGTTGACCACGGCGCTTCCCATGCCCAGCAGGGAGTCGATGAGGGCGTTCATGCGGTCGCGGTCCACCAGCATAAAGGTGGCGCCGGGGATGCCGGTGGTCTTGACCTGGCCGGCTTCGTCCACTTCGAGAGTGGCGTTGGTGAATTCGATATGATTGAGTTTGTGGTTAAATACCACACCGTTGGTATTGACAAATTTTACCGTGTTGCTGCCGAGCATTAATCCGGCCAGGCTGCCGAGACAGCCCAGATCCATGCCCATGGCGGAAGTCAGAGGATCGATGAGATCTCTGGTGCGGATGGAGCCGTAGACATGATTGCCGCCGAGCCCGCTGACTTTTCCGCCGTCCGTGATGTTGACGTTAAAGGTGTTTTCTGCTGCGGGATACCAGCCTTCGCCGGGAGACTCGATCGTCAGAGTGTACTGACCCATTCGAATATCCTGCAGGGCAAAGCTCTGGCCGATGCTCACCGGAAGAAGGATCTCCATCTCCAGCATCTCCGCCGGCATCTGTCCCTTGGCAATATTGAACAGGGTACTGCCGAGAGCGTCCTGCATCATGACGTCCATGTCGATGTTGATGAACATGGTCTCCGTCATGGGGATCTCATACACCAGTCCTTCATAAAGGCCGTCGCCCTTATCCACTTCCTTGAGGACCGCTGTGTAACCCTTGGGCATGTTGTCCAGGGCTTCGATCGCGATGAGGCTCATCAGATCGGGGTTGCTCAGAAGCCCGGCAAGGCCGTCCATGGACATGCCGGTGCCTTCGCTGGCTGCGCCGCCGGAGAGCATCCCCATGAGGCTGGTCACCGTATTGATGGTCATCTTGCTGTGAAGGTCGTCCAGACGTTCGCCGTTCAGGACATTGAATTCCACGCTGCCGACCTTGGCTTCGACTTCCGTGGTGTAGGTCAGGGTGATGTCGCCCAGTTCCACTTCATCGACGATATCGATGATCTGATCCTCCAGCGGGATGTATACCGCCGGACTGCTGTCCACCGTGTACTCCGTCGTGGTGGTGGAGTTGCATCCGCCGCTGGATACCGTCTTTCCGGTGATCTTTCCGTTGATGATATCATAACGTTCCGCATCATAACCCGGGATATCCGATACTATGGTCTGGAAGAACTCGTTCATTCCGTTGGTCAGCTTCGTACCGTTGCTCTGCGCGGTGCTGGAGTTGGTGTTGCTGGATGCGAAGTTTCCGCTGACCGTGGTGGTCTTTTCCGTGCCGTTGACGGTAATGCCGATCGTGGCACCGGAACTGGTGTTGCTCTTGATCTTTGCGGGGCAGTCGATCTTGGATCCTTTTACTGCAAGGGTGCCGTTGATGGTCGCCACTTCTCCTTCGTAGGTGGATCCGTCTTTCTGCACATAGATGTGCTGCTCGCCGGTCTTGAATCCGGCGCCCACCTTGTGGGAGAATTCCTTCGCGATCACATTTTCATAATCACCGCTCTGGAACGAGGCGGATTCGGACAGCACCTTGTAGTTGCTGTTTCCGACTTTTTCCACCGTAAACCGATCTCCCTCATTGATTCCAATCGGGAGAGTCTCGCCGGCACCGACGGTATACGATTCCGTATTGCCGTTCCGGGTGACCTTAAAGAGCATCAGCACGTCGGAATCGTTCACGATATTCAGCGTGTATGCGCCTTCGGGATCACTCACCGGATCCGTATTGCTGGCTGCCAATACTCCCACGGGCAGCAGCATGACCAGCATGCATGCCACGAGAAGCATCGACAGTATCTTCCTGGGTTTCCTCATGAAGTTTCCTCCTTTTCTTTACATTATAAATGGGGATAGTTTTCCGTTCAGGATATACATAATGTATCAGCAGGTGCTGACAAAACACTGACAGATTGTGTAATATGCTGTAATTCTCCCCTTTTTCCGCGGCTTTCCGCGATTTCGTTTTCCAACACTTTTTTTAAGACTGTTGTTTTAAATTTTTGAAATTTTTCCATATGAAACAAAAAAGACGGGGCACTCCCGTCTTTTTTCACAAATTTTAATATTTTTTAAGATTTTTTCTTTTTCTTCCCCTTTCCGAGGTTTGGAACGACTCCGGATCTGGACTGGAGATAGGCGCAGGTGAACTCGGACCAGCTGTAACTGGTCATGTACTCCCCGGTAAAACGACGCACGGCGCTCTCCTCTCCCGCCAGGAACCGGTAGTAATCACAGTCGATCAGTTCCGGATCCACGGAGTATCCCCGGGAATGGGAGACCAGTATTTTCTCCGCTCCCACGCTCTTCAGTGTCTTCCGAAGATCCGAGGTGAGCTGATGGAGATAATTGAGATCCTTCTTCTCCGCTTCGCCCTCCCAGAGCTGGGAATGCAGGTCCCGCGCACTGACGCTGGCTCCCCGCCGGTCGATGAGATAGGCCAGCAGTTCCTTCGTCTTGGCCCGTTTGAAATGAAGCGGTTCCTCTCCGGCAAACACCTCGAAGGATCCGAAGCACTGCGCCCGCAGCAGCGGCTGCTTTTTCTTCTCGCCGAAGATGTGATCCAGTTCCCTCTGCACCGCTTCCGAACGGATGGGTTTCGTCAGATAACCGGAGGCATGCACCTGAAACGCATCCAGCGCGTAGTCCCGGTACCCGGTGCAGAACACAATGGGAAGATCCGGATGGATCCTGCGCAGTTTTTCCGCCAGTTCCAGTCCGTCCATGTCATGAAGGCGGATATCCAGAAACGCCACGTCCACGTCATGATGCTCTGCCCACTGCAGGGCCTCGTGTTCGTCATCGATGGACACGACCTCCATCGGGGGCGAACAGTTCTTTACGGCTCTTGTCAGAGCCTCCAGAAGCAGGATCTCATCATCCACACACAATGCGGTCATGATCTCTTCCCCTCCTTCGGCAGGACCATCCTGCATTCCGTTCCGACACCGGGCCGGCTCTGCACGGTCAGTGTTCCTCCGCACAGCATCTCCAGCCTTCTTGCGGTGTTTTCGATCCCCAGATGAGGCCTCGTCGTATCCGGCTCCGCCGCAGGATCGAACCCCGCGCCGTCATCCGTGACCGTCACCAGGAACGCCCTGTCCGTCTCCCGGGAGGTGATGGTCACCGTTCCGCTGCTCTTCCGCACCCGGCAGATCCCGTGCTTCACCGCATTCTCCACCAGCGGCTGAACGGAAAGACAGGGCACGGGGAAATCCAGCGCCTCCAGATCCGTCACCACCACAAGGTTCGGAAAGCGCACCTTCTCGATGGCCAGATAGTGCTCCACATGTTCCATCTCCTCCCAGAACGGGATGACGGGACGCTTCGTCATATCCATATAGCTGTCGCTCATGTATTCGGAAAAGCTGTTCATCAGCGCCCGGGCCTCCTCCGGCCTGCTGCGGGCGAGGCTCTCGATGGAACTGAGGGTGTTATGGATAAAGTGGGGATTGATCTGCGCGGTCATGGAATTGAGATGCATCTCCGCCAGTTCCTGACGGGTACGGATCAGTCTCTTTTCCTGTTCCGTCTCCACAAAGATGTACAGCATGCTGGCGACAAGGGTCAGGGCCAGGTGCGCCAGCACCGTGGAGTACCGCATATCCAGAACGTAGGCCGCGCTGGGCAGCACGACGTAGAGGAACATGACGGCGGTTTCCGTTCTTCCCAGCACCGTGCGGTGCCTCCAGATCACATAGAAGTCGAACAGGATCAGCGGAAGAAAGATATAGGCCACCCAGTTGAAATACTCCGTCGGCTCAAGACTTCCGTAGCCGTCATTGCGGAAAAACCATCCGGTCCAGACGGAGCTGACCACAAGGACCACCAGGAAAACGGAATAGGCCACCACCCACCAGCGCAGAGTAGGATGGATCCGCTGGGCGCCTTTCTCTTCGAACCGGGCGAAAAAATACCAGGAAAAACTGCAGACGAGGAAGACATAGGCCGCGTAGGAGATGGCATAGTCCACATAGATCCCCGCGCCCGCGGCGCTTCCGGCATTTCGGAAACGGAAAAACAGATCTGCCACGACGGAGAGGATCTCCGCGAGGAAGATCAGGATAATGTACATGAAAGACCGGCTCCGCTCCTGTTTGTACACCAGCGCTATCAGCATGGTGAGCAGAAACAGCACGCAGCAGATCTCCGTGGCAATATTAAAGGCACCGATCGCCAAAAAGGTCCCTCCCATCAAAAAAGCACCTGTCCCCTGGACGCGGGTGCGTCCAGGGGCTCAGATGCCTGTCTCAGCGTTTCTTTGCGTTCTTTTTCTTTCCGGTCCTCTCCTCCGCCGGTTCCGGGACCGGTACCGGTTCCGGAAGCCCGCGTTT